>CAVGWX010000006.1:0-41592 GCA_963633085.1 Prevotella sp. CAG:279 | reverse complement strand
TCTCCTCGACCGACCTGCGCGCGGGGGCGGCCCTCGTGCTCGCCGGCATCGCCGCAGAGGGCGAAACCCGCGTGCACAACATCGCGCACATCGATCGCGGCTACGAGGACTATTGCGGGAAGCTGGCCTCTCTCGGCGCGAACGTTTCACGTCGCACCCTCGTCTAAGCTTATCTGCGTGCAGGAAAGGCCGAAACGCACATGCCCCGTCGTCGCAACAACATCAACGCCATCAACTCGAAGCTCACGTCGCGCCGCATGCGCTCGGCAACGCTCGGCACGCACGTGCAGAAGCTTCGCCCCGAGCATATGAACGCCGACCGCGTGGGGTTTTCCAGCCCGCGCCGCCAAAAGCGGGCGCAGCGCGGCTACGTGCGCAACGTCATGCCCGCGGCCACCGGCCCCGTTGGGCGGGCGGGCAACGCCGGAAGGCTCGAGTTCTCGCCGGGCGTGAAGCGACGCTTCGTCGCCCGCCGCGTCGCCGTCGCGCTCGCCGTCGTCGCCGTTTTGGCGGCGGTGGCCATCGGGGTGGGGTCCTTCACGCTGTTCGGCAGCCTTGACAGCAAGCTGGGGCTTTCCGATTCCGACGCGAAGGGCGCGCTTGCCACGGCGAAGTCGGGGGAGGCGTTCTACACGCTCGTCGCCGCCGACCTCGACCTTGCGGGCATGCCCTATTCCGAAGATGGGCCCGACGCGTTCGCCTTGGTGCGCACCGATGCGCAATCCAACGCGGTCACCATCCTGGCCATCCCCTCGAGCGTGCAAGTCTCGCTCAAGGACGGGAAATACCACCCGTTGCGCGAGGCGTCCGCCATCGACGGCGATGCCGCGCTTATCAGCGCCGTGAACTCGCTTTGCAGCGTGCAGGTGAACCATTTCGTGAAGATAGACGCGCAGGGAATCGTCTCGCTCGTCGATGCGATCGGCGGCGTGAGCGTCAACCTCAGCGAAGAGGTCGACGACCCGCGCGCGGGCGACATCTACCTGCCCGCCGGCGAACAGACGCTTTCGGGCGCCGCCGCGCTGACGCTGGCCCGCGCCTCGAACTACCAAAGCCCGACCGTAACGCAGGCGTCGTTTCGCGAACAGCTGCTCACCCAGGTCTCGCTGTCGATGCTCGGCAGCGGCAAGACGGCGCTCGTCTCGCTGCTCGACAAGGTGGGCGGCACGTTCGGGACCGACGTGAGCTCTTCGGACATGCTTTCCCTCGCGGATTCTCTCAAGGGCATCTCGGCCGCGGACGTCAAGGCCGCGCTCATCCCCGGCTACGTCTCCGACGACGGCGGCACCTCGACGTACACGGTTTCGACTTCCAAGCTTTCCTCCATGATGGAGCGCGTGGAGGCCGGCGAGGATCCTTCTACCACCGAACAGGTCGCCACGGTCGATCCGGCGAGCTTCACGCTCACCGTCCGCAACGGCAGCGGCATCACCGGCGCGGCGGCGTCCATGCAGTCCGCGCTCAACGGCAAGGGCTTCGACGTCACCGAAACCGGCAACACCGACACCGCCGCCTACAACGAGACGCTCGTCATCTACGACGACGATGATCAGCTCGACCAGGCCAACACCGCCATCGCGGCCATGGGCGTGGGCCGCGCGGTGCAGAACACCGGGTCGTACACGTACAACACCGACGTGCTCGTCATCCTCGGCAAGGATTGGAAGCCCTCGTCGTAGCCGCGCAGGCGCGCACCGTGCCGGTCGAGGCCGCCTTGCCGGCCGCGCGCGGGCTGGCGGAATTAATCGGAGCTTCCCGGGGGCGTGTGTTAGAATCAAGCCCAAGCAAGACCTACCGTTATGCAAAGGAGCAACCCCATGGTTGATAAGAACGAAGTCGCATCCGTGCTCGAGCTCATCCGTCCGAGCCTGCAGGCAGACGGCGGCGACGTGAAGCTGGTGGACGTCGACGAGGACGGCGTGGTGACCGTCGAGCTGCAGGGCGCTTGCAAGGGCTGCCCGATGTCCCAGATGACGCTTGCCAACGGCGTGGAGCGCATCCTGAAGGAGCGCGTCCCCGGCGTGACGCGCGTCGTTCCGGCCGTGATGTAACACTCGGGTAGCAAGAAGCAAGCGGGGAAGGGGATCGGCGTTATGGCATGTTGGGAGCTGCGCGGATGCGCGGACGACGAGGAGATGAGCTCGCGCTGCCCGCACAACATCCCCGGCGAGCCGTGCCCCGCCGATTGCCACTTCGCCGCTTGCTTTCGGCCCACCCACGTGGTTTGCACGGATTACGGCCGCTTGCTCAACCCGCATCGCGACTACGATGCGGCGAGCAAGGAGATATGCCGCTTCTGCGAGTTCTTTTTGGATCAGGGGCCTGACGTGGCCGATCGTGCCGGGAAAGGCGTCGAGCGTCAGGGCAACCCCAACCGGTTCCTCCTGTAGGGCATCACGCAACGTCGAGGGAAGGAGACGCCATGGCAACAGCTGCACCCATCGCATGCGCGAAGTGCGGCGCGCGCTCCCTTGACCTGCACGCCTACGAATCGGTCATGGTGCTTCGCAGCGATCTTGCCCTCTTCGGCGTCCGCTGCCCGCATTGCGGCACGCTCTCGTCCCTTCTGCAGCCCATCCCGCACGACATGCGCGAAGAGCTGCATTTCGCCGCCATCGAAATCGGCGCGGGCGGTCTTCGCTAGTTTTCATCTTCACCGCGCAGGCGGGAAGGAAATCCCATGCTCAACGATATCTACCAATCGCTCGACCCCATCGCGCTGTCTTGGGGGCCGATCACGGTGCGCTGGTACGGCTTGGCCTACATCGCGGGCTTCGTTTGCGCCGCGCTCGTGCTGTGGCGCACCTCGAAGCGTTGGGGCGTGCGCGTCGACACCGATTCGCTGCTCACCATCATGCTGTGCGTCATCGTCGGCGTCATCGTCGGGGGAAGGCTCGGCTACGTGCTGGTGTACGGCGACGGCTACTACTTCGCCCACCCGCTCGAGATCCTCGCCTTCAACCACGGGGGCATGAGCTTCCATGGGGGGCTCATCGGCGCGCTCGTCTCGGGCGTTGCGGCGTCGCGCTTCACGGGGATCCCGTATCTCACGCTTGCCGACCTCGGTTGCATCGCGGCGCCGATCGGCTTGTTTTTCGGACGCTGCGCGAACTTCGTCAACGGCGAGCTGTGGGGCGCGCCGACCGACCTTGCCTGGGGCGTGGTGTTCGGAGGAAGCGCGGGCGCCGCACCTCGCCATCCCTCCCAGCTTTACGAGGCGCTGCTCGAGGGCGTCGTCTTGTTCTGCGTCCTCTATCTGCTCTCCCGCAAGCGCCCGCCGCGCGCGCAGGGGACCTTCCTGGGCATTTTCCTGGTGCTGTACGGGTGCTTTCGCTTCCTCATCGAGTTCGTGCGCCAGCCCGACGCGCAGATCGGCTACCTGTGGGGCGGATGGCTCACCATGGGGCAGGTGCTCAGCGTGCCCCTTATCATCGCCGGGGCCTGCGTGGTCGCCTACGCGTTGATCGCGAAGCGCCCGCAGCGCGGCCTTGACGCTCCTTGCGGGCTGCAGGAGCGCTAGGAGGTTTCGCGGTATCTGCTCCACCGATACCGCGAACGGCTATACGAACGCATGCTATTTTCGTTATGTGTGCGCATCATGCCGCAGTCCGTCTATGGTGTTCTCCCGTTCACCGAAGAATTCAACCGAAATTAGCGGTATAGTTTCGAGCACGAGAGTGCAAAAGCGCGAGAGCGTCTGGAGGATGCATGGCAAAACGAACGAAAATCGTCTGCACGCTTGGCCCGGCCGTCGACAGCGAATCGACGCTCAAGGGGCTTATCAACGCGGGCATGGACGTCGCTCGATTCAATTTCTCGCATGGCAGTCGGGAAGAGCAGCGCGCGCGCATGGAGCGCTTGCGCAAGGTTCGCCGCGAGCTCGATTCGCCCTGCGCCGTGCTGCTTGACACCAAGGGCCCCGAAATCCGCACGGGCATGCTTGCGGACCATACCGCTGTGCAGCTGATGGCCGGCAGCGCCTTCACCCTCACCGAGCGCGAGGTCGCCGGCACCGACCGCGTGGTGACGCAGACGTGCAAGGGGCTTTCCGAAGTGGTCGAGCCCGGCACCACCATCCTTGTCGACGACGGCCTCATCGAGCTTGCGGTCGATTGCGTCGAGGGCACCGACATCCGCTGCACCGTGCAGAATTCCGGCGTGCTGGGCGAGCGCAAGTCCATCAACCTGCCCGGCGTTTCCGCCCCCTTGCCGGTCATGACCGACGAGGATCGCGCCGATCTGCTGTTCGGCATCGAGCAGGACGTCGACTTCGTGGCCGCTTCCTTCATCCGCGACGCCGCCGGCGTCCGCGAGATCCGCGCGTTCCTTGACGAAAACGGCGGCGAGAGCATCTCGTTCATCTCCAAGATCGAATGCTCGGAGGCCGTCGAGAACATCAACGAGATCATCGAGGCCTCCGACGGCATCATGATCGCCCGCGGGGATCTGGGCGTGGAGGTTCCGGCCCATAAGGTCCCGCATATCCAGAAGGGCATCATCCGCGCCTGCAACCGCGCGTCGAAGCCGGTCATCACGGCGACGCAGATGCTCGATTCCATGATGCGCAACCCCCGCCCGACGCGCGCGGAAGTAGGGGACGTCGCCAACGCCATCTACGACGGCACCGACGCCGTCATGCTGTCCGGCGAAACCGCATGCGGGCGCTATCCCGTGCCGGCCGTGCAGATGCTCTCGCGCATCGCCGAGGCTTCCGAGCCCTATCTGTTCGACGAGCGCACGCCCGATCGCAACCGCGTTCGCGCCCGCGTCGCGCTCGCCGTTGGCATCGCCGCCGTTCAGACGGCCGAAAACGTGAACGCCGCCTGCATCGTGGCGCCCACTATGTCGGGCCGCACCTCGCGTTTGGTGTCCAACCTGCGCCCGCGCGTGCCCATCTACGCCGTGACCCCGTCGCCGCGCGTCATGCGCCAGCAGCAGATCCATTGGGGCGTCACCCCCATGCTCGGCGACGTGCAGGGCGACATGCTGCATGTCGTGGACAACGCTCGCGACGCCGTGGTCGCGCACGGCTACGTGCAGCCCGGCGACGTCGCCGTGTTCACGGCGGGCGACCGCGCCACCAGCCCGGCCGTCACCACCGGCGAGGGGCTTCCCGGCTCCGTCGCCGCAACGAACGTCATGTACGTCGTGCAGATCCGCGACGAGGCGCTGCCGACGGGCGCCGCGGTGCCGGCAACCGAAAACGAGGAGGATCGCTGATGTCCGATACCCGTTACTATCTCGCTATCGACATCGGGGCCTCCAGCGGCCGTCACGTGCTCGGGAGCGTCAGCGATGGCCGCATCGAGCTCGAGGAAGTGCACCGATTCGACAACGTGCAGGTGCGCCGCCGCGGGCACGATTGCTGGGATATCGACATGATCTGGGAAAACGTGCTCATCGGCTTGGAGAAGTGCGCGAAGGCGGGCAAGGTTCCCCACACGATCGGCATCGACACCTGGGGTGTGGACTTCGTGCTCATCGACGCTGCGGGCGAACGCATCGGCGACGCCGTCGCCTATCGCGACTCCCGCACGGCTGCGGTGGTTTCGCAGGTCGACCGCCGCGTCGGCCTGGAAAACCTCTACCGCGCCTGTGGTATCCAGCGCCAGCCCTTCAACACCGTGTACCAGTTCGCGGCCCTTTCGGCGGAGCGGCCCGAGGAGCTTGAGGCGGCCGATCGCTTCCTCATGATCCCCGAGTATCTGAACTTCCTGCTCACCGGCAAGGCGGTCAACGAATACACCAACGCCACCACCACGAACCTGCTCAACGCCCGCACCTGCGCGTGGGACGGTCGCGTGCTCGAGGCCGTGGGCGCCCCCGAGCGCATCTTCGATGCGGTGGCCATGCCCGGTACCGTGCTCGGGGGTCTCACCCCCGAAGTGCAGGCCCGCGTGGGCTTTGACGCCCAGGTCATGCTCCCAGCGACGCACGACACCGGTTCGGCGTTTTTGGCCGTTCCCGCGCGCGATGCCGAGGCCGTGTACCTGTCGAGCGGCACGTGGAGCCTGCTCGGCGTCGAGCACGAAGGCCCCATCACCACCGATGCGAGCCGCTTCCAGAACTTCACGAACGAGGGCGGCTACCAGAAGCGCTACCGCTTCTTGAAGAACATCATGGGCCTGTGGATGATCCAGTCCATCCGCCGCGAGCTCAACGGCGTCGACTACGTCGCGGGCAAGGGCGCCGGCCACGAGCTGGCCGACAAGCAGTGGGGCTTCGGCGACCTGATCGACGCCACCCGCGAGGCCGACGCGCGCGCGGACGCCCCGGCTCCCCACGTAAACGTCAACGACGACCGCTTCCTCGCCCCCGATTCCATGATCGAGGAGATCAAGCAGGCCTGCCGCGAGACCGGCCAAGAGGTGCCCGAGGGCGTCGGCGAGATCATGCGCTGTGTGTACGCCAGCCTGACCAGCTGCTACGCCGACTCCATCGCCGAGCTTTCGGCCTTGACCGGGCGCACGTACACGTCCATCAACATCGTCGGCGGCGGATGCCAGGACGCCTACCTCAACCAGTTGACGGCCGATGCGTGCAAGCTTGCTGTGTACGCGGGCCCCATCGAGGGAACGAGCCTGGGCAACCTCGTCGTGCAGATGATCGGCGCGGGGGAGTTCGACGACCTGCAGCAGGCGCGCGACGCCATCCGCTCGTCGTTCGACGTGAAGGTCTACGAGCCCCGCTAGGGCCCGTTTTCCCAAGATGCCACCGCAGTTTCCATGCCGCTTGGCGAGCGGCGCTACAAGTTAAGGCGTTTCCGGCCCGTCGCCGTCCCTTCGGCGCGGCGGCGGGCCGTTTCGCGGGGCGTTGGGCTCATGCCTCGCCTCCGGTTTTGCAATCGTGCGCATAAGATATGGCGCACCTCATGAAAGGTTTCTCAATGGGTATCCTCGATAGCGCTCAGGATGTGCTCGGTCGCGGCGCGAATGCCGCGCAGGGCGTGCTGGACAAAGGCGTTTCCGCTGCAAAGGGCGCGGTTTCCGGTGTGGCCGTGGAGCAGCAGTCCTTCATGAAGGCCTTCGTGCGCGTGTGCGCCGACGGCTGGGATCAGGGTTGGCACGAGCGCAACGGCGGCAACCTGACCTACCGCATGACCGACTCCGAGGTGGCCGCGTGCCGCCCGTTCTTCTACGACAACCCCTCCAGCTGGGTGTCCATGGGCGTGCAGGCCGACAACCTCGCCGGCGCGTTCTTCGCCACCACGGGCTCCGGCCGCTACATGCGCAACGTCCCGCTCGACCCGGCGCACAACGTCGGCATCGTCGAGATCAACGAGACCGGCGACGCGTGGCGCATCGTGTGGGGCCTCAAGGACGGCGGCGTTCCCACCTCCGAGTTCCCGACGCACTTCATGAACCACTCCGTGCGCATGAAGGCCACCGACGACGCCTGCCGCGTCATCTACCACGCGCATCCGCAGAACGTCATCGCGCTGACCTTCGTCATGCCGCTTGACGCGCGCACCATCTCCCGCGCGCTGTGGAAGGCCATGACCGAGTGCATCGTCGTGTTCCCGGCCGGCGTCGGCGTCGTGCCGTGGATGGTCCCCGGCGGCGCCGAGATCGCCCAGGCGACCAGCGAGCTCATGAAGACCTACGATGCGGCCATCTGGGCGCAGCACGGCCTGTTCTGCTCCGGCCCCGACTTCGACACCACGTTCGGCCTCATGCACACCATCGAGAAGGCCGCGGCGGTCTATGCCGAGGCCCGCACCATGAACGGCGGCTCCGACGACTTCATGAACACCATCACCGACGAGGGCCTGCGCGCCATCGCTCGCGATTTCAAGCTTTCCGTCAACGAGAGCTTCCTGGACTAGCTCCACCCAAGGCGACAACCGTCAGTAAAGTGGCTGGCGGTGGGCATATTTAGAAAGGTAAGAACAATGGCACTATCGCAGGAACGTAAGGGCACCATCGCGGTGTCCCTGACGAACTTCCTCGACTCCGGCTGCATCGTGGCGTCCTCCGTGGCGCTCACGGCGTGGGCGGCCGCATTCGGCTTCGGCTCGATGTGGACCTCTATCCTCGGCGCTATCGGCGCGAACGCCTTCGGCGCCGCCGTCGGTGCCCTGATCGGCGGCTTTCTGACCGACAAGTACGGCCGCACGATCATCTACAAGTACAACCTGCTCGTGTACGCCTTGGGCGTCGCCGTGGCCATGTGCGCGGTGAACCTGCCCATGGTCGTCGTGGGCGTCGTGCTTTCCGGATTGTCGGTCGGCGCCGGCGTGCCGGCCTCCTGGAGCTACATCTCCGAGACGTCCGCATCCACCAACCGCGCCTCCAACATCGGCATCAGCCAGTTCGCCTGGAGCTGCGGCCCGGCCATCATCTTCATCCTGTCGCTCGGCCTGTCGTTCGTCCTGCCCGGCTTCGCCGCCGACGGCACGACGCTTCTGCCGGCCGGCACCTACGGTCCCTTCGACGGCCTTCTGGCCACGCGCCTCTTGTTCCTGGTGCTGCTGGTCGTGGCGCTCGTCGCCTGGAACCTCCAGCGTCAGCTGCAGGAATCCGCTGACTGGGCTGCGAAGAACCAGGAAGCCGATGCCGCCAACAAGGAATCCTTCGGCGCCATGATGGCCAACGCGCTGAAGAACCCCATCAACGTGAAGACCATCATCTTCCTGGTCGCCGTGTACCTGACCTGGAACCTGGCCGCCGGCACCAACGGCCAGTTCATGCCCTACCTCTACGCCGCCGCCGGCAACATCGACTCCACCGGTCAGAGCCTGCTCGGCGTCGTGCAGTGGGTGCTCGTCGCGGTCTGCTCGCTGGCCATCTTCTCCAAGTTCGGCGACAAGGTTTCCCATCGCGTGCTGTTCGGCGCTTCCGCGCTGCTCGCGCTCATCTCCTGGGTCTGCATCGCCGTCTTCGGCCTGGCGCTGAACAACGGCACCACCGACTCCATGGGCTGGTGCCTGTGGGCCTACGTTATCCTGTGGGGCGTTTCCGCTGGCTTCTCCGCGCAGTGCTTCTACGCGCTGTGGGGCACCGAGCTGTTCCCGACGCAGTACCGCGGCGGCGCGCAGGGCATCATGTTCTTCCTGGTGCGTGCGGCTCTGGGCATCTGGTCGCTCGTGGGCGTCGGCGCCATCATGGGCGACATCTCCGCCAACCCCGCCGGCTTCTTCCCGGCCGCCGTCATCATGTGCGTCGTGCTGGTCATCTCGCTCGTCGTGGGCGTCGTGTGGTGCCCCGACACCCAGGGCAAGACCCTCGACCAGATCACCGAGGAGCGCTACGGCAAGAAGATGTAAGGTCTTCCTGCTGCCTGTTTGAGCACCAAGCCTGAAGCACCTCAAGCGAAAGGAAATGCCATGACCATCCGCAAAACCGCCGACGGGCGCACCATCAACGGCTTCAAGATGAAGCTCTACCCGGGCTTTGCCGAGGAGTACGAGCGCCGCCACAACGAGCTGTGGCCGGAAATGGCGGACATGCTGCACGAATACGGCGGGCACAACTACTCCATCTTCATCGACGAGGAGACCAACATCCTGTTCGGTTACATCGAGCTCGATGATCCGGAGCGCTATGCGAAGTCCGCGCAAACCGACATCTGCCAGAAGTGGTGGGAGTTCATGGCCTCGGTCATGGAGACCAACCCCGACAACTCCCCGGTGAGCGTCGACCTTCCCTGCGCGTTCCATCTCGATTAAGCGACGCGTTTTATTCTTGCCGCAGGATGTTCGTTTCCTGCTGCTTGCACCACCTGAGCCCGGCCTGTTCGATGTCGAACGGGCCGGGCTTTTTTACGCTGAATTCTTGGCTCTAAGGGCTGCAAGGCCAATCTCGGCGCGGCGGGGGAGGGCTTATATCGTCCGCGGTTTTCGCCTGTTGCGGCAGCTTGTGTGCAGGTTGTGGGCGCCTCTCGTTTCGAAAAATACTTCTTGAAGCGGCCTTTCTCGGCACGTATAATGTCCAGTTGCGTCTGGTGACATATGGATACACCCGGGCGCGTGGATTGACGGCGTCGGAGTCTTCGGCCTCAAACGAAGGCTCTTGGGCAATCGCCAACCCACGGTTTTGTAGGAAGGGTTTCCGGTGCATGGTGAGGCATGCGAGCGGGAATCCAGATTGAAAGGTTTGAAATGGGAGTCAAACAGTACAGGCCGACTAGCCCCGGTCGTCGCTTCCAGACGGTTTCGGACAAGGCCGAAATCACCTGCGACAAGCCGGAGAAGTCCCTGCTTGCGCCGCTGAACAAGAAGGCCGGTCGCAACAACCACGGTCACATCACCGTCCGTCATCAGGGCGGCGGCGTGAAGCGTCGTTACCGCATCATCGACTTCAAGCGCAACAAGGACAACGTGCCTGCGAAGGTCGCTACCATCGAGTACGACCCGAACCGCTCCGCTCGTATCGCTCTGCTGCACTACGTTGACGGCGAGAAGCGCTACATCCTTCACCCGAAGGGCCTGAAGGTCGGCGACATGGTCGTCAGCGGCACCGACGTGGACATCAAGCCCGGCAACGCCATGCCGCTGTCCAGCGTCCCGGTCGGCACGCTCATCCATGCTGTGGAGCTGCAGCCTGGCAAGGGCGCCGCAATCGCGCGTTCCGCCGGCACCAGCATCCAGCTGATGGGCAAGGAAGGCAAGTACGCCATCCTGCGCATGCCGTCCTCCGAGATGCGCCGCGTCCTGCTCACCTGCCGCGCCACCATCGGCGAGGTCGGCAATGCGGAACACTCCAACATCACGATCGGCAAGGCCGGCCGTAACCGTTGGCGTGGCATCCGTCCTACGGTTCGTGGTACGGTCATGAACCCGGTTGACCACCCCCATGGCGGTGGTGAGGGCAAGAACAAGACTTCTGGCCGTCATCCTGTCAGCCCCTGGGGCGTGCCCACCAAGGGTCACCGCACGCGCAACCCGAAGAAGGCCTCTAGCCGCCTGATCATTCGCCGCCGCAAGAAGTAGCGCTAAGCGTTAAGGAGTAATAGTGAGCAGAAGTTTGAAGAAGGGTCCTTTCGTTGAGCCTCGCCTTCTCGAGCGCATCGAGAAGATGAACGAAGCCGGCGAGAAGAACGTCATCAAGACCTGGTCTCGCGCCAGCACCATCTTCCCGGAAATGGTGGGTCACACCATCGCCGTTCACGATGGCCGCAAGCACGTGCCGGTGTACGTTACCGAATCCATGGTCGGCCACAAGCTGGGCGAGTTCGCCCCGACCCGCACGTTCAAGGGTCATTCCGCCGACAAGGGCAAGAGATAAGAAGGGGTGAATCATGGAAGCTAAAGCAATCGCACGTTACGTGCGCATGTCGCCCCGCAAGGCGCGCATCGTCGTCGATCTGGTTCGCGGCAAGTCCGTTCCGGCCGCTCGCGAAATCCTGATGTTCACGAACCGCGCTGCCGCCGAAGACGTCCTCAAGACGCTGAATTCCGCCGTTGCCAACGCCGAGAACCAGCATCACGTCCGCCCGGAGACGCTCGTCGTGAAGACGGCCTACGTTGACGAAGGCCCCACGCTCAAGCGCATCCGCCCGCGCGCCAAGGGTTCCGCTTCGCGTATCCGCAAGCGCACGAGCCACATCACCATCATCGTCGCACCGCGAGAGGAGGCTTAAAGTCCATGGGTCAGAAAGTAAGCCCTACCGGGTTCCGCCTCGGCATCACCGAGGATTGGCGTAGCCGCTGGTACGCCGACAAGGATTACGCCAAGAACCTGGCAAACGACTTGGCCATCAGGAAGTTCCTTGACAAGCAGCTGGCCCGTGCCGCCGTCTCCAAGGTTGAGATCGAGCGCGCCGGCGACAAGATCAAGGTCATCGTCACCACCGCTCGCCCGGGCGTGGTCATCGGCAAGAAGGGCGCCGAGATCGACGCGCTTCGCAAGAAGCTCGAGAAGGTCGCCGACGGTCCGGTCAACATCGAGGTCGTCGAGGTCAAGCGCCCCGAGCTCGATGCGAACCTGGTCGCTCAGTCCGTCGCCGAGCAGCTCGAGGGCCGCGTCGCGTTCCGTCGCGCCATGCGCAAGGCCGTCCAGCTCGCTCGCAAGTCGGGCGCCAAGGGCATCCGCATCCAGTGCGCCGGCCGTCTCGGCGGTGCCGAGATGAGCCGCCGCGAGTGGTACCGCGAGGGTCGCGTGCCGCTGCACACGCTGCGCGCCAAGGTCGACTACGGTTTCTGCACCGCTTCCACGCAGATGGGCTCCATCGGCGTGCAGGTGTGGATTTACCACGGCGAGGTTCTGCCGGGCCAGAAGGCACCGCAGCCGCAGCTCGAGGGCAATTCCCGCCCGAACCGTTCTCGTCGAGGCGACCGCAATGAGAGGGGGCGCAAGTAATGCTCGTACCTAAGCGCGTCAAGCACCGCAAGGTGCAGCGTGGCTCCATGAAGGGCCGCGCAAAGGGTGGTACCCGCCTGAATCACGGCACCTGGGGCATTCAGGCTCTGGAGGCCCACTGGATCACCAACCGCCAGATCGAGGCTGCTCGTATCGCAATGACCCGTTGCATGAAGCGTGGCGGCAAGGTTTGGATCACCATCTTCCCGGATAAGCCGATCACCAAGAAGCCGGCTGAAACCCGCATGGGTTCCGGCAAGGGCAATCCCGAGGCATGGGTCGCGGTCGTCAAGCCCGGCCGCATCATGTTCGAGATCGACGGCGTTGACGAGGAGACGGCCAAAGAGGCTCTCCGTCTTGCCATCAACAAGTTGCCCATCAAGTGCAAGATTGTTTCCAAGGAAACGGAAGGGCAGGAGTAAATGAAAGCAGCAGAGATCCGTGAGCTGTCCGCAGACGATCTGCAGGCCAAACTCAAGGAAGCGCGCGCTGAGCTTTTCAACCTGCGTTTCCAGATGGCAACGAGCCAGCTTGACAACACCGCACGCGTGAAGCAGGTCAAGAAGGACATCGCTCGCATCCAGACCGAGATGCGCGCCCGTGAGCTGAGCGCATAAAGGAAGGATGAAACTATGAGCGAAGAGCGTAATCAGCGCAAAGTCCGTCAGGGCATCGTGGTCAGCGACGTCAACGACAAGACCATCGTGGTCGAGGTGAGCTCGCGCAAGCCTCATCCGGTCTACAAGAAGATGATGACGACCACCAAGAAGTTCCATGCGCATGACGAGAACAACGAGGCCGGCATCGGCGACACCGTGACCATCATGGAGACCCGTCCGCTGTCCAAGAAGAAGCGCTGGCGCCTGGTGGAGATCGTCGAGAAGGCTAAATAGCCTCTTACCCGATCCCGTCAGATATCGATTGAAAGATAGGTTGAAGCAATGATTCAGATGCAAACCATGCTCGCGGTTGCCGACAACTCCGGCGCCCGCAAGGTGCAGTGCATCAAGGTCCTCGGCGGCTCGAAGCGCCGTTACGCGGGCCTGGGCGACGTGATCATCTGCAGCGTCAAAGAGGCTATGCCCAACGGTGCTGTCAAGAAGGGTGATGTCGTGCGCTGCGTCGTCGTGCGCGTCAAGAAGGAAGTTCGCCGTGCCGATGGCAGCTACATCAAGTTCGACCAGAACGCCGCTGTCCTGATCGACGCCTCCGGCGCTCCGCGCGGCACCCGTATCTTCGGGCCCGTCGCTCGCGAGCTGCGCGAGAAGAAGTACATGAAGATCGTGTCCCTGGCACCTGAGACGCTGTAAAGGGGGTTATCGCAATGAACAGCATGAACGTCAAAAAAGGCGACACCGTCCGCGTTCTGTCCGGCAAGGACAAGGGCAAGGAAGGCGTGATCCTGCGTGCCCTGCCCACCAAGCAGCGCGTGGTGGTCGAGAAGGTCAACATGGTCAAGAAGGCCATGCGCCCGACCCAGCAGAACCCCCAGGGCGGCATCATGAGCACCGAGGCCGCCATCCATGTCTCCAACGTCATGGTCGTCTGCCCCGAGTGCAAGCAGGCCACCCGTACCGGCAAGCGCATCAACGAGGCCGGCAAGAAGGTCCGCGTCTGCAAGAAGTGCGGCAAGGACATCGACAAATAGTGTTCATACGAGGGGGCTCGCGCCCTGCGGGCCCCCTCGTTGTTATGACCCTTTCCTTCAGAAGAGGAAAGGGACGCAGGGTCGGAAATCCTGCGTTTAATTCATCGAAAGGATTGTGAAATGACTGCTCCTCGTCTGAAAGAGAAGTACCGCAACGAGATCGTGAAGAAGCTCGAGTCCGAGCTTAACATCGACAACATCAACAAGGTTCCGCGCCTTGAGAAGATCGTTGTCAACATGGGTGTCGGCGCTGCCGCTTCCGATCACAAGCTGCTTGACAACGCCATGAACGACCTGCGCATCATCACCGGCCAGCAGCCTTGCATCACCCGCGCGAAGAAGTCCATCGCAGGCTTTCATGTGCGCGAAGGCCAGGCCATCGGCTGCAAGGTGACCCTGCGCGGCGACCGCATGTGGGAGTTCTTGGATCGTCTGCTGGCCACGGCTCTTCCGCGCGTGCGCGACTTCCGCGGCATCAACCCGAACAGCTTCGACGGCCGCGGCAACTACACCCTCGGCGTCACCGAGCAGCTGATCTTCCCCGAGATCGAGTATGATAAGATCGATCGCACCCGCGGCATGGACATCACGTTCGTGACCACCGCTGGGGACAACGAGCAGGCTTACGCCCTGCTCGCCGCCTTGGGCTTCCCGTTCAAGGACCGCGACTAACCCTTTCGATTAACCGTAAGGATGGCCGGCCAGGCCATCCTGCAGGCAGTTTAGGGTTCGGCAGGCGCCGAACTTGGAAACAGAAAGAAGGATTTGCATGGCAAAGAAATCGATGATCGCCAAAAGCAAGCGAGAGCCGAAGTTCTCCACGCGCCAGCACAACCGCTGCACGCGTTGCGGACGTCCGCGCGCTTACTACCGTAAGTTCGGCCTGTGCCGCGTGTGCCTGCGCGAGCTGGCCAACAAAGGCGAGCTGCCCGGCGTGACCAAGGCTTCTTGGTAAACCTCACGAACTAGGTACGCACGGGTGTGCCACGGTTCAGGCGGGGGCGTTAAGGGCGCTCATCCGAACCGAACCGATCGGCTCATCTAGAACCAAAGGAGAAACTAACTATGACCATGACTGACCCTATCGCAGATATGCTTACGCGCGTGCGTAACGCTAATTCTGCCGGCAAGGCTACGGTCTCCATGCCCTCCAGCAAGAAGCTGGTCGAGATTGCCCGCATCATGCAGGAAGAGGGCTACGTGGCTGGTTACGAGGTCGTCGAAGGCGAGCCTCGCGCCACGCTCGAGATCACTCTCAAGTACGGCGAGAAGAAGGCCAAGACCATCCGCGGCATCAAGCGCATCTCCAAGCCCGGCCTGCGCATCTACGCCGGCAAGGACGAGCTGCCCCGCGTGCTCGGTGGCCTCGGCACCGCCATCATCTCGACGTCCAACGGCGTGATGACCGACCGCGACGCCCGCAAAAAGGGCATCGGCGGCGAGGTTATCGCTTACATCTGGTAGGAAAGGAAGGTATAAGGTATGTCTCGTATCGGCAAACAGCCCGTTACCGTTCCTGCCGGCGTCGAAGTGAAGATCGACGGCAACGTTGTGACGGTCAAGGGCCCCAAGGGCGAGCTCACCCGTGAGTTCAACGACATGTTGACCATCGCTCAGGAAGGTGAGGAGATCATCGTCACCCGTCCTGACGACTCTCGTGAGGCCAAGAGCCTCCATGGTCTGACCCGCACGCTCATCAACAACATGGTTGAGGGCGTTTCCGCTGGTTACCAGAAGAAGCTGCAGCTCGTCGGCGTCGGCTACCGTGCCGCGCTGAAGGGCAAGGATCTGGAGATGCAGCTCGGCTTCTCGCACCCCGTTTTGATGGAGTGCCCCGAGAACATCACGTTCGAGGTTCCGAGCCAGACCGAGATCATCGTTCACGGTATCTCCAAGGAGCAGGTCGGCCAGGTGGCCGCGAACGTCCGCGCTTGGCGCAAGCCGGAACCCTACAAGGGCAAGGGCATTCGCTACGAGGGCGAGCACGTGCGCCGCAAGGTTGGCAAGGCTGGCAAGGACTAAGCGCGCAAGCGTAACTGAACGAAGGGATCACCATGAATAAGCTTCAGAAAAAGCAAGCTGCGCTGGCCCGTCGCCATCGTCGCGTGCGCGGCAAGATCTCCGGCACTCCGGAGCGTCCGCGCCTGTGCGTGACGCGCAGCAACTCCAATCTGTACGTCCAGTTCGTTGACGACGTTGCCGGCAAGACGCTGTGCGGCGTTTCCACCCTGGGCGCAGACTTCAAGGCTACCGGCAAGTCCGGCGCGAACGTCGAGGGCGCAACCGCTCTGGGCGAGATCGCCGGCAAGAAGGCTCTGGAATGCGGCATCACCGAGGTCGTGTTCGATCGTGGCGGCAACCTGTATCATGGGCGCGTCAAGGCTCTGGCCGACGCTGCTCGTGAGGCTGGTTTGAAGTTCTAGAAGGGATGTAGTCTATATGGCTCGCAACAAACAACAGGACGCCGCCGTTCCCGAGCTCGAGGAGCGCGTCGTTTACATCAACCGCGTGTCTAAGGTTGTCAAGGGCGGCCGTCGTTTCGGTCTCACCGCGCTCGTCGTCGTCGGCGACCGCAAGGGCCGCGTCGGCGTGGGCATGGGCAAGTCCCAGGAAGTGCCGATCGCCATCAAGAAGGGTGTCGAGGACGCGAAGAAGAACATGTTCACCGTCCCGGTGACCCCCGAGGGCGCCACGCTTCCTCACGAGATCATCGGCGAGTTCGGTGCCGGCCGCGTGCTCATCAAGCCCGCTGTTCCCGGTACCGGCGTTATCGCCGGCGGCGCTGCCCGTGCCGTCCTGGAGCTTGCCGGCATCGAGAACGTGCTGTGCAAGTCCCTGGGCACCGACAACGTGATGAACGTCGTCAAGGCTACCGCCGAGGGCCTCAAGGAGCTCGAGAGCCCCGAGGCTGTCGCCGAGCGCCGTGGCACCTCCGTCGCCAAGATCTACGGCTGGAAGGAGTAGGACGAATGTCTGACGCTAAGAAGACCCTGCGCGTTACGCAGGTGAAAAGCTCCATCGGCTACAAGAAGGATCAGCTGGCCACGCTCAAGGCCATGGGCCTGGGCAAGATCGGCCGTTCCAAGGACCTCGTTGACAACGAGTCCGTTCGCGGGATGATCTTCAAGGTGAAGCACCTCGTGAAGGTGGAGGAGCTGTAAAGCTCACAAGGTTTATCCTTGGCACACTATCCTGAATAAGGTAAAATTTTCGATTGGCGTGTCAGCTCGTCTGGCGCGCCAATCGGCTGTATTGGAAGTTTGCCGGCGGCGAGCTGCCGGCGCCGGGCTGATGCTCGGTAAAAGCGATCTTCAAGGAGAAGAAACATGGAACTCAAAGACCTCAAGCCTGCAGCGGGATCCCGCAAGAATCGTAAGCGCGTCGGCCGTGGTAACGGCTCCGGTTACGGCAAGACTGCCGGCCGCGGCATGAACGGCCAGAAGTCCCGCTCCGGCGGCGGCAAGGGCGTCGGCTTCGAGGGCGGCCAGACTCCGCTGGCTCGTCGTCTGCCGAAGCTGCCGGGCTTCCGCAACATCAACCGCGTGGAGTATCTGCCGGTCAACGTTTCCCGTCTCGACGAGAAGTTCGAGGCCGGCGAGACCGTCGACGGCGCCGCGCTGAAGGCCAAGGGCATCATCAAGCACGAGGACGCGCTCGTGAAGGTTCTCGGCGACGGTGAGATCACCAAGGCCCTGACCGTCAAGGTCGACAAGGTGTCTGCTTCCGCCAAGGCCAAGATCGAGGCAGCCGGAGGAAAGGTCGAGGAGCCTTGCTAAGCTCAATCGTCGAGGCGTTCAAGGTTCCCGAGCTGCGTAAGAAGATCCTCTTTACGCTCGGAATCTTGGCGCTGTACCGTTTCGGCGCCTACGTGCCGGTCCCGGGCATCCCGTTCCATGAGTTCGCCGACCGTTTCCAGGATTCCGGCGTTTCCATGACCATGCTCGACCTGTTCACCGGTGGCGCGCTGTCCAACTTCTCGGTGTTCTCGCTGGGCATCATGCCCTACATCACGGCATCCATCATCATGCAGCTGATGCAGGGCGTCATCCCGGCGGTGGGGCGTTGGGCCAAGGAAGGCGAGACGGGCCGTCGCAAGATCACCCAGGTGACGCGTTACCTCACGCTGGGCCTCGGTCTGATCAACGCCGTCGGCTACCTGCTTCTGTTCAAGTCGGCGCAGTACGGCGTCGTCTTCACCGATCAGGTCCCCGAGGTCGTGACCGACATCCTCGTCGTGTTCACGCTCGTAGCCGGCACGGCGTTCATCATGTGGATGGGCGAGCTCATCACCCAGCGCGGCGTGGGCAACGGCATGTCGCTCATCATCTTCGTGAGCATCGTGTCCCGTGTTCCTTCCGCCATCTTCAGCTCGGTGAACCTGCAGTCCGACACGGGCATGGGCATCGCCATCACGGCGCTTATCCTCGTCGTGGTGCTCGTCTGCATCCCTGCGATCATCTTCATCGAGCGCGCTCAGCGCCGCATCCCGGTGAACTACGCCAAGCGCGTCCAGGGTCGCAAGATGATGGGCGGCCAGTCCACCTACATCCCGCTGAAGGTGAACGCTGCGGGCGTTATCCCGATCATCTTCGCAAGCTGCCTGATCTACTTCCCGGCGCAGCTCGCGGCGCTGTTCAACGTGGGTTGGCTCACCGCATTCGCCGACGCCATCTCCACGGGTTGGGTGAACTGGATTCTGACGGTGTTCCTCATCGTGTTTTTCGCGTATTTCTACACGTCCATGGTGTTCAACCCCGAGGAAACGGCCGACAACCTGCGCAAGCAGGGCGGCTTCATTCCCGGCGTGCGTCCCGGCTCGGCGACGGTCACCTATATCAAGAACGTGCTCCATCGCGTCACGCTGCCTGGCGGCATCTTCATCGCCGTCATCGCCGTGGTTCCCACGATGATCTTCTACTTCACGGGCAACCAGCTCATCCAGGCGTTCGGCGGCACGTCGATCCTCATCATGATCGGCGTCGCGCTCGACACCATGAGCAAAGTGGAAAGCCAGCTGAAGATGCACAACTACGACGGCTTCTTCAAATAGGGAATAGTTGCGGTTGTGCTGAGGGAGGGCCTTTCGGTCCTCCCTTTTTGTTATGATGGGAACTGCATTATTTGCAATTTTGAAAGGATGCTTCCTATGAACATCGTTCTGTTGGGCGCCCCGGGCGCCGGCAAGGGCACGCAGGCGGCGAAGCTCGTCGAGGATTGCGGCCTGTGCCATATCTCCACCGGCGACATCCTGCGCGCCGCCGTCAAGAACCAGACCCCGCTGGGCCTGAAGGCGAAAAGCTTCATGGATGCGGGCGACCTCGTTCCCGACGACCTGATCATCGACCTCATGAAAGAGCGTATCCAGCAGCCCGACACCGAAAAGGGCGTCATTCTGGACGGCTTCCCGCGCACGACCACGCAGGCTGTTGCCCTCGACACCATGCTCGCCGAGCTTGAGCGCCCGCTTGCGGCCGCGCTGCTCATCGACGTCGACTTCGAGGTCATCGTCAACCGTCTCACCTCTCGTCGCCTGTGCAAGGAATGCGGCCAGATCGGCACCGCTGCCGACGCATCTTGCCCGTCGTGCGGCGGCGAGATGTACCAGCGCGACGACGACAACGAGGCCACGGTCCGCAACCGTCTCGAGGTGTACGAGAAGTCCACGGCTCCGCTGATCGACTACTATCGCGGCTGCGACCTTTTGGTCACCATCGACGGCGACCGTGACGTCGACGTGGTGTACGCTGACGTCAAAAAGGCGCTCGGCCTGTAGATTGGATCTTGCGCACGAAGTGCGGCCATACCGCTTTGAGCTGAAAGGATGGGGTGCCACGGTACCCCATCCTTTTGTTTTGCCGTATACTGACCAATCGTATGCCAACACTTCGACAGAACATATCGTACGGGGTCTTTGACTTCAAACGGCGCTACGGGGCCAGCGTCTTGCCTGTCGCGAAGCGTATCGCCGCTCTTGTGCTGGTCGCCTTGATGCTGGAGACCTTCGTGTTCAACATCAACTACTTTCGCACCGCGGGCTATCACACCACGAACCTCGACAACCGCCTGACCTTGACGAAGACCACCGATGACCAGTATCGCGTGACCGAGGTCAACCACGTCATCGAGTTCACGAACCTCAACTGCGAGGTTCACAATCTCTGGCTGAACTTCGATTATCGGCAGCCGGCTCAACAGCTGACCATAAAGATCCAATTCACCGACGAGGCGCACAAGACGTATTTCGATTCGACGGAATACACCGTCGGCGTCCCCAACGTCGAGGTGAACACGCTGTGCGACCAGAGCGAGTTCATCAACCTCAACACCACCGGCCTGGTCAACAACCTGAAGATCACGATCACCGGCGACGACGTGAGTTATCCGGTGCTGCTGTCCGATGTCGCGGTCAACGCGCGCGAGCCGTTCGCCTTCAATCAAACCCGCTTCATCTTGACCCTCGGGCTTCTTCTGCTGGCCTACGCGTTTCGCCCCCGTTCGGCCATGTACCGGATCGGCATCGTTTCGAACCAACGCAAATCGAAGGCGGCCATCGTGGTCGCCGTTGCCGTGGAGACGGTGCTGCTCAGCTCGTATCTGTTCATGGGATCCAACCTTGTGGGCGTCGCGACCAGCTCGTACAACAGCGGCTCGTGGGACGGCGTGAGCATCGCCAACGCGTTCAAGGTCGGCGGCGACAACGCGCAGCAGTACGCCGAGCTTGCCCGGGCCATGGCGCACGGCCAGCTTTATTTGGACGAGGAACCGCCCCAGTGGCTGCAGGACATGGAAGACCCTTACGACAAGGGCGCCCGCGACGAGTTGCAGAAGGAGACGGGGCAGGAGTACCTCTTCGATGTCGCCTACCATGACGGGCATTACTACGTGTACTTCGGCGTGGTGCCGGTTTTGGTCTTCTACCTTCCCTTCTATCTGATCACGGGCGCGAATTTCCCCACGGCCATCGGCGTGCTCATCGCGGTGATCGCCTTCGTTCTCGGCTGTTCGGCCCTGCTCGACCGCTTCGCGCGCTACCATTTCAAGCGCGTGAGCCTGGGTTTGTACCTGTTGCTGCAGATCCCGCTGGTCATGTGCTGCGGCGTGCTGTATCTGCTGAAGTTCCCGACGTTTTACTCGCTGCCCATTTCGCTCGGCTTGGCCTTTTCGGTATGGGGTCTGTACCTCTGGATGCGCGGCAGGGCATCGGCGCGCCCGTGCGGCTGGTATCTGGGTGGAAGTCTTTGCATGGCGCTCGTCGTGGGATGCCGGCCGCAGCTGATCGTGCTGTCGATGGTGGCGTTTCCGCTGTTCTGGCGAAAGTACATCACGAAGCGCACCATCCTGACGAAGAGGGGCGCCGTCGAGTTCGCCTGCCTGATCGCCCCGTATGTGGTGGTGGCCGCGGGATTGATGCTCTACAACCACGCCCGTTTCGGCAGCTTCACCGATTTCGGGGCGAACTACAACCTGACGGTCAACGACATGACCAAGCGCGGCTGGAACATCGGGCGCTTGGCGCCGGCGCTGTTCGCGTACTTCCTGCAGCCGCCCAACGTCAGCGGCGTGTTCCCGTACTTGAGCGCGACCACGTTCGACACCACCTATCTCGGCCAGACCATCAGGGAAGTCACGTTCGGCGGCATCATCGCGTGCCTGCCGATCCTGTGGATCCTGCCGTTTTCCCGCCGTATCTTGGAGCTGCGCTTCCGCACGCGATCGACGCGCACCATCGCCGGCGTCATCATCGCGCTCATCTTCGGCGGAGTCGTCGTGGCGCTTATGGATGCCGAGATGGCGGGCATTCTGCAGCGCTACTTTGCCGATTTCAGCTTCATGTTCCTGGCGGCCGCCGTCCTGCTCGCCTTCATCGTCAACGAAAACATGGCCCACAGTTCGACCACCCATGTGCTGCTCATGAAGGTGCTGTTGTGCGTCGTGTCCATATCGGTGATCTACAGCGCCTTGGTGTGCTTCGTTCCCGAAACGGGATGGTTTTCCGATATCTATCCCTGGTCGTATCAGGATATCGTTGAAACGGTGCAATTCTGGACATAGCCCCTGTGGCGCGAGGGGAAACGTTGTATAACGGGCGAACATGTTTACAGGAAAGGCAAAGGGGAAAGCATGCAGCTGTTCATCGAGGAAACGTATGACGATATGAGCCGTCGCGCCGCCGACATCATCGCCGCACAGGTGATCGTCGATCCGGCGAGCACGCTTGGCCTGGCGACGGGAAGCACCCCGATCGGCCTGTACGCCGACCTGGTGGACGACTTCGAAGCCGACAGGATCAGCTTCGAGGGCATAACGACGTTCAACTTGGACGAGTATCGCGGTCTCGACCCCGCCCACGATCAGAGCTACCGCTACTTCATGCAGAAAAACCTGTTCGATCATGTCGACGTGTGCCCGGAGGCGACGCATGTCCCCGACGGGGCGAACCCCGACGCTCTGGCAGCCTGCGCCGAATACGAGGAGGCCATCGCCGAAGCGGGCGGCATCGATCTGCAGCTGCTGGGGCTTGGGCACAACGGCCACATCGGGTTCAACGAGCCGTGCGACGAATTTCCCGTGCGAACGCACGTGGTCGACCTGGCGCAGAGCACTATCGATGCCAACAGCCGGTTGTTCGCGTCGGCCGACGACGTGCCGCGGCAGGCGTATACCATGGGCATCGGGACCATCATGAAGGCGCGCGCCATCTTGGTGGTGGCCAGCGGGCAGGATAAGGCGCAGATCGTGCGCGATGCCCTGTTCGGCCCGGTGACGCCGCAGGTTCCCGCGAGCGTCCTGCAGCTGCACCCCAACGTCACCGTCGTGGTCGACGCCGAAGCGGGTTCGCTGGTTTAGGCGGCGCGCGCAAAAGGCGAAAGCCTAGGAAAGGCAAGCGGAAAGACAAGGAGCTGGCGCTATGCGCATCGTGAACGGTCTGGTGTTCGACGGTCAGTGCTTTCGGGAGCTTGACGTGGTGGCGGAAGGCGAACGCTTCGCTCGCGTCGAGGCGGCCGGCTCGGCTCCGGTTGCGCCGGGCGATGTGGATGCGGCGGGCGGTTATGTCATCCCCGGGCTTATCGACGTGCACCTGCATGGGGCGATGGGGCAGGACTTCTGCGATGCCTCGGATGCGGGGATCGCGCAAATCGCACGGTACGAGGCCTCATGCGGCGTGACCGCCATCTGCCCGACGACGATGACGCTTCCCGAGGATCGCCTGACGCGAATCGCAAGCGCGATCGCAAGCCATGCCAGCCTCGGCGAGGCGGCTGACGAGGCGGCTTTGGTGGGCATCAACCTCGAAGGGCCGTTCATCGCGCCCGAGAAGGTCGGCGCGCAGAATCCCGCTTACGTGCGCGGAGCGAGCATCGAGGAGTTCGGCCGGCTGCAGCAGGCGGCGCGAGGGATGGTCAAGCTGATCGACGTCGCCCCCGAGCAGCCGGGAAACCTTGACTTCATCTGCGGCGTCTCGCACGACGTGCGGGTGTCGGTCGCCCATACGGCCACCGACTACGACACCGCGCGGGCGGCCTTCGACGCGGGTGCGCGGCACCTGACGCACCTGTTCAACGCGATGCCGAGTCTGCATCACCGCGATCCCGGGCCCATCGCCGCCGGCGCCGAGCGATCCGATGTGACCGCCGAGATCATCGCCGACGGCGTGCATATCCATCCTGCGATGGTGCGTTTGGCGTTCGCCCTGTTCGGGGACGATCGCATGATCATGATCAGCGACAGCCTGCGCGCCTGCGGGCTGGGCGACGGCGAATACGAGCTCGGCGGGCAGCAGTTCACCGTGCGGGGAAACCGCGCCACCATAGAAAACGGATCGCTCGCCGGAAGCGTGAGCAACGTCATGGCCTGCCTGCGCACCGCGGTTCTGCAGATGGGCATTCCGCTGACGAGCGCCGTGAAGGCCGCGAGCGTCAACCCGGCGCATGCGCTGGGCCTGGAAGGGGAGCGCGGGGCCATCGCTCCCGGGTATATCGCGGACGCGGTCGTGCTGACGCGCGAGCTGGAAGTGAGCAAGGTGGTTCTTCGCGGGAAGCTGCTGTGAGAGGCCCTGGATCGCCGTGCGCAAGGCGCCAGGGGGCGGCGAGGTCCGAGAGCGATATCAGCTAAGGAAAACTTTTTTAAAAAAAGTTATTGACGGGTTACTAAAGTTTGCCTATACTGACAAATGTCAGCTGAACGAAACATCCTCCTCGTTCGCTGAACCCCCTTTATTTGCTGACCCGGTGGTGAGGCTCCTCTCGTCTGGCCGACACCACACAGCACAGCCGGCAAGGGCATCTACCCCCCTCTCCGCCCTTGCCGGACCTCTCTTTTCCCATTTGTTACCATTGGTTGTTTGAGCAGGGCATTTCCTATCATTTTCAAAAGATCGCGAACCTTTGTGGTACAGTGACACAAGCTATGAAAGGAGGGCCCCGATGGAAAAGATGTCGAAGTCGCATGAAGACTATCTCGAGGCCATCGTTATGCTTGGGGGAACGACCGAGGTGTCGGTTCGATCCGTCGATATCGCGAACAAGATGGGCGTTTCCAAGGCGTCCGTGAATAAAGCAGTGACCGCGCTCAAGGAAAAGGCTCTTGCCGAGCAGCCGTATTACGGCGACGTCACGCTGACGGAAGCCGGCTACTCCTACGGCACGGCGGTCTACGATCGCCACCGTTTGCTGAAGAAGTTCCTGAACAAGGCCCTGGGCATTCCCGAAGAGGTGGCCGAGGAGGAAGCGTGCCTCATGGAGCACGCCATCAGCGACGAATCTTTCGAGAAATGGCGAGCGTATATCAAGAAGCTCGACCTGGAGTAGCTCAGCGCTCCTTGCAAGATGACCTTGGCGCCCGCCTTTCGCGCATGTGAAAGGCGGGCGTAGCTTTCATGCCCTGCGTAGCTTCCTTGTGCGGGGCATGGTATTCTTCAAAGCAGCTTCTAGCGTTACCACACTTTATTCGATCCAGCAGCTAAGGGGCGGCCATCCATGGCACAGCAGGCTCATATCCTATCGTTCGACGACGCTCGTCGCGACACGTCGCGTTCGGCATCGCGCGCGTCGGGGGCATCCCGCCGCCGACCAAGCTCCCCTTTGCTGTCATATCTTTCCGAAGACGATTTCTCCCAGCCGTATGTGGACGACCCGGCGTTTCTGGATTCTCGATCCAGGCGTGCCGGCCGCTCGCGCAAGCAGGCAGCCAAGCGCAACGGCAGGAACGAGGCCCGCTCGCGCAGCGCGTCGGCGCCGGCTTCCGCTCGAAGCGCCTCGCGGCGTCAGGCGCGCGCGTCGGTGGCCGATGAGGCCGGGCGCGAGCAGCCGGGGGGCAGACGCGGAGCCGAGGCGCACGAGATCACGGCGGCCGACCGCAGGGAGGCGAAGCGCCGTGCGCGCACCAAGGAGAAGGCTTCCCGCGCTTTCGACAAGCAGTTCGGCGGTCAGGCGGAATCTGCCGACGGCCCCCGTGCGGCGGTGTACAAGGGCCAGATGGGCGCGAGCGCTCGCCGCGCACAGCGCATGCAGGAGCAGGAGAGCCCCGCGAAGGCGCGCAAATCGCGCTTTTCGGGCTTCTCGGCGTCCGCGTTGCTGCAATCCCGCCAGTTCCTGGTGAGCGCGATCGCGGCCGCCTGCATGGTTTTGGCCGTGGTCTGGCTCTACCCCACGGCGCAGCAGTACTACTGCAGCGTGCGAAACTACGACAAGCTCGCCCTGGAATACGAGGCGCTCGCCGACCGCAACAGCACGCTGCAAACCGACGTCGATGCCCTGCAAACCGACTCGGGCGTCGAGCAGCGCGCGCACGACCAGCTCGGTTGGGTGAAAAAGGGCGAGGAAACCGCCTACGTTTCCGGCTTGAGCACCCAATCGTCCGATTCCGCCTCGTCGGTGGTCGCCAACATCTCATCCGATAGCGTGCAGGCTCCGACGACCTGGTATTCCCCGGTGCTTGACGTCGTGTTCGCCTACAAATAGGGGGCCTGTATGCAAAGCTCCGCTTATCGCTTCCCGTGCGTTCGTCCCGGCCGGTATGCCGCTATCGACATCGGGACGGTGACCTGCCGCATGCTCGTCGCCGACGTGGACGAAAAGGGAGCGCTGCACGAGTTCGACCATCAATACGCCATCACGAACCTGGGCGAAGGCGTCGATGCGACGGGCGTGCTGAAGGCCGAGGCCATAGAGCGCGTGGCGGGGGTTATCGGGCGCTATTGTTCGGTGCGCGATTCCTTTGCATCGCCTAAAACGCCCATCGCCACCATCGCCATCGCGACATCGGCGTCGCGGGATGCGCGCAACGCCTCCGATTTCGTCTGCGCGCTCGAGCGCCTGGGCGTGCGATTGTCGGTCATTGCCGGCGAGCGCGAGGCCGCGCTGTCGTTTCTCGGGGCCTCCTGCGATTTTGCGGGAGAGCGCTTGGCGGTGGTCGATATCGGCGGCGGGTCGACCGAGGTGGTGTTCGGGCAGGGCGGCGACGAGCCGGCATGGTCTCATTCGTTCGACATCGGATGCCGTCGCGTCACCGAGAAGTTCATTCATTCCGATCCGCCCTGTGCCTCCGATTTGGAAGCGGCGCGCGCTTGGGTCCGCCAGGGCTTTGAGAGCGTGCTTTCTTCGGCCCCGGAAGCTGGGAGGTCGCTCGGGCGCATGGTGGCGGTCGCCGGGACGGCCACGACGGTGGTCGCGGTGCGCGACGCCTTGGAGGTCTACGACAGTTCCCGCGTGCACAAGCAGCGCGTCACCAGGCAGGACTTGGATGGCGTCTTCGATAAGCTGGCCGCCATCGACCTGGATGCGCGCAGCAAGGTGGCGGGGCTCGATCCCGGCCGCGCCCCGGTCATCGTTGCGGGGCTTATCATCATGCAGACGCTGATGGACGTCACGGGCCAGGGTTCTTTCACCGTGAGC
The DNA here is from genome assembly GCA_963633085.1 of Prevotella sp. CAG:279. GTDB lineage: Bacteria > Actinomycetota > Coriobacteriia > Coriobacteriales > Eggerthellaceae > Senegalimassilia. The sequence continues at coordinate 14,752 of CAVGWX010000006.1, read as the reverse complement.
GAGTCGGATATCCTGCAGGGCATCATCCTGAACGCCTCGAGGGCCTAGGGCATCGCGCGGCGTTCCTGCCAGCTTTCGCAAGGCCGGCGAAGCGCAAAGGGCTCGAACCTTACCTGCCCGCGCCGATGCGCGTTCTTGTTTTCGCGAGGGAAAGAAGGATCCGGGTGCGCCGGGCGGCGCGAATCCAGTGGATGGTAGGGGCGGTGGGACTCGAACCCACAAGCCTTGCGGCGGCGGATTTTAAGTCCGCTGCGTATGCCAATTCCGCCACGCCCCCGAAGAGCTTCCCGCAAAAGGGATGCGATCAAAGCGCTGCCCATGATAGCAGACTTTCCCCGAAGGCGGCTGCGGGCGTGAAGTTCCTTGGGTTATGGGCCCCTCTTGCCGGGAGCGTTCAGGCCGCCTCTTGGCGTATGTGGTACCATGTCGAGAGCAAATAGGCTAATCGGACAAGAAAGCGCTATGAAGAACATCAACGATATCATCGCAGACGTCACCGAGCCCCCCGAGTCTTTCGAAACGTATCTTGCAGCGTATGCAAACCAGGTTGGTGACCTGGTGAACGAATACCTTCCGACAGGCACGCATCCCGACATGGATCGCTATCTGTACGATCCGCTGAAGAGGTACAGCGCAAACGGAGGGAAGCGCCACCGTCCGCTCATCTGCTTCGCCGCCTGTCGCGCCGTCGGCGGCGACATGCGCCTGGCAAGCAGCGCCGCTGCCGCCATCGAGCATTTCCACACGGCCGCGCTCATCCACGACGATATCGCCGACGAGGCGGAGCTGCGCCGCGGCGAGCCGTGCATGCACCTCACCGAGGGCATCGGGTTGGCCATCAACGCCGGCGATCTGGCGCTTTCCCTGGTCAACGGCACCGTAGTCGAGGACCCGGACCTTTCCGATGCCATCAAGGTCCGCGTGATAAGCGAGCTGATCGACATGACGCGCCGCACCATCGAGGGCCAGGCGCTCGATATCGGCTGGGCGCGCGATGGGCGCTACGACATCAGCCCTGAGGACTACCTGGTCATGGCGACGCACAAGACGGCCCATTACTCCGGCGCCGTCCCGCTCGCCGTCGGCGCCATCATCGGCGGCGGCACGGAAACGGAGATCGAGGCGCTGCGCAATTACGGCCTCGACACCGGCCTTGCCTTCCAGATCCAAGACGACCTGCTCAACCTCATCGGCAGCGAGGAGTCCACGAAGAAGGACTTCCGCAACGACATCACCGAGGGCAAGCGCACGCTCGTGGTCGTCCATGCGCTCAACAACGCCGAGCCTGCCGCCCGCCAGCGCCTCATCGACATCCTGTCCGCCAAGGAAAAGGACCCCGCCGTGCTCGCCGAGGCGGTCGCCATCATGGAGGAGGCCGGCAGCATCGACCACGCCCGCACCTATGCCGAAAACTTGACGTGCATCGCCAAGAACCGCCTGGTCGACATGGTGAAGCCGTCCCCGTCGCGCGACCTGCTGGTGTCCATGGCCGATTGGTTCGTCAACCGATTGAAGTAGGCGAGGCGTATGGAGACCATCAAAATCAACGATAGCGGCGCCGCCGTCGAGGACGTGCAGCACCGCCTTTCCCGCATCGGCATGCTCGATAAGTCCCGCATCGATGGCGCCTTCGGGGCGGAAACGGCCGCGGCCGTCAAGACGTTCCGCGAAAAGGCGAAGCTTCCCGCAGGCGAAGAGGTGGACGAGAAAACCTGGGCGGCTCTGGTCGACGCGTCGTATTGCCTGGGCGATCGCACGCTGTACCTGCGCATGCCCTATCTGCACGGGCACGATGTCATGCAGCTGCAGCAGGCGCTTTCCGCGCTCGGTTTCGCCTGCGGCGAGGTCGACGGCATGTTCGGCGCGTTCACCGAGCTTGCCCTGCGCAAATTCCAGACGAACCTGGGGCTGCCCACCGACGGCATCGCCGGCGCCTACACCTTCGCCGCCATCCGCAACCTGCACCATTCGTGGGAGGGCAAGGAAGCGGTGCGCGGCTCGTCTCACCTGGGGTTCGCCCGCGCGGCCGGCGTGCTCGAGGACCATGCGCTGTGCCTGTTCGGGACGAGGGACTTCACGCGCTCGGTGGCTTCCCGCATGTCGAATCTGGCGCTGGCCACCAATCCCGCATCGAAGATCATGAGCGCCGACAGCCTGCTCGTCGCGCCCGACGAGGGCATGCTCATGGTTCATATCGTGCTTCCGGAGGAGCAGACCGGCAACGCCCCGCGCGTGCTGTTCTCGCCCGAGGAAACGCTTGCCGTCCGCCTGGAAGGGGCGCTCGGGGCGGTGCGCGCCGCGAAGCCGGCGCGGATTGCCGTGGAGCTTCCGGGCGTGATGTGGAAGGACGCGGGAGAAGGCCGCAGCGCGCAGCACTTCGCCATCACGCTGCTCGATGCGTTGTGCACCGCGCTGGCAAAAGAGTAGGCATCGCGCGCCGCCTTTCGCGGCGCGCGTGGGTTTGAGCGACGGGGACAGCGCTTGGCCTCGTCGCAGAATCGGGCTCGTACGAGAGAAAGGCTCATCATGTCGGAAAATGCGCATCCTTGCTCCGATCATGGGACGGACGCTGCGAAAGAGGGCGGCGCCCCCATCGGCGCGAACGCGCAGGGCGCGCCTGCTGCGCCGCCCGCGCCCCACGGCGCCGCACCGGCTTCTTCAGCCGCGCATCCGCCCGCGCCCGCATCGGTTCCGCCCGCGCAAAACGCGAGCGCTTCGGGCCCTGTGCCGCCCGAGCCCGCGCCCGCTGCGAATCGCCCGTATTCCGAGGCGTATCAGCAGCAGCCGTTCTACCCGCCCCAACCGGTCCAGCCGCCCGCGCCGCTCGCCGCGCTTTCCGGGGGCATGAAGTTCGGGTGGTTCGTCATCGGCGCCTTGGTGGGGATCCCCGGCATCATCTTGGCCTGGCTCGTCAACGCGGACAAGGTGCCGCAGGTGAAAAACGACGCGGTGAAGTTCTCGGTCATCGGCTTTGCCGTGTGGGTCGTGCTCGGCGTCATCTTCTGCGTCGGCATGCTCGGCCTGGTGGCAGCGGCGGTCGGGACATCGGGATATCACTATTCCTATTCGAACGTTTGGTAGCGAGCGACTCGCAACCAAAGCTGCCGCAGCCTAAATATGTAATGGACGTTGAAAAGGAGGGCCCCACGTGGGCTCTTCTTTTCGTTCGGTGCGCGGGTGGTACAATGCAGGGCGCATTACGACAGGCCCTCATTCGGGCAGACGAGATAGCAGCAAAAGGAGTGAACATGGCACGTCCCATGACCATGGCGGAGAAGATCCTGGCCGCCCATGCGGGGCTTGACGAGGTCGAGCCGGGGCAGCTGATCGAGTGCAACCTCGATTTGGTGCTTTCCAACGACATCACGGCTCCCATCGCCATCAAGAATTTCAAGCAGATCGGCGTCGAGAAGGTGTTCGACCCCACCAAGATCGCGCTGGTTCCCGACCACTACGTCCCCAACAAGGACATCAAGAGCGCCGAGCAGGCGAAGATGACGCGCGAGTTCGCGCGCGAGCAGGGCATCACCCACTACTACGAGGTGGGCTGCATGGGCGTCGAGCATGCGCTGCTCCCCGAGCAGGGCGTCGTGGGCGCGGGCGACCTGATCATCGGCGCGGACAGCCACACCTGCACCTACGGCGCGCTCGGCGCGTTCTCCACGGGCGTGGGATCCACCGACGCCGCGGTGGGATACGCCACCGGCAAGGCGTGGTTCAAGGTTCCCGAAACCCTGCTGTTCAAGATCGACGGGCAGCTGAACCCGGGCGTGACCGGCAAGGACATCATCCTGTACATCATCGGCATGATCGGCGTGGACGGCGCGCTGTACAAGGCCATGGAGTTCACGGGCAGCGCCATCCGATCGCTGTCCATGGACCAGCGCCTCTCCATTTCGAACATGGCCATTGAGGCTGGCGGCAAGGCGGGCCTCATCGAGGTCGACGACGTCACGCGCGCCTACATGGACGGCCGCACCGAGCGCCCCTACACGGAATACCACTCCGACCCCGACGCCACGTTCGCGCAGGTCTTCGAGATCGACGCCGCCGACATCCCGGCCACCGTCGCGTGGCCGCATCTGCCGTCGAACACGCGCCCTGCCGCCGACTCGCGCGACGTCAAGATCGACCAGGCCGTCATCGGCAGCTGCACGAACGGTCGTCTGGAGGACATGCGCCAGGCCGCGGCCGTGCTCAAGGGCCGCAAGGTGCACCCCGACGTGCGCTGCATCGTCATCCCGGCGACGCAGGCCGTCTACAAGCAGTGCATCGCCGAGGGCTTGATGGACATCTTCCTGGACGCGAACTGCGCCGTCTCCACGCCGACGTGCGGCCCGTGCCTGGGCGGCTACATGGGCATCCTCGCCGCCGGCGAGCGCTGCGTCTCCACGTCGAACCGCAACTTCGTCGGCCGCATGGGCGACCCGACGAGCGAAGTGTATCTCGCAAGCCCGGTTGTGGCGGCCGCAAGCGCCGTGCTCGGCCACATCGGCCTGCCGGAAGACATCGCGGAATAGGGAAGGATTTACCATGCATTTCAAAGGATCCGTGCATCGCTACGGCCGCGACATCGACACCGACGTCATCATCCCGGCCCGTTACCTGAACTCCTCCGAGCCCGAGTGGCTCGCCGCGCACTGCCTGGAGGATCTGGACAAGGACTTCGTCAACAAGGTGAAGCCCGGCGACATCATCGTGGCCGACGAGAACTTCGGCTGCGGCAGCTCGCGCGAGCACGCGCCCATCGCCATCAAGGCGGCCGGCGTCGACGTGGTCATCGCGAAGAGCTTCGCGCGCATCTTCTACCGCAACTCCATCAACACCGGCTTGGCCATCATGGAGTGCCCCGAGGCGGTTGACGCCATCAAGCAGGGCGACGTGGTGGACGTTGACGCCGATGCGGGCATCATCACGAACACCTCGACGGGCGAGACGTTCAAGGCGCAGCCGTTCCCGCCGTTCATCCGCGAGATCATCGAGGAAGGCGGCCTGATCAACCGCACGAAGAAGGTGCTGGGGCTGTAGGGCCGAAAAAGCGACGCGCCTTGGGCTTCCCGCCCCATCGCGTCGGCTATCGATATTGTTCACGGAGTCCGCAACTCAGGGGAGCCCCCGGTTGCGGACTCCGTGCTTTGATGCGGCTCTTCGCTCGTTTGCGGGCGGCTTTGCGGTATGCTTTGAGGCGACTGATAAAAACATGCTTGAAGATGTTTGGAAGGAAGCAATCATGACCAAGCAGTACACCATCTGCACGCTTCCCGGCGACGGCATCGGTCCGGAGATCATCGCCGAGGGCATCAAGGTGCTCAACGCCGTGGGGGAAAAGTACGACGTGCAGTTCAACTGCGAAGAGGCGCTGATCGGCGGCGCCGCCATCGACGCGGTGGGCGAACCGCTGCCCGCCGCGACGCTTGAGGCCGCACGCACCGCTGACGCCGTGCTGCTCGCCGCCGTCGGCGGCCCGAAGTGGGACACCACCGACCCTGACGCCCCGCGCCCCGAGCAGGGCCTGCTGGGCATCCGCAAGGGCCTCGGCCTGTACACCAACCTGCGCCCCGTGCAGATCTTTTCCGCACTCGCCGGCGCTTCCACGCTCAAGCCCGAGGTCATCGACGGCGTCGACATGATGATGGTGCGCGAGCTCACCGGCGGTTTGTATTTTGGCCGCCGCGAGCGCTTCTACGACGAGGAGGGCGCCGGCACCGACGGCGCGAAGGGCCAGCGCGCCTATGACACGCTCGAGTACCGCGAGTACGAGGTCGAGCGCATCGCGCGCCAGGCGTTCGAGGCCGCCCGCAAGCGTCGCGGCAAGGTGACCAGCGTCGACAAGGCAAACGTGCTCGAGACGAGCCGCATGTGGCGCGAGATCGTGCATCGCATCGGCGAGTCCGAGTATCCCGACATCGAGATCGAGGATTTGCTGGTCGACAACACCGCCATGCAGCTGATCAACCGCCCGGCCGACTTCGACGTCGTGGTGACCGAGAACATGTTCGGCGACATCCTCTCCGACGAGGCCGCTCAGATCACGGGCTCGCTCGGCATGCTCGCATCGGCCAGCTTGGGCGACTCCACCGCGCTGTACGAGCCCAGCCACGGCAGCGCCCCCGACATCGCGGGCTTAGGCATCGCCAACCCGCTTGCGCAGATCCTGTCCGTTGAGATGATGCTGCGCTACAGCTTCGACATGCAGCAGGCCGCCGACGATATCCATCGCGCCGTGACCGAGCTGCTCAACGACGGTTGGCGCACGGGCGACCTGAAGGACGCCGAAACCCCGGCCGACAAGGTGGTCAACTGCGCCGGCATGGGCGATTTGGTGGTGAAGTACCTGTAGCGTTGCGTCGTCGCGTCGCTGACGGTTGGGGTCATCCTGCGATCGCCCCGCGAAACAGCCCGCTTCGCCGCCTTCGCATCGCTGCGATGGGACGGAGCAACAAGGAAAGGAGCCATCATGGCTGACGATTGCCTGTTCTGCAAGCTCATCTCGGGCGAGATCCCGACGAACAAGGTCTACGAGGACGACATCTGCTTCGCGTTCGACGATATCGAACCCGAAGCGCCGGTGCACACGCTGCTGGTGCCGAAGCACCACTACGACGACATGTGCGACGGCGTGCCGGCCGAGGTGTTCGGCCACATGATGTCCGTGGTGCCGAAGGTGGCCGAGCTCAAAGGCGTGCGCGAGAGCGGCTTCCGCACGGTGGTCAACACCGGTCCCGATTCCGCCACGACCGTCAAGCATTTCCACATCCACATCTTAGGCGGCGTGAAGATGGGCCGCTTCACCTTCGAGAATTCCCAGCGCGCCGAAGGGTAGGGATTGCGCGGAATCGTTTTGCGAACACAGAGCAGCTGCTTGCGGGAGCCGCCGGCCATACAGGGTCGGCGGCTCCTTTGCTTGAGGGCTTTGGGGGAGGGAATCGCTTGGGTGACGGTTGGCTGCTCAAGCGGCGGCTTTCACCCTCGGTTCTGGTAAGCTGTTCGTCGGTTTTCGAAAAGAATGGGAGCGTATGCGGGAAGTTGCAGGAAAAGAAGGCGTTTGGAGGCTCGAGCCGCACGAGAAACTGCTAGGCGTGCGCCTGGAGATATTCGAGGAGGCCCTTCCGCCCCTGCCCGATGGCGAGGCGATTCCCGGCGTTTTCGGCGTCGTCGGCGGCCGCGCGCTGCAGCCGAAGCCGGCGGGCGGCGGCATGTACATCGTGCAGGCGGAAGGCGATGCGCCCGATCAGGTCATGCGCATCCTGGCATATCTGGACCGCTACGGCCGCGCATTCGCCTGCAACGAGCCGCAGAAGGTCCCGCCGGCGCGCACCCCCGACTTGATGATCGATCGCAACGCCGTTGACGGCAACGCTTCCCAAAAGACGACGGGAACCGTGTACGTGCCCGACGATGAGGGCCGTCAGCGTCGGGCGGTTGCGACCTACGAGCGTGATCACGGCCGGTATTCCGTTCTCAACACCTGGTACGATTTCGGTGCGCACGGAAAGAAGGTCCCCTACAGGGAATTCATGACGCGCGCCTTTTTGGCCCTTTCGCTCCGTCCCTCGCTCGGCGCGCCTGCGGTGCCCTCGTGTTGTGTGGAAAAGCTGCTCGACGAGGTGCATCGCGAAAACCCGCTTGCGTGCCTGGCGCGCATCGTCGGCGAGGTGCGCGATATCGAGCGCGACCCGCAGCTTCGCGTGCCCGCGCTCGTGTCGCTGTTCGTCGAGAACCTTGAGCAGGCCGGGATCGACCGGATCGTCGATGCGGGTGTTGCCGCCGATGCGCTGCGCCTGGTCCCGTCGACGAAGTATGCGCATATGCACTACCTTTCCGCGAGCGATGAGAAGGCGGGGGTGTCGCGCCGCGAGCTGTGGGGCCTCGAGGGCGCCCTGAACCGCTTGCGCCTTTCGCTCGCCGCGCTGGGAGAGGACGCCGATGGGTGCGACGAGGCGCGCTGCCGCGCCGTTGATGAGGCCCTGTTCGAAAACGTCGGGACGCAGGCGGTGACGGGAGATGTTCCCGAAGGGGCGCCGAGGGGGTCTGTCGGCGGGGATTGGGATCTTCGCTGCCGCCTGTCATGCTTGGTCGAGCAGCTGCGCCTGCCTGTTCGCGTCGGCGTCGACTTCCGCCTCGATTGGCCTTCGGGTGCGATCTCGCTGCTCCTGAAAGCCCCCGACGCCTCCCTCATGCCGCGCGACGCCGATGCTCTCGCCTGCGCGCGTCGATATGCCATGCACGTCGGCCTGCTGCTGGCCTCTCGGGCGTTTGGCCTGCACGACAATGTGAAGCAGGTGCGCGTGGCGGCGAACCCGATCGCCCCTTGCGGGGACGAAGCGGCGCTGCAGGCCTTTTTTGACGTGGCGTTCACGCGAGAGCTGTGGGAAGAGCTCGCCTGCTTCGACGCCGCGCTCAAAGGCGATCCGCTGCCCGCGCTGCGCGCCGCCGGCGCGCGCTTTGACGGTGCGGCGGTGACGCTTCCCGCCAGCGATTCGCTGCATCCCGCATACGAGGCGTGGCGGTCGCAGCAGCGCGGTCGGGCTTGCGAGCTGCCTCCCGATGCCCGTTTGGTGCTCGGGGCCCGCAGCATAGGCGACCTGAACGTCGAATACGACACGGATTATCGCCGCATGGCCGAAGACGTCGCCGGCAGGCTTTCCGGGGCGAAAAGCGCCACCGAGGCCATCCGCGTTGTCCGGGATGTTTCGGATCGGGCGGTGGCCGATAGGGACGAGCGCGCCGTGACGGCCTGCGCCCGCCTGATGTCCTCGCTTGCCGAAGGATCCGTCGACGCTGCGGATGAGAACGCGGTCGTGGGACGCTTTCTGGGGGAAGACCGGTGCTCTGCGGCGCTCAGCCGCGCCCGTGCGCTCGAATCGTCCGATCCCGATCAAGCGATCTCGGTGCTTGCCCAGGCGATTTCCGAAGCGCAGCTGCTTGATGGCGTCGCGGACGGCGCGTCGGCGGTGTACCGCTATTTCGATGGTTATGCCTCGCGCGTGCTGTACAACCTGGCGCGCCTAGGCAGGTTCGAGCTGGCCGAACGCGTGAAGGGCGACGTTGGCAAGCAGGTTCTTCCCGCGCCCGATTCCTATTTCATGTGCCATATCGAGATCGTGCGCCTGCTCGAGCAGTCGTTCAGCCGAACCGACGAGGCGCTGCGTTACGGGACGGCGCTGCTTTCGCTGGCCCCGTCGGTCGCCCTGGCGTATCGCGTGGTCGGCCGGGCCTATATGCTGACCGGCGACGCCGATCGCGCCCGCAGCGTGCTTGCGGCCGGCTTGCGCGTGGCCATGCATCCGACCGACGTGGCGCTTCTGTACTATCAGCTGGCATACGTGCTGTGGAAGGCGGGCGAGACGCAAGGGGCCGTGGCCTGCTATCTGAAATCCGTCGCCACGGCGCCGACCGTCGCCATCCAGGCGATGGCCGAGCTGCGCGAGCTTATTTCCGAGACGGGTTGCGCCATCGTGCCGCACGAGGAGCTCGATTTGTGCCTGGAAGCTGCCGGCGTGCCGCTTGCTCCCGACCCGGGCATTCTCGATGCGTTCGAATCGGCGGCCGTCGCCGCCGCGGATGCGGGCCTGGTGCATGTGGCGCGCAGCGTTCTCGCCGTGCGCTTGCGCTATCGTCCCGACGACGTGCTCATGGGCGTGCTGCGCAGCTTCGGGGAATAGGGCGCGCACGCCGCGAGGCCGCGCAATGGCGCCCGGCCGTTTCGCCCTTTTGCGCCGGCTCGGTGATTACGTGGGGTTTCGCGCCTTGCGCTGCGGCGCAGCCCGCCTGCGCTACAATACGGGAGTTTGACGAATCACCAAGCAAAGGAACCGATCATGGCCATCAACTCCCCGGAAGGAACGCGCGACCTTTTGCCTGACGAGGCGAAGTTCTGGGCGCATTTCCGCGACACCGCCTTCGGCATTTTCGCCCGCTACGGGTACCAGCCCATCGAGACGCCGCTGTTCGAGCAGACCGACTTGTTCGTGCGCGGCATCGGCCAGGCGACCGACGTGGTTTCCAAAGAGATGTTCACGGCCATTTCCGGCGAGAACTTCAAGCGCGTCATCGACGGCGGCACCATCAAGGCGAAAAGCCGCCTGAGCCTGCGCCCCGAGGGCACGGCCGGCGTGGTGCGCGCCGTGGTGCAGCACGACCTGGTGCCGCAGGGCGCCGCCCCGGCCAAGCTCATGTACGCCGGCCCGATGTTTCGCGCCGAGCGCCCGCAGAAGGGGCGCCAGCGCATGTTCAACCAGGTGGGCATCGAATGCTTGGGCGCGGAAGACCCGAGCGTCGACGCCGAGGGCATCATCATGCTCATGCGCTTTTTCGCGTGCGTGGGCGTTCCGATGGACGCCACGGTCCTGTTGCTGAACTCGATGGGCTGCGACGAGTGCCGCCCGAAATATCGCGAGGCCGTGCGCGCCTACATGGACGAGCATGCCGAGGGGTTGTGCGACGAGTGCAAGCGCCGCGCCGAGATCAACCCGCTGCGCGCCTTCGATTGCAAGAACCCCGGCTGCGCCGAGGTGATGGACGGCGCCCCGAGCATCACCGACTACCTGTGCGAGGACTGCAAGCACCACTACGAGACGGTCAAGGCCTACCTCGACGCGGCCGGCCTTTCCTACGTCGAGGACCGCAAGCTGGTCCGCGGCCTGGACTACTACACGCGCACCGTCTTCGAGGTTCAGGTCAACCAGGGCATGGGAAGCCAGAACGCCATCGGCGGCGGCGGGCGCTACGACAAGCTGTGCGAAGAGGTGGGCGGTCGCCCCACGCCCGGTTTCGGCTTCGCGCTTGGATACGAGCGCTGCGCGCTGGCCATCCAGGCGGCGGGAGGCCAGCTTGCCGCCGCGAAGCGCTGCGACCTGTTCGCCGCCTGCGTGGACGATTCCGTGCGCGCCGAGGCGTTCGGGTTGGTGCAGGCGTGTCGCGACGCGGGCATCGCGGCCGAGATGGACCATCAGCACCGCAGCTTGAAGAGCCAGTTCAAATTGGCGGACAAGCTCGGGGCGATGCTGGTGGCGGTGCTCGGCCCCGACGAGCTTGCGCAGGGCCAGGTGAAGGTGCGCAACATGAATTCCCATCAGGAACGCCTGGTCGATCTGAACAAGGCCAAGGCGCTGCTGGCCAAGTTCGGCGGCGCGCCCTTCGAGGGCGAGGTCTTGAGCGCCGAAGACGTTTTCGGCCCGGAGGAATAGGGCATCGGGGCCCCTCGGCCCCGCATGTGCCGGCTTCGCCGCTGCGCCTGCTTCGCCTTGAGCAGCGCCGAAGCCGCCTATCCGTGTCGTTTTCACAAGGGCCGCAGCGCCGGATGCACGAGGCGGCCTTTCGTGCGGTACAATGACCAAGTTTGAGCTACATCCCCGCTCCGTGCGCGAGCTGGGGCGGGTAAAACGCTATGAGGAGCAAGAAAGAATGACGGATTACGTAAACGAGTTCTGCATGCACACCGCAACCTGCGGCGAGCTGCGCGCGTCCGATACGGGCCGCGAGGTCACGCTCACCGGCTGGGCCTGGCACAACCGCGACCATGGTGGGCTGATCTTCTGCGACCTGCGCGACCGCGCGGGCTACACGCAGGTGGTCGTCGACCCCGACTGCGTCAGCGAAGAGGACTTCCATGCCGCCGAGCACCTGGGCCGCGAATTCGTGCTGCAGGTCACCGGCACCGTGCGCGGGCGCGGGGCCGACGCGGTGAACCCGAACATGGCCACCGGCGAGATCGAGGTCCTGGCCAGCAAGGTCCGCGTGCTCAACGAATCCGTCACGCCGCCGTTCTCCATCGAGGACGGCATCGAGACCGACGAGACCACGCGCATGAAGTGGCGCTACATGGATCTTCGCCGTCCCGAGATGTATAACAACCTGCGCCTGCGCCACACGGTCGCCCAGGCCATGCGCGCCGCGCTCAACGAGCGCGGCTTCATCGAGGTCGAAACGCCCATCCTGGCGAACTCCACGCCCGAAGGCGCGCGCGACTACCTGGTGCCCTCCCGCCCGAACCCGGGCAAGTTCTACGCGCTGCCGCAGTCCCCGCAGCAGTTCAAGCAGATGCTCATGGTCGGCGGCATCGAGCGCTACTACCAGATCGCCCGTTGCTTCCGCGACGAGGACCTGCGCGCCGACCGCCAGCCTGAATTCACGCAGGTCGACATCGAGATGTCCTTCGTCGAGGAAACCGACGTCATGGACCTCATGGAGGGCGTGTTCAAGGAGGTGCTCGCCGCCGCGGGCGTCGAGCACGCCTTCCCGCTTCAGCGCATGCCGTGGAAGGAAGCCATGGACCGCTTCGGCTGCGACCGCCCCGACGTGCGCTTCGGCATGGAGCTCGTCGACATCACCGAGACCGTGCGCGGCTGCGGCTTCGGCGTGTTTTCCAAGGCCGTCGACGCGGGCGGCGTGGTGAAGTGCATCAACGCCAAGGGCGCGGGCAACTGGTCGCGCGGCGACATCGAGAAGCTTGCCGAGGTTGCCGCCGCCAACGGCGCGAAGGGCATGGCCTGGATCGCCTACACCGACGCCGACGCCGACCTGGCGGGCAAGAGCCCCATCATCAAATTCCTGGGTGACGAGGTGCACGGCGCCATCAAGCAAGCCGCCGGCGTCGAGCCGGGCGATCTTTTGCTGTTCGCCGCCGACAAGTACGACGTCGCTTCCGCCGTGCTTTCCGCCCTGCGCCTGCACATGGCCGACAAGCTGGAGATCCCCCGCGAGGGCCATGCGCTTCTGTGGGTCGTCGACTTCCCGATGTTCCGCTACGACGAGGAAGAGAAGAAGTACGCCGCCGAGCACCATCCCTTCACGATGATCCCCGAGGCCGATTGGGACAAGATCGAGTCCGACCCGCTTGCCTGCGGCAGCTACAGCTACGACATCGTCATGGACGGCTTCGAGATGGGCGGCGGCTCCATCCGTATCCACAACGCCGAGCTCCAAAAGCGCGTCCTTGCGCGTCTGGGCGTTGCCGAGGAGGACATGGAAGCGAAGTTCGGCCATCTTATCCACGCGCTTGAGCTGGGCGCCCCGCCGCACGGCGGTATCGCGCTGGGCCTCGATCGTTTGGTGATGCTGCTGGCCGGCAAGCAGTCCATCCGCGACGTCATCGCGTTCCCGAAGACCTCGAGCGCCTCCGATCCGATGACCGGCGCCCCGAACGCCGTGACCGGCCGCCAGCTCAAGGAAGTCAGCCTGCGTCTTCTGTAAGGCTCCGCCTGCCTGACGGCAGCCGGATCGCTCGACGCTGTGGGCCGCTGCGGGATCCCGAATTCGCGGGAACCGCAGCGGCCCTCGTTGACTTTTGCGCCACCTGCGACTCCCTGGATTTCCACCCCTGAAAGGACCCTCATGAAAGTTCAACGTCCCTATCCTCGCGCCACCATCACGCCGAAGGGCGAGCGCTCGCTGGCCAAGGGCCATCCGTGGGTATACGAGGCCGAGGTGACGCGCCTGGAGGGCGCGCCGGGGCAGTCGGGCGAGGCGCCCAACGGCAGCCTGGTCGACGTGGTCAGCCGCAAGGGGTCGTATCTGGGCACGGGCTTGCTTTCGCTTTCCAGCAAGATCCGCATCCGCCTCATCACGCGCAACGCCAACGATGCGTTCGACCGGGCGTTCTGGAAGCGCAAGGTTGCCTGGGCATGGGAGTATCGCAAAACCGTCATGGGCGCGGACGCGAGCTGCTGCCGCGTCCTGTTCAGCGAAGCCGACGGGTTTCCCGGGCTGGTGGTCGACCGCTTCGGCGATGTGCTGGTGGCCGAGACGCTTTCCGTCGGCATGGAGCAGCTTAAGCCGGTGATCTTCCCTGTGCTGCTCGAGGTGCTGGCCGAAGACGGCGCGAAGATCCGCGGCCTGTACGAGCGCAACGACGCCGCCACTCGCCAGCTCGAGGGCTTGCAGCAAACGGCCGGCTGGTTTGCCGGCGCGCCCGGTGAAGGCCAGGCCGCTGGTTTGGACCCGCTGGCTCCCGGCGCACCCGGTACCGAGGCCTTCGGTCCCACCAGCACGCACATCACCGAAAACGGCGTGCGCTACGAGGTCGACTTCGAAAACGGGCAGAAGACGGGGTTCTTCCTGGACCAGAAGTGCAACCGCCGGGCCGTGGCGAAGCTGGCGGCCGGCAAGCACGTGCTCGATTGCTTCACGCACACGGGCAGCTTCGCCCTCAACGCGGCGGCCGGCGGCGCGGCATACGTGAACGCCGTCGACATCTCCGAGCTCGCCGTGGCGCAGGCTCGAAAGAACGCCCAGCTCAACGGCTTGGAAGAGCGTATGGACTTCACGGCTGCCAACGTGTTCGACCTTCTGAGCGAACTCGACGCCGCGCGTGACAAAACCTATGATTTCATCGTGCTCGATCCGCCGGCGTTCACGAAGAGCCGCAAGACCATCCAGCAGGCGGCTCGCGGCTACAAGGAGATCAACTACCGGGCCATGAAGCTGCTGCCGCGCGGCGGCTATCTGGCAACGTGCAGCTGCAGCCACTTCATGGACACCGAGCGCTTCAAGCACGTGGTGGCCAGCGCGGCACACGATGCCGGCGTGCAGCTGCGCCAGATCGAGCAGCGCCAGCAGGCGCCCGATCACCCCATCGTCTGGGGCATCCCCGAAACCGACTACCTGAAGTTCTTCATCTTCCAGGTGGTGTAGCCTTCTTCTGCGATTCCCCCCAGATGGGGAATAAGAAACAGGTACAATACAGGCGTGCATGAATGAACTGCACCCCATTTCTTGGACAGAAAATAAAGTTCAAGGAATTGGGAGGTCC
>CAVGWX010000005.1:27629-44061 GCA_963633085.1 Prevotella sp. CAG:279 | reverse complement strand
TTGGTTTCGGCCCCCGCCTCGGTTTCGGCTTCACTTCCGACATCCGCCTTGAAACCGGTTTCGCCCTTCGCTTCGGCCTGGGTCTTGCCCTCAGCTTCGATTTCAGCTTCGCCCTGGGTTTCGGTCGCGGCTGCAACAGTTTCAGCATCAGCGCTGCCGGCGGGTTTCGCATCGGCGCCGCCCAAATCGACCTCGAACGAATCGAGCGGTGCGCCGCATTCGCTGCAGAACCGCGCGTCGGGGGTGAGGCGGGCCCCGCATGCGGGGCAGAAGTTGTAGCTACTCATTCGTCATCTTCCTGTTCGTTGCCGTGCCTGTTTGCTTTCGTGCTCTCGTCGAATCGAATATCCCCTCCGCTATGGAGCGGGCGAGCAAATCGCGGTCTTCCTCGGTGTCGGCATGTTTGGTGCGATGCTTAAGCTCCACCCATGTCGAAAGGTCTTTGCGCACGCGTTCCGTCCCGAACCTTGCGCTTAGGGAGGGGTAAGCGATAGGCGCGATGCTCTCAATGGTTTCCCCTTCCAGAAACAGGGCGCGGGCCTTGTCGCGGGCGGCCTTCGTGCGATTGTTCTTCGCTTGCGTCTTGCATGCTTGGCTGCAGAATCTTCGGGGGATGCCTCGATGCCCGGCAAGGGAAAACGCTTTCCCGCATTGCTGGCAGTATCCGATCTTCACGTTCCCCAGGCCTTTCGCAAACCGGTACCACAGGTAGGAAAGGCGGGTGTCGAACCTGAGAAAGTCGTCGCTTTCGTTTGATCGGAAGACGTCGACGCGCACGTTTTGCAGATGTACGGAAGCGATGACCTGCACCAATCTTGCCAACGCGTGCTCGTCGTTTCCGTCGATGAGCGACGACTCCTCCGTCAGGCGCCCCTCTTCAAGCAAAGGGCTGCGCTCCCCCTGCTTCGCGTTGCCGGCGAGGCGGTCGCTTTGAGCGGGATCTATCTGGTAAAACGTTTGCAGAATCGCCGAAAAATCTGCCGGCGACACCATCTTCTTGAAAGATATGAGCGTGATGGTGAGGTAGTCGATATCTTCATCTCGCTCAATCGTGACAAGGGAATAGTCGACTTCCTGCTTGTCCTGGAAGCGTTGCGACCAGGGCATAGGGGGCAAATGCCTTCGGTACGCATCGGCTTGCGACGAAGCGAGCGGCTGCGACAAGGCGAAGACCGAAAACCTCCGGGAGGATCGGGCGTCCTTGATAATCGATTTGACTACCAGGGGGGGGTGCTTTCTGGGCCCCTTTTTCGACCGTTGAGCTGCATGGGCGGTTTCCTGCCGTTTGCCACCTCCTGGATGCGGATGGCGGCATTCGCGATGTTCGCGGCGTCTTGCCACGTCAGCACGTTTTCGACGAGCGAATCCCCGAACAGGGGGCCGATGGCTTTTGCGATGTTGAGAAGCTGGCTCGCATTGATGAAGGCCAAGTCTTCAAGACGCACAGGCGCGCGATGCTCGTCGAGCTCGTCTTCGCTTTTGCATGAGCTGTTCGGGCGCGGCTGGAAAATCAGCGATGGCGCAACGTCGTCGGCGCCTATTGCCGAGCACGAGACGCTTTTAACCCTGATCTCGCCGCGCGAATCTTTGATTTGACTTGTCGGTTCCATATCCCATTCCCATGTGCAAGCTGGCGGTTCTCGATGTTTCGATGAGCTCGTGTTCCTGGAGCGTCTATCGAAAGAGCTTGTTTGCAAGGTTAGCGGTTTTAGGTATAGCTAACAGGTGTTTTGAAGGGGTAGATTATTCTGCCAAAAGCTTGATATAGCGGATGAGAGGTTGGTAAACGATTCGTTTGCCGGTCATCAAAGCGCTCTGACCTCGTTTTTTACCCCGTCAAAATCTCTATAACGGAACTTTCTCTTTTCATACCATCAGGTCATTCGTTAAGGCTCAAGGGGTTTATCCCCTTGATGGTATAGAGGAGGTTTCCATGTTTTGCACGAATTGCGGCACCAAGGCTCCCGATGATGCGGTGTTCTGCCCTGAATGCGGGACGCGCATGGCAGTGGTGCGGGAGGAAAAGGACAAAAGCGACGAAGGTTCTGCGCGACTGCAGGTTACCGTCCCTTCCTTTTCGGGCAGCATTTCCCCCGATGCCCTGATCGGCTTTCTGAAAGACGGCTCCGCTGTTCCGGGCAAAGCGGTCGCGGCCGTGCAGGTGGTCTTGACGTTGCTCAGCCTGCTCCCGCTTCTGTCCCTCAACGTCATTATCTATTCGACGGAAATCTCCATGCCCACGCTGTTCCCGACCTTGTCTTCAATCTCGAATTATGCCGGCGGCGCCCCGGCCGGATACGTCTATGCGTGGGCGATCGCCCTGTTCGTCATTTGGCTTGCTGCGGTCCTGCTTTCGGTTCTCGACGTCGTGTCCGCGGTGAAGGGCGCGAAGACCTGCGGCTTGGGGTCGGTCCTGCATCTCGCTCTCGGTGTTGCGGTGCTTCTGACCGCCTTCGGCTTCAATGCCTATATCGCGGGGAAGTCGGTCCTTTCCATGAACGTGCTGTCCGCAACTCCGTGGGCATGGGTTCTGCTCGTTCTGGCGGCGGCGTTCGTGGCCTTGCTGGCCAAAAAAGGCGGCATATCGAAGCCCGAGATCGCTGTCCATCGATAGCCGCTCGCGCTCAACGGTCCAGGAAACTATTACGAGGTGAATCATGTTCTGCACGAATTGCGGGAAGCGGATAGACGATGATGCGAAATTCTGCATCTACTGCGGCGAGAAGAGAATCGACTTTTCGGTTCCTTCCGGCTCGAACGGCGAGGCGGGCGAAATCCCGCCACAGGATGCTCGCGGCCAAGCGGGCGAGATCGCGTCGGCAGACGCTGGTGATGCGGCAAACGAGACTGCGCCGGCAGACGCTGGTTCCGGCGGCGCGCCTTCGGTGGCGGATGATCTGACCGCCCCGATGCAGGAAATCGCGCCTGTGCCTGCCGTCGAGCCGCTTGCGGACTCAAGGGCCCACGACGCGGCTGCCGGCGAGGTTCCGGGCGATCGGGACGAAGCGAGCAATGGCGACCTCCCCGCTGAATTCGCGGAAGAGGCTCCTTCTGCCGCGGGGCAAGACGCGGTAAGCCCCGGCGCCTTTCGCCCCGCAACCGTTTCGGGGCCAAGGGAAGCCTACGCTGCGAATCCCCAAAAAGAGCAGGTTTCCAAAAGGACCGTGTGCGTAGCGGTTGCGGCAACCTTTGCCGCGGCGTTCGTCCTGTTCGCAGTCGTCCCTCGCGCCGTCGGCCTGCTTGGCGGCGGGGAAGAGACGAAGGCGAGCGAACCTCAGAGCGTTCAAGTTCAGCAGCAGGAAGAGCAGTCCGATCAGCAGTCCGAGCAGGAAGCGGGCAAGTCCGAGGACAATAGCGCATCGCAGAAGGACAAGGAGAACTCGACCCAAGCGTCAGACAAGAAGACGATCGAGGTCAAGAGCGGCATAGCTCAGTATTCGTGGTCCGAACTGGCATCCATCGCCAAGGAAGTGGAAAGCAGGGCGACGAACCGAAACGACGCGATAGAGATTGCGGCGAAGTACCACCTCGTCGAATCGGACGGAACGCTCACGGGTGAGACGAAAACCCTTCAGACTTCTTTGGGCGACGCCGACGTGTTCATCGTCGACATCTACAAGGACAAGGGCTCTTCGGGCAAGTGCGCGGCTTTCACCTTCATGACGGCAGGCGTTTTCGACAATCATGAGATGAACGCCACCGACACGAATTCGGGCGGCTGGAAAGCTTCCGAGATGCGTTCATGGCTGAACTCGACCGTCTTGCAGTCGTTCCCGGACGACTTGCGTTCGGCGGTGGCTTCCGTGGGCAAGAAGACGAACAACGTCGGCAAGACGAGAAGCGCGGACAGCGTCGGCACGACGCAGGACTCGATCTGGCTGTTCTCGTGGGTCGAGTGTTTGGGCCCCATCGCCTGGAACACCGGGTCCGATCAGAGCTACATCGACACGGTGGACAACCAGGAAGGCTCCCAGTACGCCTGGTTCTCGCAGCAGGGAGCGCAAGGGGTGCAAGGTCATCCGTCTCTCGACCGCTCCCTTTCCGGAAGCGACGAAGCGGCGGTTTGGTGGATGAGGTCTTCTGCGCCGAACACCGACACGTCGTTTGGGGACATGGGTCCTGAGATAGACAACGGCGGCCAGGCCTCAACGGCCGAAGGCGTCGTGTTCGGGTTCTGCATATGAGGTCTTCCATGAAAAGATGCTTGATGGGGGGCGCCGTGTCTTCGGCGCTCCTTTTTGCGTGCCTGGCCGCTGGGTGCGCTTCCGACGATCAAGGGCGGCTTGGTGCTCGGGAAAACGATGTGGAGAGCCTCTCGGGGCTGGTCGCGGACCCGTCCGCGCCTGCGCCCGCTGAGGAGAGCAGCGTCTCCCCTCAGCCATCGAAGGATACGGAGGGCTTGCGAGAGTCGATAACGCAGGCTATGCAGTCCTATGCGGGATCGTATGCGGTCGCGTGCGCTGCGGTGGACGGTTCGTGGTCTGTTGCGATCGACGGGGAGGCGCCGTACGTTTCGGCGAGCGTCATCAAGCTTGCCATTTTGGGAACCTTGCTCGAGCAGGTTCAGGGCGGTGTCTTGTCGCTCGATGACTCCGTTGTGGTTGAATCCTCCGACATCGTGGGGGGAACGGGGGTCATTCAGTCGCTGGGCTCTGGAGGGTCGTATTCGTATCGCCAGCTTGCCACCTACATGATCCAGGACAGCGACAACGTTGCCACGAACAAGATCATCGACAAGGTCGGTCGGTCCGCGGTAAACGAATTCGCCAGCGAAATCGGCTTGACGCAGACGAGGCTTAATCGCCGCATGATGGATTTCAGCATGGGAACCGAGAACTACGTTTCGGCAGACGATGTGGCCAAGATACTGCAGCTTATCGGGAACGGCCAATATGTGAGCGCCGATATGAGCGCATTCGCCCTGGAGCTTCTGCAAGGCCAGCACGACACCTCGGGGCTGCTTGAAGGGCTGCCGGAAGGCGTGGAGTTTGCGCATAAGACGGGCGAGCTTGACGAGGTGTTCAACGATGCGGGAATCGTGCTTGCGGACGAGCCGTACGTGCTCGTCGTCCTGGCCAACGATGTCTCTCAGGCCGATGCGCAAAGCTTCATGACGGAGGTCGCTCAAAGCGCAGCGGAATTCGCATAAAAAGTACCCCTTCAAAATACCTATTTAAGGTTGAGCAAGTCGCATAGGCTTTTACCCAGAGAGCTTGAGATCTGGCCGTCAGGCCTTTGACCAGGGATAGGAGAGCAATCATGGATGCTGCGTTTGAAAATGCGCCAACGTTTGAGGGGGTTGAAAATCAGACTGCCGCTGGGCAGATGACCGTTTCCGAAAGGGCGGTGAGCGTCGTTCGGCTGATCGTCTCGTTCGGCCTTGCCGCCGTCTTCCTGGCGTTTGCGATGAGCGTGAGCTCGGTTATGGGCGCGCCAGACTACCTCCGCGCGGTGCTGACCGGGCAGGCGACCCTTTCGTTGCCGTTTCTCTCTTCGGGCTCTCCATCGGCGTCCGACGTCTATAGCGCTTACCATGTGATCACGTTGCTTTATCTTGCTCCACTTGCGTTTCTCCCGTTCATGGGATGGGCGGCGGCAACCCATGTGATGGGAATCGTGACGGGCGACAAGTCTGTCATGAACAGGAGCCTAGGCCGCTACCCCGCTCGGGTTCTTGCGCTGATCCTTCTTGTTGTCGGAGACGCATGGATGCTGTACGCCAACATCCTCCTTGCCGGAATTGCTGAAGAGGCTTATGGCAACGTCCCTGTCGATGTCATCGTCCTCGCGGTCATGGTTGTCGTCCAGGGCGTCATCTCCGTCTGGGCGTACTGCTGGGTTCTGAAGCGCTTCCGGAAGACGGGCCTGGCCCTCGACGAGAACCCCCTCCTCGACGCGCTGCTGCTTTCCACGGGCATCTTCGGCCAAAGCGTCGTGGAGTTCATCTTTCTTCTGCCGTTGGCGCTCCTGATCCTCTGGTTTGTCCTCCGCAGTTCTCGCGTCGTCGTCGTGCGCCGATAGGCGCGGCGGAACCGTCTTTTGTCATCAACCTACAAGATAAGGAGTTTGTTATGAGCGATTTGGCGAGAAAAGGCATCGTGGCGGCACTGACGGTTGCCCTGTCGGCGGCACTGTGGGGGACGGCCGTGATGATCTCGGAAACGGCGCCGATGCAGCAGGTTTCGGAGTGGACGCAGCTGGTGGTGGGGAACTCGATGCTGCTGGGTGCATAAAAAGTACCCCTTCAAAATACCTATTTAAGGTTGAGCAAGTCGCATACATTATTTTCCAAGGAAAAGGAAGGCTGGCCAGCAACGCCTGGTCGACAGGGAAAGGAATGTCATGAAGTGCAAGCAGTGCAACGTCGAGATACCTGATGGGGTGAAGTTCTGCCCCTCGTGCGGCGCTTCGACGTCGGGGGAGCAGCCGAAGCCGAGCGAGGCTCCGAAGGCTGCACCGGCGAATGCCGGCTCGAACGGCGCGGGAGCAAACAAGTCCGTTACCCTTTCCGTCGATCCTTCGGCTGCGGTTGGCTTTCTGAAGAAGAACAAGAAGGCCGCCATCGGAGCAGCGGCTGCGGTCGTGGTGGTCGTGGTCGCGATCATCGCGTTCGTCATGGTGTCGAGCAACGTGCCCGAGGATATCGTGAAGAACGACCTGATGGAGAACAACCTCGTGAAGAACGGGGCTGTGCAGTCGGATTACGTCAACAGCTCGAATTACCAGATCTCCGAGTTTAAGATCACCGGCCAGTCCGACGAAAAGCTGTCGAACGACCTTCTCTCCCTGGCGGCGAAAACCGCGACGGGAGTTGACAAGGTTCGCAAGGTCAATGTTTCGGGGAAGGTTGCAAACGACAACTTTGAAACGTCCTTCAGCGGCTATTTCTACTATGTGAAGAGTGGCGACAAGTGGAGTAAGGTTGATAGCGATATCGACGCCAACTCCACGAAGCCCCTGAAAGGCGTCGACAAGGCGGTAAGCTCTTCGTCGTCCTCGTCCGACTCGGTTTCTTATTCCGATTTCTCTTCGACGCTTGAAGAGTCCGACGGCGCTTACGTGTCGGTTGCCACCCAGAAAGTTCAGTATTCGTATTGGTTTGCCGACGACACGGCGACTTCCGCCAGCACGTTCAAGTTCGATCAGAGCAAAGGATGGGTGCGCCAAGGCAATCCGGAGCTGAGCGACACGAACACCGCTTGGAAGCTTGGCGGGAAGACGTTTGCCGTTTCAGGGAACTACGGGTTCTTCTCCGTTGGAACGAAGAACGTGTCGGTGACGTTTGGGGACTGCTCCGGCGAAACGGCAAATGCGACATATTCGATTGGGTTTACTCCGACGAAGGAGAAGAGCGGCAGCACCGAATACCACGCAATCGACCTTAAGGGTTCTGCGTCAGGCTCGCTGTCTCACGACTTCTCGAAGAGCTCGTTCAACATGCAGCTGAACGACGCGGGGAATGCGGTCACCTTCACTTTTTCCGGGAACGTCAGCTCGACAACGACCTCGGCGGGAGAGGGAACGGTTCATACTTTGAGCGGGCGCCTTGTTACCAAGGCCGTGTATGGCGAAAGCAGTTCTTCGGAATACACGTTTGATATCGACTCGAATACGACCTTCACGGAAAAGACGACGGTGTAGTCTTCTCGCCAAAGTTTACCAAGGGGCGCGTCGATTCGGCGCGCCCCTTTCTTTGTGGGGGTAAGTTCCTGCAATTATGCATCAGTGAATTATTCAACCTTGCATAATTGTCCGGGCATCCTAGGCTGCTTTGCAGAAAAAGGGAAGCGAAAAGAAAAGGCGGGGGCGCTCATGGGAAGGATGCGCCCCCGCCGGCTGCGGGCTTGGGATGGGAAGGCTGTCCCGCAGCCATCGCGCAGGTGGGAATCCTGCGCGTTCCTTAACGTCGGGAGACGGTGGGATCCGAACTCCCGGCAGGATCGCGGATGGGAAGGACACGATCCTTAAAGGGAAGGGAAAGGAACAGCTCGTATAGTACGCGCCCATTCTGAAAGAAGGCTTAAAACTTGGTGGACGAGGTGTGAATGGTCCCCACAGGTGCCCTTGGTTCCCGCTTCGTGACACGAACGTGACGCGAAGGTAACGCGTTAGCACTCTCGCTTGCAGAGTGCTAATTGCGCAGCTATAACAGGAATTGTTCAAAAGAAAGCGGCCCGCAAGGGTCGCACCGCAAGCAGTAAGTTGGTTGCACGGCACGTCGCCGATGCGCGCAAGGCGCCCGCTTCAAGCGAGCAAAACCTCAAGCGCGGGCGATGTCTCCGACAACCGGGAAACGGAGATGACGATGATGTCCATGTTGGTACCTACGCGCACAAACCGCGGCTTCTTCAATGATCTGATGGCCGACCCCTTCGACAACTTCTTCGGCACGATGGCCTCGCCGAGCGTCAAGACCGCGCCGAACCTTATGCGCACCGACATCAAGGAAACCGATACCGGCTACGAATTGGTCATCGACCTGCCGGGCTTCGACAAGGAAGGCGTGCAGGCCGAGCTGAAGGACGGCTACCTGACCGTCACCGCGGAAACCAAGTCCGAAACCGAGGACACCTCGGAAGGCGGAACCTACGTGCGCCAGGAGCGCTTCACCGGCAAGTGCAGCCGCACCTTCTACGTGGGCGACGACATCGAGGAAGAGGATATCAAGGCCCGCTTCGAGAACGGCACGCTGCAGATCGACGTGCCGAAGAAGGTCGCCAAGCCCGAGCCGGAAACCCGCCGCAGCATCGCGATCGACTAAGGTTCTCGCCGGGTTCGCCCGCACAACCGGGTTCGCCTGCGCTGCCGCGCTTGTCGGCCCGCTCGCAACCCCTTCCGGCCGCGAAAAACCCGCCCGCGAACGCGCTCGCGCCCCTCAGAAGACGCCCTTCGGGAACGCCCCGAAGGGCGTCTTCTCGTCTTCGGAGCCGTCATCCCCAGCTTTTCCGAATATCATCCTTACTTCGCATCTATCAGGCGACGCGCTCGCACCCCTCAGAAGACGCCCTTCGGGAACGCCCCGAAGGGCGTCTTCTCGTCTTCGGCACCGTCATCCCCAGCTTTTCCGAATAACATCCTTACCCCGCATCTACCAGGCGAAACAGAAACTTCACCCCCCGGGGGTACTAGGCGTGCGCGCGTAGGGTGGCGCACTATGCTTTCGTCGGAAGAGGGAAAAGCGAACCAAGAAGGAGGACCCTATGGCTGAAGACGAGAAATCCAGCCAGCCTGCAGCCAGCGCTGCCGGCTCCGATGCGCACGCGGGCGCACCCGCACCCAAGCGCAACGTCAAGAAAGGCTGGATCGTCGGCGGCGTCATCGCTGCCGTGATCATCGTGGCCGGTGCAGGTTTCTGGGTGTGGCACGAGCAGCCCAGCTTCTGCAACTCCATTTGCCACAAGCCCATGGACAGCTACGTGGAAAGCTACTACAGCGGCAACAGCGGCATGCTGGTGACGGCGCACGCCGAGGCCGGCAAGAACTGCCTTAGCTGCCACGAGCCCATCATCAACGATCAGATCACCGAGGTCATGAAGTGGTCCGGCGACACCTTCGAGATGACCGCCGACGGCAAGCACCTCGCTGCCGACGAGGTCACTGCCAGCGAGGAGTTCTGCGCGCGCAGCGGCTGCCACAACATGGAAGACGTCGTGGCGAGCACCTGGGGCTTCGAGGGCAACGACCAGAAGTACAACCCGCATAGCAGCCACCAGGACCTGGCGCTTGAGTGCGGCGACTGCCACAAGGTTCACGAGACGAGCGTTCTCATGTGCAACCAGTGCCATAGCTTGAACATGCCTGAGGGATGGGAGACTCCGCATGACGCAGCAAACTAACGGTTTCGACCGCCGCACCTTCCTGAAGGGCGCCGGCATCACGGCCATCGGCGCCGCCGCCATGGGCGCGCTGTCCGGCTGCGGCAACCCCACCATGGTTTCCGAGGGCGAAGAGGCCGTCAGCGCCTCCGCCGGCGAGCTGTCCAGCACGCCAAGCTGGCTGGGCGAGCCCCCCGTCGTCGCCGAGAAGGACATCACCGAGACCATCGACGTCGACGTCGTGGTCTGCGGCTGCCGCACGGGCGGTCTGCCGGCCGTCATCTCCGCTGCCGAAAACGGCGCGAAGGTGCTCGGCATCGACCGCGTGTCCTCCGTCGCCACCCCGCGCGAGGACATCGGATCGATCAACTCCAAGCTGCAGCTGGCCTCCCTCGAGGAATATCCGCAGTTCGAGATCGACAAGATGGAAGCCGTGGAGGACATCGTCCGCTACGCCAACGGTTTCATCAACTACGACCTGGTGAAGCTGTGGGCCGACGAATCCGGCGCGATGGTCGACTGGATGACCGAGATCGTCGAGCGCGACGGCCGCTTCCGCATGGACTTCGAGGGTTCCGTGGGCACCGAGGGCCAGGGCGCGCGCGACAAGGCTTACGCCACCGGCCACAGCCCGAACAAGACTGACCTGGGCAAGGCGGACAAGAACTGCACCTTCGGCGGCACGCTTAAGGAGTATGCCGAGGAGAAGGGCGCCGAGTTCCGCTGGAGCACCGAGTTCATCAAGCTTGAGCAGGACGGCACCGACCGCGTCACCGGCGTCATCGCCCGCGACGTGAACGATCGCCACTACATCCGCATCAACGCTTCCAAGGGCGTCATCCTGACGACCGGCGGCTACGGCAACAACCTCGAGATGATGCAGGCGCGCCAGCCGTGGAACCAGAAGATCCGCATCGCCGTTCCCGGCAAGGGCGGCAACCCCACCGGCGACGGCATCAAGGCCGCGCTGTGGGCAGGCGCCACGATGGACCCGCTGGCCTGCGCCTGCACGTTCAACCGTGCGTGCGTCAAGCCTGACGAGCTGGCCGGTGACGGCGTCGTCGGCGAGTGGTGGTGGTTCGGCGAGCAGCCGTTCATGAAGGTCAACCTCAACGGCAAGCGCTTCTGCAATGAGTCCGGCCCCTACGACTACATGCTGCACTCCACCATCATGCAGCCTGGTCACACCTACTGTGACATCTTCGACAGCGACTACGCTGCGCAGGTCAAGCAGATGAACGAGGTCGGCTGCTGCCGCCTGTACCCGTTCGACAACGGCAGCCCGTCGAACATGGACATCAGCCTCATGCCGAAGATGTTCTTCGATCCGCTGCTGGAGAAGGGCTATCTGCAGAAGGCCGACACGCCCGAGGAGCTGGCCGAGAAGCTCAACATCCCCGTGGACAACTTCGTGGAGACGTTCAACCGCTACAACGAGATGGCCGAAAACGGTAAGGACGAGGACTACAACAAGGAGCCGTATCGCCTGATGGCGCTCAAGACGCCGCCGTACTACGGCATCCGCACCGGTGCTTGGTTCCTGGCTACGCTCGACGGCATCAGCATCAACACGAACCTGCACCCCATCCGCGAGGACGGTTCCGAGATCGAGGGCCTCTACATGGCCGGCGACTGCTCAGGCGGCTTCTTCAGCGTGAGCTACCCGAACCTGTTCACCGGTTTGGCATGCGGCCGCACGATGACCTTCGGCCGCCGCGCCGGCCGTCTGGCCGCCACCGGCGAGGCGTAAGGTTTTAGCCGACAAGCTGCTGAATCAGAAGCTTCGGAAAAGACGGTTTGCGAAAGCGGGCCGAGGACGCAATGTCGCCCTCGGCCCGCTTTTTTGCGTTCGGTTGCTGTTTTCAAAAGCGCGCAATCGGCGCACCGCTGCGGTCCATGAAAAGTCTGACGCGCCCAAAGGCGCTGGCCTAATGATGCGCGAGACATGTCTCGCGCCTACGTAAAAAACACCTGTTGAGGTTGCTTTTCTCGAAAAATCGTGGGGTTGAGCGACAGCTCGACCCGTATTCGAGAGCGCCGTCAGGCGCGACACATAATTCAAAAGCGATCGGCGCTTGCCTCGATTTTTGAGAAGTCTGACGCGCCTTCGGCGCTTCCTATTACGGTGCGAGATGGTATCTCGCACCCACGAAATGCTTGCTGCCTGGTTGTTCGCCCCGCGAAATGCTTGCTGCTCCGTTATCCCGACAGCTAGATTTCGTGGGGTTGAGCGACAGCTCGACCCGTATTCGAGAGCGCCGTCAGGCGCGATACTCTTCTCCAAGGCGGTCGTCTGCGAACATGTGCTCGGTCACGCTGCGCGCGACGCGATTTCCTGCGCAGTCGTGATAAGTAGAAGGCAAGTAATTGATAAGTAGAATCCGGTACCGCAATTTGCATTTTCCCAGGTCAGAGAATTTCTGGTTTTACAGCAGGGCCGAAAATGTAATTGAGTGATAAGAAGAAAGCGACGCGCAACACTCCAATGAGGTTTACGCCCAAGCAGGGATATAGCGCCGGTATTTCGCCCCCGCTTCGGGGTCTTCTTCTTTGATGAGCCCTTCTTCGCAACAATCGCGAATCAAGCGCGAAATGGCCACCGTGTTCTTGCTTTCCGACGGCAAACCGAAACGATCGCGCAGCGACTGATTGCTCATCGACTCGCCCTGCGCGTACATAAGGCATGCGTGCCAGTATGTCGCGTCAGCGCGCTCGCGCTTCGTCATACGCTGAAACCCCGCGCCTTGGAACAACGTCACTTTCGTTCCCAGACCCTCGCTGCTTTCGATGCGCGGCGCGATCAGATGCGCCTCCTCGCATGCCTCAACCGCACGATCCCAACCCGTGCCGCCTTCCTCGCACAAATCCATCTGACGAAGCAGGCCAACAAGCGCGTTGTTCCTGGTTTTCGGCTGGGCGTTCAGCACGCGTTGCGGGGGTATGAGGCTAACACCCGGGTTCGAAAACTCGATGCGGTTCTCGTATATGCCAACCAACGGGCCTGCGGAGGCGTCGGTCAAGTCCTGGTGAATAACGATGTTGGCCAAAAGCTCGCGAACGGCACGCTGCGGGTATGCATACACGATGCGGCGAAACGCCCCATCGTCAGCTTCTCGCGCAGGGATAACCGACATGATATGCGCCTCAACCTGCGACAACGACAACGCGTACCCTGTCTCAAACGTGCGATCATCGAGGATATCGGTGTTGCCTTTGCCCTGGAAGCGGATGACGCGCACAGCCCTTTTCCGCAAGCTGAAGAACTGAGCCAGCGAACGCGCCAGCAACAGCGCCCCGAGGTTCGTGATTGCGAATTTGCCGTTGTCCTGGGAGTTCACGATGTTCTGCTCAAGCAATGCTGGCATCGCGGCGTCAATAGAGCTTGGCTGACGAAGCCCCAGACGCTCGAAATACGCAGCGACATCCAGCAACTTGGCGATATCGGCAGGTTCGAGGTTCTCCTCGACCGTTTGCAGTTCGTAGTCGTCGCGCTGCAGGCGGCGCCACAGCTCGGCTTCTCGCGCAGAGCCGGTTTCCAATGCGCACGTGCTGCTACCTATGCGGATATATGCGCGCTTTTCGAAGTATACCGGCTGGCCAGAGGCCGCTTTTATCTTCGCAACAACGAAGTGCATGCCATTGTGGCTGACGCGCTCGAAATCGAAGTTCGCACCCGAAGAGAGCATCCGCTTGAGCCAAACCTGCAGATCCTGATTGCCCCTTGCTTTTTTCGAAAGAGGATCGAATCGCGTTCCGCAAAGTTCGTGGGCGCCGTCCGCCACGCCCCAAATTTTGTAGCTCATCTCGCGGCCCAGATACGCCGCGGAGTTTGCCAACGCGGAAATGTCCCGACCGATTTGCTCGGGGTCGGAATTGCCTTCCTTGAATTCGATCCATTCGGTTTCGTTCGGATACCCCACAAGCGAATAGATTAAATCCATCGGATCGGGTTTCACCACAGGAACCGCCCCTTCTTCAGCCATGCGTTAACTGTCCGAAGAGATTCTACTCGGTTTGATAAGTAGAGGGCAAGTACGTGATAAGTAAATGATAAGTAGAATCCGGTGCCGCGATTTGCGTTTTTCCAGGTCAGGGGATTTCGGGTTTCGCAGCAGGGTCGAAAATGTAATTGAGTGATAAGAAGAAAGAGCGCCGTCAGGCGCGACAGATAATCCAAAAGCGCGCAATCGGCGCGCCGCTGCGGCCCATGAAAAGCCTGACGCGCCCAAAAGCGCTGGCCCAATGATGCGCGAGGCATGTCTCGCGCCTACGTAAAAACACCTGTTGAGAACAGCTTTCTAGAAAAATTCGTGGGGTTGAGCGACAGCTCAACCCGTATTCGAGAGCGCCGTCAGGCGCGACACATAATTCAAAAGCGATCGGCGCTTGCCTCGATTTTTGAGAAGTCTGACGCGCCTTCGGCGCTGGCTATTACGGTGCGAGATGGTATCTCGCACGAAATGCTTGCTCCTGGTTGTTCGCACCCACGAAATGCTTGCTGCCTGGTTGTTCGCCCCGCGAAATGCTTGTTTCTCTGTTATCCCGACAGCTAGATCTTCGTGGGGTTGAGCGACAGCTCAACCCCAATTAGAGAGCGCCCGTAAGGGCGCGACGCTCTTCTCCAAGGCCGGCCGGCGAGCTTGGTTGCTCGTCGGCCGGGCGTCCGCGAACTTGCGCCTAATCACGCTACGCGCGCGACGCTATTTCCTGCGCCTCGTCGTAGGTCACCCAGCCATCGGGCAACGGCGCGTCATCATGGCACTGTGAACATGCGTTGACGCTCGCGCGGTGAGCCTTGTGGCAGTCGCCGCAATCGCGCACCTGGCCGTGCATCGGCATATGCGGGTTGCGCTCGCCGTACTGCGCGGTCGCCTTCACCAGGTCCTGACGCGTCAGGTTGTGGCAGCTCTTGTTCAGGCAGAACGAATCGCCGTCCTGGTTGAGCCACTCGCCGAGCTGCTCGGTGTTGCGCTCGGAGAGCACATAGCCGTAGGTGCTGTTCTGAAACACCGGCGTGTTGCCGCTCGACCACTCCGACACCTCGGTGAGCTGCTGCGACAGCGTCGGCTCGTGGCAGCTCAGGCAATTCGCGCCCGCACCGCCGTCTTCCTTGGAAACCTTGTGGGCAACGGCCAGCATGGCGCTGGTGTTTTCCACGGTGTTACCCCATTTGTCGATGCCCGTCGTGTTCGGCTCCTGATCATAGGCGGCCACGACCGCATCCATGGGCGTGTGGCATACGGCGTTGCAGAAGCTGGGCTGCTCATGCCACACCCAGAAGCCGCCGCCGGCGCAGGCGAGGATGACGACCACCACGGCAATGGTGATGGGCGCCTTGCCGCCGCGCTTGCGCTTCGGAGCTGCAGACGTTTGCTTTTCCTGCTCGCTCATGCTCAAAACCCCCTTTCCTTGTTCGAATCCCTTGTTTTAAGCGGTATCCGACGCGCCCGCATCGTGCGAAACCGTCGGTTCGGGAGAGCGCTCTTCATCAGGCTCGCAAGCTATGCGAGCAATGCCAATGCCTGGTCGGCCGCCGCTTCGGCCTTATCAAGGGTTTCGAACGTCAGGTCGGGATTATGAGCACCCTCGCTGTTTTCAACCATGACGAAATCCCAGTAGAACTGGGCGTTGCGCTGCAGCTTCCACAGAGCGGACAGCTCATCGGAAGGAGCCTGCGAGCCGCCGTCGGCCTTCGCGGCCTTGATGGAAGCGATCTCGTCGGCATACTTGTCGGCGATCTGCTTGGTCATGGTCTCGATCTTCTCGCTGATGGAGGTGACGCGCTGCTCTTCCTTTGCCTGCGTGGCCGCCACTTCGCTCTTCAGGTCGGCGTGGCAGTTGTTGCAGTCGTTGTTCAGCAGGTCCGCGTTCTCAAGCGGGCTGACCCAGTTGTGCGAGGTGTACGTGGTCCCGTCGTCGGCCTTTTCCGTGCCCATATGGCAATCGGCGCAGGTGTAGCCGATGCGGGCCATCGTGGTGGAGCTGCCGCCGTAGACGGTCTCGAACTCGGGATGCTGCACCTTGATCATGGGCGCCATGGTGTCACCATGGTTCCAGTCGCTGAAGTTGCGCGCATCGTAGTACGCGAGGATCGCGTCGGGCGTCATCTGATCGGTGCCCGTGTACGGGTTCGTCGTCGCCTTGGTGGTCGGGTCGAAGTAATACTCGTTGTGGCACTGACCGCAAGTCTGGCTTGCCTTCGGGGCCTTCTTCTCGTTGTTCACGTCGTCGCCGAGCGCCGCCAGGAAGAACTTGTTGCCCACGACCAGCTGGGTCGGGTCGTTCTCGTGGCAGTTGTAGCAGCTGATCGGCTCGTCGAACTCGTCGATCATGTCGTTGAACTTGCCTTGATAGGCGCTATCGCCTTCAGAGTTCACGAGCGCTGTGTACTGCGGCGTCTTGCAGGTGATGCAGTTCGCCAGCTGCTCCTTCTTCTGGGTTCGCGGCGTTTCCTTCACCGTTTCCAGCGAATAGGTGTGGCCGTGAGCCTCATCGTAACCGAGCGCGAATGCGTACCCCTTGTACATGGTGTTCAGCGCCGGGTACAGCTCGAGGTAGTTGTGCTTGCCCTCGGTGCCGTTCATGTCGTTTTCCTTGTACGTTGCGTACTGGTTCGG
>CAVGWX010000005.1:0-26927 GCA_963633085.1 Prevotella sp. CAG:279 | reverse complement strand
GGCATCGTGCTGAAGGCCGGCAAGCCCATGCTGTTCACCGACATCGATTCCGAGCTTGACCCGCGCGAATACTCGTCCTACCCCATCGTGTTCGCCGAGGACCTGCGCAGCTTCTGCGCGCTGCCGCTGGTGCGGGAAAGCCACGTCGTCGCCGTGCTGCTGTGCGCGTTCCGCACGGTCGACGATTCGCATGGGGAAACGTTTCGCCAGCTCATCGACCATCTTGACGGAAGGTTTTGCGAGCTTGCCGTGATCACCGACGGGTTCATGCGCCTTGCGGGGGAAGGCGAGGGCGAAGGTGCGGGCGAGGCGTACGCCGCGGGCGGTGCCGGCGGGCCG
This sequence comes from Prevotella sp. CAG:279, assembly GCA_963633085.1. Classification (GTDB taxonomy): domain Bacteria; phylum Actinomycetota; class Coriobacteriia; order Coriobacteriales; family Eggerthellaceae; genus Senegalimassilia. The sequence continues at coordinate 26,588 of CAVGWX010000005.1, read as the reverse complement.
AGCGACGTCAGCTCGAACGCGCCGCACCTCGCGCGTTCCGACATCTCGCTCATCATCGCAGCTCAGGAAGAGGAACGCCGCCGCATATCGCGCGAGCTGCACGACGGCATCGCCCAAGAGCTGCTCACGGCATCCTTCTCGCTGCAGCGCTTGGCCGGCCACACCGACGAAGCCGGCGCCACGGCGCTTGACGAGGCCTGCGGCATCATCAACGGCGTGCTCGACGAGCTGCACAACATCTCGGTGCAGCTGCGCCCGAGCGCGCTTGACCATCTGGGGTTCGTTCCCGCGCTGCGCAGCCAGGCGCTCGTGCTGGAGAAAACCTACGGCTCGGCCATCGCCTTCGAAGGCGATCTGCAGCTCGACCGGTTCGCGCGAGCCTTAGAAACGCAGGTGTACCGCATTTGCCAGGAAGCCATGACGAACGCCTGCAAGTATTCCGGTTCGGAAGTGGTGCTCGTCAAGATCGAGGAAGCCGGAGACTGGATCCACATCGAGGTTTCCGACGACGGATGCGGCTTCGATGTGGATCACCCCACCATCAAGGGAAGCGGTTGCGGGCTTTTGGGCATGCAGGAGCGCGCGGCGCTGATCGGCGCAACCCTTTCCATCGAGTCGGGAAGCACCGGCACGCGCGTCAGCATAACCGCCCCCATGACCAAATCCGACGGCACGCAAAAGGAGGCCGCACGATGATTCGCGTAACGCTCGCAGACGATCACGAGGTGGTCAGGACCGGGGTCAAGATGCTGTTAGAAGCCGATCCGGGCATCTCCGTGGTGTCGGAAGCGGCCGACGGCGCGGAGGCATATTCGCTCGTGGCGCGGGACAAGCCCGACGTGCTGCTGCTCGACATATCCATGCCGCCCGGGCAAAGCGGGCTGGTGGCCTGCGAAAAGGTTGCGAAAGACTTCCCGGCAACCAAGGTGATCATCCTCACCATGTTCGCCGAACCCGAATACCTGCTCTACACCCTGCGCGGCGGGGCGGCCGGATACGTGTTGAAGAACTCCACCGCCGACCAGCTGCACGAAGCCGTGCGCACGGTTGCCGAGGGCGGCAGCTACATCCACCCCACCATGGCGCAGCTTCTGGCCAAGCACATGGGTGAGGCGAACGCGAAGGACCCGTCGTTCCAGCAGCTCACCGCCCGTGAGCTTGAGATCCTGCAGCTTATCGCGCACGGCTTCACCAACAAGGAGATCGCCGAGCGCATGTTCTTGTCCGTGAAAACGGTTGAGGCGCACCGCAGCAAGATCTACCGGAAGCTGAACCTGAAGACCCGCGCCGACGCCGTCGATTACGCGCTGCGCCACAAGTTAATGGATGTGTGAGCGGGACGCCGAGGGCGCGGGTGCCTTTCTTGCCGGCTCGGAAGAATGTGTCGCACCCTTCGGGCGCTCTCGAATACGGGTTGAGCTGTCGCTCAACCCCACGAAAATCTTATGGCGCGTTCAATGTCCTCGCAAGGGTTTATTGGCTCGTCTCCCCGTTCTACAGGCTCGTTCTCCTGTTGCATGGCATCGAGCGAAGACTCCACCAGGCCGCACCCCTTTTTATTTCGCAGTTCAGGCCGCCCCCTTTTTTTATTTCGTGGGGCCCTCCCCTCTATTTTCGTGGGGTCGAGCGACAGCTCGACCAGGCCGCCGAGGACGTGGGGATGGGGTTGCCTTGCCGGCCGGCAAACAATCGGACGTTCCTGCGAACCACCCGACGCTCCAGCAAATCACCCGACGTTCCGCCGGGCCGCATGTCGACCCCGGCTCCCGGCTCGATTTTGTTGCCCGTTGTTTACGTGCGGGCGCGCGGTGGATTCGCTTTTGCGGCGCATGGTAGAATGCACCGCATGATTGAGCAGGGAAAACAAAGCAAACTCATGGGAGATTCCGCGAACGGCGACGGATCGGATTCCGAGGCGCTGTTCACGCGACGCTTCTGGCGCATGTTGCTGGCGCTCTCCCTTTCGTTCATGGCGACGTCGCTCATGAACATATCCCTGTTCCCCCTATTCGACGATTGCTTCGGCTACGCGCGCGACATCTCGGTGACGGCGAACGCGCTTTCGTTGCTGGTCATCGGCCTCATCGCCACGTTTCGGCCGGCGCTTCTGCATGTTCGTCGGCTCAACGTCGTCATGCTCGTCGCCCTTGTTGCCGGATGCGCGCTCTGCTTCCTGTCGCTTTCGGTGTGCTCCCCGGTGCTCTTGACGCTGTCATCGTCCGCCATGGCGATCGGCCGCGCATGGTGCATGCTGGTGGTCGGTGTCGCGGTCTCCCGCCTCGGCCTTTCGCAGGCTGGCGTGTTGGTGCCCCTGGCCTTCGTTCCGCAGTGCGCCGCTTCGGCGTTCGCGTGGCTTATGCCGATGTACGTCGGCATCCTGCTGCTTTTCGTTTTCGTCCCTGCTGCTTGGGCGTTGACCTGGTCTGATGCACTTCCGATTTTGGAAGGGACCGAGCAAGGCGCCTCGCCGAGCGACCTTTCCGTCACGCGACCCTCGTCGTTTTTGCCGTTGGCAAGCCAGCTGTTCGTGTGCCTGTTCCTGTTCCGCGTCGCGTTCGGCTGCTCGCTGCGCTTCGGCGAGGTCGACGGCGTGCCGCTTTCCTCGTTCGTCGCGATCCTCCCCGCCGGAGTCCTTGCCGTTCTCGCGCTGCTTTCCCGCAAGCGCCTTCCCCTCGATCTGATCGTGCAGATTTCAGTGCTCGCCGTAGTCGCGGGCTTCTTGGCCATGTCGATGTCGCTTAACGGGTCGAACGTGCTGAGCGTGTCGCTGCTTTCGATGGGCAACACCCTGTTCGACGTGGTCGCCTGGCTGGCCCTTATCGCGGTGGCGTCGCGCAACAGCCGCGGCGCGGTGGCCACCTTCGCGTGGGGCCGCGGCGTTTCCGGTTTGGGAACCACGCTTGGAGCGGCGGTCGGCGTGCAGGCCAACGCGATGCTGAGCCTAGGATCGCAGCTGTTCGACCTGTTCATCGCTGTGCTGGTGTTGTTGTTCGTGGGGTATGCCCTCATCGGGTTGAAGCATTTCAGCTTCGCGGCCGTCATCGACGGCGTCACCCCGGCCGCGGTCGATGCGGTGGCGACCGCGCCGAAGCAGACCTTCGACGAGCGTTGCGCCGATCTGGCGAAACGCTACGGCTTAACGCCGCGCGAGCTCGAGGTGTTCCAGATGCTCGCGCGCGGGCGCGACCGCGCGTACATTCAGGAGCAGCTGGTGGTTTCGCGCAACACGGTGAAGGCGCACGTCAAGCACATTTACGCGAAGCTCGATATCCATTCGCATCAAGACCTGATCGATCTGGTGGAACAGGGCGGACCGAGCGGGGAAGGGGTGGTCGCATGACGTTGGTCGGCGTGCTCTCCGATACGCATGGGCGCTTGCCCGCCTTGGCGCTTGCGGCCATGGCCGGCTGCGATCACATCATTCATGCGGGCGATATCTGCGATCCGGGAATTCTGGCCGAGCTACGCGCGTTGGCCCCGGTCACGGCGGTGCTCGGCAACAACGACTTCGACGAATACGGAAGCGACGTCTCGCGGTTCGCGCATCCGGTGATCGAAGAGGTGCGCTTTCTGGTGGCGCATTACCCCAACGACGTGCGCATCGGCTTTCACGGGTCGCGCGCCTTGGCTCCCGGCGACCCGCTCCCGCAGGTGTGCGTGCATGGGCATACGCACGTCCCTGAGCTACTGACCGGCCGCGATGCGTATCCGGCAAGCCTGCTTTTGTGCCCGGGCAGCACCACGCGCCCGCGCGGCGGCTTCCCGGCAAGCGTGGCGTTTTTGGAGCTCGAGGCAGGACGCATCCTGTCCGCGCGCGTCGAGTCGCTAGCGGGGGACGTGCTGCTGTAAGAAGCCCTTTTCCGCCGATGGGTGCTGGCGTGCGGGTTTGGCTTGGCGTACTATCGTGGGGAACGAAAACCGCAAGCACGATAGGAGCATGCATGGAACGCGAATCCGCGTGGAAGCGCTACGACGACGATCAGCTGGCCGAGCTTGAGCAGCTGGCCCAGGGCTACATCGACTTCATCTCCGAGAACAAGACCGAGCGCGAATTCGCCGCAGCGGCTATCCGCAGCGCCGAAGCCGCCGGCTACGAAAGCCTGGATGCGGCTATTTCCGCAGGTAAGAAGCTTGTCTGCGGCGACAAGGTGTGGGCATCGATGCGCGGCAAGGCCATCATCTTGTTGCAGCTGGGCCGCAAGCCCCTCGCCGAGGGCATGAACATCTTGGGCGCGCATATCGACAGCCCCCGCTTGGACCTCAAGCAGAACCCGCTGTACGAATCCAACGATTTCGCCTTCCTCGACACGCACTACTACGGCGGCATCAAGCACTACCAGTGGGTGACGCTGCCGCTGGCGCTGCACGGCGTGGTCGCCAAGAAGGACGGCAGCGTGGTTAACGTGGTGATCGGCGAAGACGCGGATGATCCGGTGTTCTGCGTGTCCGATCTGCTCCCGCACCTGGGCAGCGCTCAGATGGGCAAGAAGGGCAACGAGGTGGTCGAGGGCGAGGCGCTCGACATCTTGGTGGGCAACCGCCCGCTCGTGGTGCGCTCGGACGACGCGACCGAGGCCGCCGATGATGGCGCGACTGCGGCCGACGACGCCGCAAAAGCCGACAAAGACCCCGTCAAGGCTTATGCGCTGCAGCTTTTGAACGAGAAATACGGCATCGAGGAAGAGGACTTCCTGTCCGCCGAGCTTGAGGTCGTGCCCGCCGGTCGCGCGCGCGATTTGGGCTTCGACCGTTCCATGGTGCTGGGTTACGGCCAGGATGACAGCGTATGCGCCTACACGTCGATGGTGGCGCAGCTTTCCGTCGCCGGCGACGAGCTTGACCGCGCGGGCGCGTGCGTGCTGGTCGACAAGGAGGAGATCGGCAGCGTGGGCGCCACCGGCATGGCGTCGCAGTTCTTCGAGAACACCATCGCCGAGGTGATGGAGCTCGCAGGCGAGGGCGGTCCCTTGCCCCTGCGCCGCGCTCTCGCCGCATCGGCGATGCTCTCCTCCGACGTTTCCGCCGGCTTCGACCCCGCCTACGCGAGCGTCTTCGAGCCGAAGAATAGCGCCTACCTGGGCCGCGGCCTGGTGTTCAACAAGTACACGGGCGCGCGCGGCAAGTCGGGCAGCAACGACGCCCGCGCCGAGTACATGGCTTACGTCCGCAAGGTCATGGACGACGCCGGCGTGCAGTTCCAAACCTGCGAGCTGGGTAAAGTCGACGCCGGCGGCGGCGGGACCATCGCGTACATCCCCGCGAAGTACGGCATGGACGTCATCGACTCGGGCGTGGCGGTGCTTTCGATGCACAGCCCCTGGGAGGCAACCAGCAAGGCCGACATCTACGAGGCCGAACGCGGCTACGAAGCGTTCCTTCGCGCATAGGGAAAGCGGGCGCCGCACTGCTGCGGCGCCCGTTTTTTTTCGCTCTGCCTGCGACGCTGCGGTTATCCAATCACGCCCAGGTTGCAGGCGTTCATGAGAACCACCGCGGCGCGGCCGCGGATCACGTCTTCGCCCGGAACCAGGCTGCGCGTGCCGTCGTCGTTGTTGTAGCCGTTGACCAGGCCGGCCTGGACGGCCCATGCCATGGAGCTCTTCGCCCAGGTGGAAACCGATTCCGCATCGGTGAAGGCCGAAAGGGCGCTTATGTCGGCGGTTGCGACATCGGCCTTGCCGGCAGCGGCCGCATAGTTCGCCAGGATGGTGATCAGCTGCTCGAAGGTGATCGCGTCGTCGGGGGCGAACGACGCGGTGCCATCGGCGTTGTCGTAGCCGTTCACCACGCCGGATTCATACGCCCAGTTGGCTGCAGCGGTGTAGAAGGAGTCGTTGGCGACATCGGCCCACGCCGTGGCGTTTTCGGCGCTGCCGGTGTACTCCGCCGCGTCGGTCGCGCAGGCCGCACGCCACAAGATGGTGACCAGCTGGCTGCGCGTCAGCGAATCGGTGGGGCCGAACAGGGTTGTGTCCGCATAGCCGGTGATCAGGCCCTTTTGCGCGCAGAATTGAGCGGCTTGGGCGTACCATGCATCCGCGCTCACGTCGGTGAAGCTCTGCACGCTGCCCGACTGGCCGGGCTGGCCAGGCTGTCCGTCGGGGCGGTCGCCGTCGGGTTGGCTGTTGTCGCCGGGCTGTCCGGGTTGGCCGCCGCCGTTGCCGGCCGAATTCTCGCCGGCGGTGCCGGTGGCCGCTTCCTCGCCTGCGGCGGAAAGGGTGTAGGTGGCGCCTTCGGTCAAATCGCTGGAAGAGAAGAACGCGTAGCTTGCCGCGCAGGGGGCGGTTGCCGAATAGAGCACGTTGCCCGAAGCGTCGGAAACCGACACGGCGCTGCCTGCTGCAACGATCGAGGAGGCGCCGCCCTGCCCGCCGGGCTGGCCGTCGGGCTGACCGGGCTGCGTCGACGTGTCGCTCTGGTCGGTCGAGCTGTTTTGGCTGCCCTGTTGGCTCGGCTGCTGTCCGCTTGGCTGCTGCCCGCCCTGCCCGTCGGGCTGACCACCCTGGCCGGGCTGCTGACCGCCCTGCCCGCTTTGCCCGCCGGGCTGCTGACCGCCCTGGCCCGTCCCGCCGAACATCACGAAGGTTTGCGAGCCCGAAACGGTCTCGCCCATACCGGCGCTTCCGCCGGCCGCGAACACGGTGCCGCCGTTGATGGTAAGCTCGCCGTCGGAATCGAGCGGCTGGTTGTCGGCGGTGTTCGCCGTCCACACCTCGGTGGTGCCGCCTGTGAATGTCAGCGTGCCGTTCGAATCGAAGCCGTCGCCTTCGGTGCTGTACGCGTAAATGGTGCCGCCGGCGATGTTCATCTCAAACGCGTAATCTGTCAGGTCGGAATTGGCCGCGTTCAGGCAATCGTCCGAGGACAGGATGCTGGTATCGCCGGAATAGATGTTCAGCGTGGCGGCTTCCAGGCCCTCGTAGCTTTCCTTCACGTTGATCGTCGGCCCCGCCGTGCCTTCCGCGCCCACGTTCAGCACGTAGTCGCTGTGGATGCCGTCGTCGGCCGCGCTCACCGTCACCGTGCCGCTTTCGATGTTCAGCGTCTGCTCGGCGTTGATGGCGTCGTTCACGCTCGCGGTGATGTTGAGCGAAAGGTTGCTGATCGTCAGGGACGCCTCGCCCTCCGCCTCGGTGGTCGCGCCCGACTTGATGCCGTTCTTGCCGTTGGCCACCACGTTCAGCGTGCCGGCGCCCGTAAGCTCGACCTGAGAACCGTCCTTGCACTTGATGACGGCGTTCTCGGCGTCGGAATTGTCGGGGTAGCTGTCATCGTTGTTGGCGGCGGCGTCGGTGAGCGTGTTCACCGTCCCGGCGGCAGCCTCGATGGTGACCCCGGTCGACTTGTTGCAGGTCAGAGGAGCCGTGGTGGAGCTGGTCAGCGTCAGGCCGTTAAGCACGATAGTCACGCCCGTTGTGCCCTTCTTCACCTTGATGGCGCCGTCGGCGCAGGTGCCGGACACCACGTAGGTGCCGGCCGCGTTGATGGTGAGCGTGGTGCCTTCGATCTTGTAGCCGGAGGTGCCGCTATCGGCCGAGATGCCGTCGTCGGAGAAGGTGAAGGAGGCGCTCGTTGCGGTTGCGGAAGCGGTCTCGGCCGTCGAGGAGACCGTGGTCACCTCGACGGCTGCATCGGCGTCCTGCGCGGCGAATGCCGCAACGGGCAGCTGGCCGAAGGCGAGCACGGTCGCCAATGCGCAGGCGGAAAGTGCGTTCGTGCGTTTGTCTGAAGCCATGGTGCGTTTCCTTTCGTGTTCGCGGGCTTGGCTCCGATGCGCCGCGCCGTTCGGTTGCCGCTCAGCGCTTCGCATCGACGCTGTAAACACTACCGAGCGCGCCTGAAAGAAACCTGAGGCAAGCTGAAACCAGCCTGAAAGCCGGCGGGTTCGCGAGGGCTGAGGCGGCGTGCGACCGGCGGTGCCGTGGCGCGCGGAGTCGCCGCTTGCCGGCGTTATGCCCCATCTTTTCCGTTACTGATCAGTAACGGAAGTCGCGCGATTTGGTGATGGCGCGGGTTTTGGCTTCGCTGCGGGGGGATAATCGAAAAGATTCGCCCATGGAACCGAAAGGCCCCGCATGCTGCAGCTTATCGACGTTTGCAAGTCCTACACGACCGCCGACTTCACGCAAACGGCGCTCGACCACGTGTCGGTCGCCTTTCGCGACAACGAATTCGTCGCCGTGCTCGGCCCGTCGGGTTCGGGCAAGACGACCATGCTCAACATCGTGGGCGGCCTGGACCATTACGACGCGGGAGACCTGGTCATCGACGGCGTTTCCACCAAGCGCTACAAGGACCGCGACTGGGACACCTACCGCAACAACCGCATCGGCTTCGTGTTCCAGGCCTACAACCTCATCCCGCATCAAACCATCCTGGAAAACGTCGAGCTGGCGCTCACCTTGTCGGGCGTCGGCCGCGCCGAGCGCCGTCGCCGCGCCATCGACGCGCTCGGTCGCGTGGGGCTTGCCGACCACGTGCACAAGAAGCCCAGCCAGCTTTCCGGCGGCCAGATGCAGCGCGTGGCCATCGCCCGCGCGCTCATCAACGACCCGGAAATCCTGCTTGCCGACGAGCCGACGGGCGCGCTCGACAGCAAAACGAGCGTCCAGATCATGGACCTGCTCACCGAAATAGCCAACGACCGCCTGGTCATCATGGTCACGCACAACCCTGAACTGGCCGAACAGTACGCCACGCGCATCGTCACGCTGGCCGATGGCGTCATCCGCGCCGACACCCGTCCCTTCGATCCGGCAACCGAAACCGAACCGCTCCGCGCCGCAAAGCAGGCGCGCGCGACGCGCATGTCTCCCGTAACGGCGCTTTCCCTGTCCTTCAAGAACCTGCTGACGAAGAAGGGCCGCACGCTCATGACGGCCTTCGCCGGCTCCATCGGCATCATCGGCATCGCCGCCATCCTGTCGCTGGCCAACGGCGTGAACAACTACATCGCCACGGTGGAGGAGGAAACGCTGTCCGAATACCCGCTGCAGATCGAGGACCAGGGCTTCGACATGACCAGCCTCATGACCATGGGCGGCATGGGAAGCGCAAGCGATTCGGGCTCTTCCGACGACTCCGCCTCGTCCGGCGATGGCGACAAGCCCGTTCACGAGGCGAAAATGGTCTCGGGCATGTTTGGCAGCATCGGCAGCAACGACCTTGCCAGCTTAAAGTCGTACTTCGACACCGGGGAAACGGGGATCGAGGACTACGTCAGCTCCATCGAATACGGCTACAGCGTCACGCCGCAGATCTTCAACGCCGACACCTCAAGCGGCGTGCACCAGGTCAACCCCGACAAGTCGTTTTCCAGCGTGGGCCTCGGCTCATCGACGAACAGCATCATGTCGTCCATGATGAGCACCGACATCTTCTACAAGCTTCCCGCCGACATGACGCAGGTTGAAAACCAGTACGACGTCGTGGCCGGTCATTGGCCCGAAAGCTACGACGAGACGGTGGTCGTCCTCACCAGCAGCGGATCGGTGAGCGACTTCATGCTCTACGCCATGGGCCTGCGCGACCGTTCCGAGCTCGACGCCATGGTGCGGCAGTTCGCTAACGAGGAGGAGGTCACGGTCCCCGAAAACCGCCTGTCGCTGGACTACAGCGAGCTGATGGGGGTCGAGTTCAAGCTGGTCAACGCCACGAAGTTCTACCAGTACGATTCCGAGTACAAGGTATGGAAGGACAAGTCGGGCGACACCGACTTCATGCGCGACCTGGTCAACGGCGGCGAGACGATCAAGGTCGCCGGCGTGGTGCGGCCCAAGGAAGGGGCCAAGATCACCAGCCTGAAAACCGGCATCTACTACGCCGATTCCCTGGTCAGCCACCTCATCGATCAGGCGAGCGAATCGCAGATCGTCAAAGACCAGCGCGCGAACGCCTCGACGAACGTGATCACCGGCAAGTCGTTTGCCGAAGAGGAGGACGAGCAGAGCTCCAGCTTCGACCTGTCCAGCCTGTTCACCGTTGACGGCCAGGCCATTCAGCAGGCATTCACCATCGATCAGAGCAAGCTGACCGCAGGGCTTTCCTCGGCCGACCTTTCCAGCAGCTTGAACTTGAGCGGTTCCAGCATCGACCTGTCTAGCCTGCCCGCCTTCGACGCGTCATCGGTGGCCATCGACCCGTCGGCGCTCGACCTTTCGACCTTGAACCTCGACTTCAGCGGCGTCCAGCTGAACCTCGAAGGCGCGCAGCCCACCGTCGACTCCTCGAAGCTTGCTCAGTCGATGTCCCAGGTCATGCAAGGTTTCTTCCCCTGGTATCAAGAACAGGTCAAAGCCGACCCGACGAAATACGCCGCCACCGACGGCATGCAGCGCGCCATGGACGACTACCTTTCCCAGCCCGAGGCGCGCCAGCAGCTTGCGGCGGGCATCGCGGGCTCCATCGACATGAGCGGCATGGGAGAGCAGATCCAGTCGCAGCTGCAGGAGCAGCTCGGCCAGCAGGTTTCGCAGCAGATGCAGCAGCAGCTGGTGCCGGCGCTTTCCCAGGCCATCGGCCAACAGCTGCAAACCAAGCTCGCCGCCGCCGTGCAAAGCTACCTGACGCAGGCGATGCAGACCGCCATGAATCAGATGGGGACGGCCGTCCAGCAGCAGGTTTCGGCCGCCATGCAAAGCTACACGTCGAAGCTCGCGTCCAACATGTCCCAGGCCATGAGCATCGACGAGTCCGCATTCGCCAACGCCTTCAGCATGAACATGGACGAGCAGGAGCTTTCCGAGCTGATGTCGAGCCTCATGTCCACCGAGCAGTCCAGCTTCGATGGCAACATGAAGAAGTTCGGGTGGGCCGACTACGCCAAGCCGGCCAGCATCGACATCTACCCGAAGGACTTCGAGTCGAAGCAGCATGTCATCGACATCTTGGACGGCTACAACAACGACATGAAGGCTGCCGGCGACGAAGACAAGGTGGTCAGCTACACCGACATCGTTGGCGCGCTCATGAGCAGCGTGACCACCATCGTCGACATGATCAGCTACGTGCTGGTCGCTTTCGTGGCCATTTCCCTGGTGGTGAGCTCCATCATGATCGGCGTCATCACCTACATCAGCGTGCTCGAGCGCAAGAAGGAGATCGGCATCCTGCGCTCCATCGGCGCGAGCAAAGGCGACATCAGCCGGGTGTTCAACGCGGAGACCATCATCGTCGGCTTTGCGGCGGGCGTCATCGGCATCGGGCTGACCGCGCTGGCCTGCATCCCGGCGAACGCCATCGTGTATTCCCTGTTCGATGTGGAAAACGTCGCCATCCTGCCCTGGCAGGCGGCGGTGGTTCTGGTGGCCATCAGCGTGCTGCTGACGTTCTTGGCGGGGCTCATCCCCTCAAGCGCCGCCAGCCGCAAAGACCCGGTGGAGGCCCTGCGCTCGGAATAGGGGAGCGCCCATCGGGCAGCGTGCAGCTGGCCTGCGGACGAATTAAGGAGCGCGACGCGCCTAAAGGCGCTGGCTATGCAAAATCCCTGACGAGAGAGTTGATCTGGCGGCATGAACTTCGTGGGGTCGAGCGACAGCTCGACCCGTAATAGAGAGCGCCTTGGCGCGACGCTCACCTCAGCAGCTGCACGGCCAACCATGCTTGCGGCGGCTCTCTTCGCTTCGCTTGTCCGGCTGGCGCGTTTTCGGCCTTTCCGTTACACTGCCATAAGCAATTACGCAGCGCCCGTCCGCATCGTGGGACGGGCGCTTTTCCCTGGAAAGGCGAACTGAAAACAATGGAACGCGAGAAATTCGGCTCGCGCCTCGGCTTCATCCTGGTGAGCGCGGGCTGCGCCATCGGCTTGGGCAACGTGTGGCGCTTCCCCTACATCACCGGCGAATACGGCGGAGCGGCCTTCGTGCTCATCTACCTGGTGTTCTTGGCGATCTTCGCCCTCCCGGTGCTCATCATGGAGTTCTCGGCCGGCCGCGCCAGCCAAAAATCCATCGCGCGCAGCTACGACACGCTGGAGCCGGCGGGCACGAAATGGCACTACTTCAAGTGGATCGGCCTTGCGGGCAACTACCTGCTCATGATGTTCTACACCTGCGTCGCCGGCTGGATGCTGGCCTTCATGGTGAAGTCGGCCATGGGAACCTTCAACGGCGCCGACAGCTCGCAGGTTGCCAACGTGTTCTCCGAAATGCTGGCCGACCCGCTGCAGATGGCCGTATACACCCTGATCATCGTTGCCATCGGCGTTCTCACCACCCGGGCCGGCGTGCAAAACGGCGTCGAGCGCGTGACGAAGGTCATGATGGTCGCCCTGTTTGCGGTCCTGCTCGTGCTGTGCGTGCGCGCGGTCACGCTGCCGGGGGCGGGCGAGGGCCTGGCCTTCTACCTGCTGCCCGATTTCGGCAAGCTGTTCGCCGGCGCCACGCCCGCCGAGCAGTGGGCGACCTTCGGCGACGCGGTCTATGCGGCCATGGGCCAGGCGTTCTTCACCGTGTCGGTCGGCATGGGGTCGATGTCCATCTTCGGCAGCTACATCGGCAAGGATCATCGCATGACGGGCGAGGCGCTGCGCGTCGCCGTGCTCGACACCATCGTGGCGCTCATGGCGGGCCTGGTCATCTTCCCGTCGTGCTTCGCGTTCGGCGTGGAGCCCGGTTCCGGCCCGAGCCTGGTTTTCATCACGCTGCCCATCGTGTTCAACGAAATGCCCTTGGGGCAGCTGTGGGGCACGCTGTTCTTCCTGTTCATGACCTTTGCGGCCCTCTCCACGGTCATCGCCGTGTTCGAGAACATCATGAGCTTCACCATCGACCAATGGGGGACGCCGCGCAAGAAGGCGTGCCTGGTCAACGGCCTGTGCATCCTGGTGCTCAGCATGCCGTGCGTGCTCGGGTTCAACGTGCTTTCCGGCGTTGCCATCCCCGGCATCGGCGACATCCAGTCCATCGAGGACTTCCTCGTCTCGAACAACATCCTGCCGCTCGGCGGCTTGTTCTTGGTGCTGTTCGTCACCAGCAAGCGCGGCTGGGGATGGAAGAACTTCCTGGCCGAGGCCGACACCGGCGGCGGCCTGCGCTTCCCGGCCTGGTCGTACGGCTACATGCGCTACGTGCTGCCCATCGGCATGATCATCGTGTTCGTGATGGGTTACGCGCCCATCGTGGGAACCTGGCTGGGGCTGTAGCGCGCCCCTTGCCGCCCGACGGGCCCCGCGACCCGCTGCCCGGCGGGCCTCGCTGCTCGGCGCCCCGGCGGCCCCTGTCGCCTGCGCCCGGCGCCCCCGCCGTCTGCTTTCAGCCTGCAAAACGCCTGCAACCGCCGTGGTTGCAGGCGTTTCTTCATAATCGGCGTTTTTTCCTGACTGCATCTCGTCAGGTTTGCGCGCACGCGCCTATAATGGCTCAAATCAAAACCAGTGCTGAAATGAAGGAGTCATCAAATGGCGTTTTACTACGACGAACCGTCCCGTACGTTCAACGAGTACCTGTTGGTTCCGGGGCATACGCCCGCAACGTGCATCCCCGCGTCGGTAAGCCTGAAGACTCCCCTGGTCAAGTACCGCAAGGGCGAGGAAGAGTGCCCTATTTCCCTGAACGTCCCCATGGTGTCTGCCATCATGGCGGCCGTTTCCGACAACAACATGGCCGTGGCGCTGGCCACCGAAGGCGGCATGTCGTTCATCTACGGCAACCAGACCATCGAGCAGGAAGCTGCCATGGTCAAGGCCGTGAAGGACTACAAGGCCGGCTTCGTCGAGTCCGACGCCAACCTTTCGCCCGATATGACGCTTGCCCAGGTCGTTGCCCTGAAAGAGGAAACCGACCACTCCACCATGCCCGTCACCGACGACGGCACGGCTCACGGCAAGCTGGTCGGCGTCGTCACCGAGCGCGACTACCGCCTGTCCCGCATGACCGGCGACGAGAAGGTTTCCGAGTTCATGACCCCGCTCGAGAAGCTCATCACCGCGCCGGCTGAAACGTCGCTCAAGGAAGCCAACGACATCATCTGGGATCACAAGCTGAACTCCCTGCCGCTCGTGGACGCCGAGGGCAAGCTCGCCTACATGGTGTTCCGCAAGGACTACGACTCGCACAAGTCCAACCCCAACGAAATGCTCGACGGCCACAAGCGCTACATGGTGGGCGCCGGCATCAACTCCCGCGACTACGCCGAGCGCATCCCCGCGCTGGTCGAGGCCGGTGCCGACGTGCTGTGCATCGACTCTTCCGAGGGCTATTCCGACTGGCAGAAGATGACCATCGAATGGGTGCGCGAGCGCTACGGCGACTCCGTGAAGATCGGCGCCGGCAACGTGGTCGACGGCGAGGGCTTCCGCTTCTTGGCCGAGGCGGGTGCCGACTTCGTGAAGATCGGCATCGGCGGCGGCTCCATCTGCATCACGCGCGAAACGAAGGGCATCGGCCGCGGCCAGGCCACGGCAACCATCGAGGTTGCCAAGGCCCGCGACGAGTACTTCAAGGAAACGGGCATCTACGTGCCCATCTGCTCCGACGGCGGCATCGTCTACGACCACCACATCTCGCTGGCCCTTGCTATGGGCGCCGACTTCGTCATGCTCGGCCGCTACTTCGCCCGCTTCGACGAGTCCCCGTCGGCCAAGGTCATGGTCAACGGCACCTACATGAAGGAATACTGGGGCGAAGGTTCCGCCCGCGCCCGCAACTGGGGCCGCTACGATCTGGGCGGCAAGAAGTCGCTGAGCTTTGAAGAGGGCGTCGACTCCTACGTGCCCTACGCCGGCCCGCTCAAGGACAACATCGCCGTCACGCTGCTGAAGATCAAGTCCACGATGTGCAACTGCGGCGCGCTCACCATCCCCGAGTTCCAGGACAAGGCCAAGCTCACCGTCATCAGCTCCACGTCCATCGTCGAGGGCGGCGCGCACGACGTCCTGCTGAAGGACAAGGCGCCCTACGCATCGAACATGCGCTAAGCGCAGCTGCTTTCACGTGGGCGCGCGGCAACGGAAACGTCGCCGCGCGCCCGTTTTTTTTGAATACGGTGTCGCACCTGACGGTGCTCTCTATTACGCTTTCGCTCAAACCCGCAAAAATCCAAGAAAGGCAACCTCACCAGGTGTTTCTGTAGGTGCGAGCGATAGCTCGCACCGAAATAGCCAGCGCCGAAGGCGCGTCAGATTCTCCATGAACCGGAGCGGTGCGCCGATTGCGCGCTTTTGAATCGTGTGTCGCGCTAAAGCGCTCTCTAATTGGGTGCGAGCTCTCGCTCAAACCCACGAATTTCGGTCATCAAGTCACCATTGCATAGGGTTTTTCGTGGGTGCGAGCGACAGCTCGCACCGTAACAGGTCAGCGTCCGAAGGACGCGTCAGTCTTTTCCCAAGCGCGCGGGGAAGGAATCGCCAGCCGTTAATCGACCGCCCCTCGCCCATAAAACATCTGTCGCACCTAACGGTGCTCTCTAGTAAGGTTTGAGCTCTCGCTCAAACCCACGATTTTTGCCGCAAGATAAAATGCACCGGTGGGTTCTCAGCGCTCGTGCAAACATCCATTCATGCCGGTGAAGGCTTCGGCTGGGTGGGGTTTATCGTGGGGTGCAAGCAAAGGCTTCGGCTGGGTGGGGTTATCGTGGGGTGCAAGCATAGGCTTCGGCTGGGTTTATCGTAGGTGCGAGCGATAGCTCGCACCCAAATAGAAAGCACCGAAGGTGCGCCGCTGGCTTTAACGCGCGGCGGTGACGCCTCGGACCCGGCGCGCCCCAGCAAGCTCGGAGAATGCGCCGCATCCCTTAACGAGTATCGACTCCCGGCGTCCCCCAGCTCGCCTCGTTGCCCGGCGTCCCCCAGCTCGCCTCGTTGCCCGGCGCCCCTAACGCGCTTCGACGCCTTCGCTTTCGTCGATGATGCGGTGCAGCTCCTCGATATAGCGGTCCAGCAGCTCGGAAGGCTTGCGCTCGCTGTGCATGATGTAGCCGACGGTCATGGTCTCCTTCGTGTCGAGCGGGATGGACACGATTCCCGAATGCATCTCGCTCGAAAGCACGCCGGTGGAAAGCGTGTATCCGTTATAGCTGGTCAGAAGGTTTGAAAGCGTGCCGCGGTCGGAAATGCGGATGTTGCGCGAGTGCTCGACGTAGCTGAAGGGCTCCTCCGAATAGTAGAACGAGTTCGTGGTTCCCTGCTCGAAGCTGTAGCGCGGCCACTGCGTCAGCTCCTCGCGCTTTATCAGCTTGCGGCTTGCAAGCGGGTGGTTCTCGCCCACGAACACGTGCACGCCCGCCTCGAACAGCGGCGAGAACGTCACCCCCGCATCGTCGAACGCCTTGTGCAGGACGCGCTGGTTGAACGAATCCAGGTACAGCACGCCCACCTCGCTGCGGAACGACCGCACGTCGTCGATGATATGCGCCGTGGTCGTTTCCCGCATGATGAACTCGAAATCGTCGTCGTCGCATTGCTCGACGACGTTCACGAACGCCTCCACGCTGAAGGCGTAGTGCTGGGTCGAAACGGCAAGGCGCTGCTGCGGCGCCTCCTTCTTCGCGTAGCGTGCTTCAAGCATGTTGGCCTGCTCGACCACCTGGCGCGCGTAGCCGAGCAGCTCGGTGCCGTCGTTGGTCAGCGTCACGCCGCGGTTGCTGCGCGTGAAAATGGAAATGCCCAGCTCCTGCTCAAGTTCTTTGATGGCGGTCGAAAGGTTCGATTGCGAAGCGTACAGGTTCTGGGCCGCGGCGTTGATTGAGCCGTATTCGGCGATGGCGATCAGGTAGCGTAATTGTTGCAGCGTCATGTTCCCTGCCTTTCGTCGTAGTCGGTCCTTCTCTTAAGCATTGTATACCCGGTATTCGATGAAGCATATAACAAGAAGCACACACAAATACTCGTTGACCCACTGCTCCCTGCCCGGTATCATAATCAATCGCGCATAACGCATCGGGCCGTTAGCTCAGTTGGTAGAGCAGGGGACTTTTAATCCCAAGGTCGAGGGTTCGAGTCCCTCACGGCCCACCATTTTCGTGCATGCGCCTGCAATGAGACTGGGCCATCGTCCAACGGCAGGACTCTGGTTTTTGGTACCAGCTACCTAGGTTCGAATCCTAGTGGCCCAGCCATTTTCGCTAATCCCACAGCAAAGTGAATATCTCAGGTCAATCCCGGGTGGGGATTCGCCGAGTCCCTCACATTTCCTGCACAGGGGCTTGACGGTTTTCGGGGAACGTCTATCATGAAGAAATCTGATTGCTCCGGGACGGTGTGCCTAAAGGAGCGAAGCCGACAAGGCGGCTGCGCGAAAGCGCGAATACCTGGCGGCTCCATCCAGTCCAAGCGATGCGAGCTGCGCGGCATCTAGACCGCACGCCTGACATGCAGGTACAAAAAAGCCAAGAGCTCATTGGTCTTGTGCGCTTTGTGTATTTCACCCTCATAATCAAATAGTTTGGTAACATACCGGATTGCTGTGTATAGACAGATTTGCTTGAAGGAGCACCATTGGCCAAACAAGATGTCATCGAACTGGGCGGTAAGGTCCTCGAGGCCCTGCCGAACGCCATGTTCAAGGTAGAGCTGGAAAACGGGCACGAGATCCTCGCCCACATCTCCGGCAAGATGCGCATGCACTACATCAAGATCTTGCCCGGCGACAAGGTGACCGTCGAGCTGTCCGTCTACGACTTGAACCGCGGTCGCATAACGTACCGCTTCAAGTAGTTCGCCAGCAAGCTTGCGCGTGAGCCGGCGCGCCACTGTCCCCGAGAATCATCACCAGCGGCTGGGTGTGGAAATATAGGACCGCATTAACCGAAAGGAAATTGAAATGAAGGTACGTCCTTCGGTCAAGAAAATGTGCGACAAGTGCAAGATCATCCGACGCCATGGCAAGGTGCTCGTCATCTGCGAGAACCCCCGTCATAAGCAGCGTCAGGGCTAGGAAGAAAGAGGAGATAAACCTATGGCACGTCTTGTTGGTGTCGACCTTCCTCGCGGCAAGCGCATTGAAGTCGGCTTGACCTACATCTACGGCATTGGCCTGACCACCTCCAAGAAGGTCTTGGCGGAAACGGGCATCAATCCGGACACGCGCACCGACGACCTCACCGAGGAAGAACTCGTCAAGCTGCGTGACTACATCCAGAACAACATCAAGGTGGAGGGCGACCTGCATCGCGAGGTTTCCCAGAACATCAAGCGCCTTATGGAGATCGGCTGCTACCGTGGCCTGCGTCACCGCAAGGGTCTTCCCGTTCGCGGCCAGCGCACCCATACGAATGCCCGTACCCGCAAGGGTCCGCGCAAGCAAATCGGCGGCAAGAAGAAGTAAGTAAGGGAGCTAAGAAGTGGCAACTAAGAAAAACGTGCGCACGCGCATCAAGCGCTCCGAGCGCAAGAACATTGCCGTTGGTGCTGCGCATATCAAGTCTACGTTCAACAACACCATCGTCAGCATCACCGATCCTCAGGGCAACGTGATCTCCTGGCAGTCCGCCGGCACCGTCGGCTTCAAGGGCTCCCGCAAGTCCACGCCGTTCGCTGCGCAGATGGCCGCCGAGGCCGCTGCCAAGACGGCTATGGAGCATGGCCTGAAGAAGGTCGCCGTCTACGTCAAGGGCCCGGGTTCCGGTCGCGAGACCGCCATCCGCTCCCTGCAGGCGACTGGTCTGGAAATCGCCAGCATCCAGGATTGCACCCCTATCCCGCACAACGGCTGCCGCCCCAAGAAGCGTCGTCGCGTGTAACTGAAAGGATCTCTTTACTATGGCTATCAATAGAACTCCGGTTCTTAAGCGCTGCCGCCAGCTGGGCCTGGATCCCGTCGTGCTGGGTTACAGCAGCTCCAAGACCTCTCGCCGCGAGCCCAAGCGTCGCCGCAAGGAATCCGAGTACGCTCTGCAGCTGCGCGAGAAGCAGAAGGTCAAGTTCATCTACGGCGTGCTGGAGAAGCAGTTCCACGGCTACTTCAACAAGGCCAAGGCTATGCCGGGCATCACCGGTGACAACCTGATGATCATCCTCGAGTCCCGTCTGGACAGCGTCATCTTCCGTCTGGGCTTCGCTCGCACCCGCAAGGAAGCTCGTCAGATCGTGACCCACGGCCACATCACCGTGAACGGCCGTCGCGTGAACGTTCCGTCCTACCGCGTCAAGGCCGGCGACGTCGTGGCTGTCGCTGACAAGTCCAAGGAGCTTTTGGTCATCAAGAGCGCCCTGGTTTCCAACGCACGCTTCCAGGTTCCGGCCTGGCTCGAGGTTGACATCGAGAAGCTGCAGGGCAGCGTTCTCGCTCTTCCCACCCGCGATCAGATCGATCTCGACATCCGCGAACAGCTCATCGTCGAGCTCTACTCCAAGTAATCGCGCGATAGTAAGGAGGCTTACCCAACATGACAGAGTTCATGAGGCCGACGGTAACAACGGAAGAAGTCAACGACACCGTTGCGCGTTTCATCGTGGAACCGCTGGAACGTGGTTACGGCTATACGCTGGGTAACAGCATGCGTCGCGTTCTGCTGTCCTCTCTGGACGGCGCGAAGGCGACGGCCATCCAGATCGAGGGCGTGCAGCACGAGTTCACCACCGCTGAAGGCGTTATCGAGGATATCACCGATATCGTCCTGAACGTCAAGGGCCTGGTGTTCTCCGCCCTGAACGACGACATCGAAGAGGCTACGGCCCATGTGTCCGCCGAGGGCCCGTGCGTGGTTACCGGCGCCGATTTGCAGGTGCCGACCGAGTTCACGCTGATCAACCCCGAGCATGTCATCGCGACGGTCGCCGACGGCGGCCAGTTCGACCTGACGATCCGCATCGGCGTTGGCCGCGGCTACGTGTCCGCCGAGCGCAACAAGCGCACGGAGGATCCGATCGGCATCATCCATGTCGACTCGCTGTTCTCGCCGGTTCGTCGTTGCACGATGAACGTGACCGACACCCGCGTGGGTCAGCGCACCGACTACGACAAGCTGGTCTTGGAGGTGGAAACGGACGGTTCCCTGGCGCCTGTCGACGCCGTCACCCGCGCCGCCAACATCATCAACCAGTACATGGGTGCGTTCCTCAGCCTGACCAGCACCCCCGAGGAAGAGGAGGCCGAAACGCCTTCCATCTTCGCCCCGGAGGGTCAGGAGTCGAACGCCGAGCTGGACAAGCAGATCGAGGATCTGGACCTGTCCGTCCGCTCTTACAACTGCCTGAAGCGCGCCGGTATCCACTCCGTGCGCCAGCTGGTCGAGTTCTCCGAGAACGACCTGCTGAACATCAGGAACTTTGGTGCGAAGTCCATCGAGGAAGTGAAGGACAAGCTCATTTCCATGGACCTCAATTTGAAGCAGTAATAGGAGATACTCACAATGAGGCATAACTACAAGGGCCGTAAGCTGGGCACCGACTTCGCCCACACCAAGGCCATGAAGCGCAGCTTGGTGCAGGCGCTGTTCCTGAACGACCGCATCAAGACCGTTGAGTCCCGCGCGAAGGAGATTCGCCCCGACGTCGACAAGATCATCACCTGGGCGAAGAAGGGCGACCTGCACAGCCGTCGTCTGGCCATCGCCGCTCTCGGTGGCAACAAGGAACTGGTCCGCGAGGTCTTCGAGAAGGTCGCGCAGGGCATGTTCGCCGATCGTCAGGGTGGCTACACCCGCATCATGAAGCTTGGCAACCGCAAGGGCGACAACGCCCCCATGGTCATCATGGAGCTCGTGACCGAGCCCGTGGCCAAGAAGGAGAAGGCTGAGAAGCCGGCCGCCAAGAAGGCTGCTCCCAAGAAGGTCGAAAAGGCCGAGGAGAAGGCTGAGGAGACCGCTCCGGCCGCTGAGGCCGAGGCTCCCAAGTCCGAGGAAGCTGCCGAGGAGAAGGCCGAATAGGTTTTCGCCAGCATAGCTCGCATGCAAGGAAGGCCCCGCACTAGCGGGGCCTTCCTATTTTTCGTCCAAGTTCAAGAAAAGCCTGACGCGCCTTCGGCGCTAGCTATTGATGTGCGAGCTGTCGCTCGCACCCACGAGGTTTTGGCTGGTAGGTTAACTTTTTCGCTGGAAATTCATGGGTGCGAGCCATGCCTCGGACTCATGAAACACTTGTTGAGGTTGCCTTTCTCAAAAAATTCGTGGGGCTGAGCGAAAGCTCAGCCCGTATTCGAGAGCGCCGCCAGGAGCGACACATAATTCAGAAGGGGCCGGTGGCCCGCTTCTTGAAAAGCCTGACGCGCCTTCGGCGCTCGCTATTGATGTGCGAGCTGTCGCTCGCACCCACGAAGATTTTGCTGGTGGGTTAACCCTTTCGCTGGAAATCCATGGGTGCGAGCCATTCCTCGCACCCACAAAACACCTGTTGAGGTTGCCTTTCTCAATAAATTCGTGGGGCTGAGCGAAAGCTCAGCCCGTATTCGAGAGCGCCGCCAGGCGCGACACCAACCTGAAACTCGCCGCCGGCGACTCAGGGACGGGGTCGCTTTGCCGGCTGAGCTCGTTCGACGCTGCCCTGGTAATGCGTGAGGTGCGCCTCCCGTTCTCCTGCGAAGTCGGAGCGTTGGCGTCCGCATCGCCTTGCGTTTGCTGGACAGGCTGTGCGGTATACTGCGCCGTATGCGTTTGCGAACCTCTGTCTACATACCGGGCGATTCCGCTGTCCATACCTGCGATGCGCGTGCGAAAACGCTGCTGCTTGCCGTGTATTCCGCGGCGGTATTCTGGGTTGACACCGGGTTGGGGATGGCCCTGTTCGCCGCCGGCCTCGGCCTGCTCGTGGGCATTTCCCGCGTCGGGATCGTTCGCGTCCTGCGCATGGGCATCCCGGTGTATTTTCTGGCGGCTTTCACCGTGCTGTTCGCCGCGATAAACGAATCGGTGGGGGTGTGGCTTGGCTGCCTGTACGGCGCGCGCATGATCGTGCTGGTGTGGGCGAGCCTGCTTATCACCTTCACGACCACCTCCACGCAGCTTGCCGCCGCGCTTGGCTGGTTCGTGCGCCCGCTCGGTCGCCTTCACGTACCTGTTGACGATATCGCGATGGTGTTTTCCCTGGCCATCCGCTTCATCCCGCTCACAGCGCTCGAGCTGGGCATGGTGCGCGACGCGCAGTTTTCCCGCGGTGCCGCGTTCGAAACGGGGACGTTGGACAAGCGCTTGAAGGCGTGGGGAACCGTGTTCATCCCGCTGTTCGTGCAGCTCTTCCGCCGCGCGGATCGCCTTTCCGTCGCCATGGATGCGCGCTGCTACGGGATTGCGGGCACGCGCCGCGGTCAGTTGAACGTCATGCATTGGCAGATGGGGTCGCTCGCCGCGCTTGCGGTCGGAGTCGTGCTCATGATCGGGGTCGCCTGGCTCCTGTAGTTGGCGATCCCTCCGGACACGGGCGCATTTTGCCGCCCGTCCGACTCCTTCGCCGTCTTTTGCAGGGCGCATGGTAGAATGCGCCCCGTATGGCCCGGTGCAGACGCCGGGCGCAAAAGGAAACATCCTTAGAGGAGGCATGCAATGAGCGTCATCATCGATGTGTTCGGGCGTGAGGTCCTGGACTCTCGCGGCAACCCCACGGTTGAGGTGGAGGTTGTGTTGGAGGATGGTTCCTTCGGCCGCGCGGCCGTCCCGTCCGGCGCGTCCACCGGCGCGTTCGAGGCCGTTGAGCTGCGCGACTGCGACAAGAACCGCTACCTGGGCAAGGGCACGCTTGATGCGGTCGCCCACGTGAATGACGAAATCGCCGACGCTCTCATCGGCGTCGAGGCCGATGATCAGCGCGCTATCGACGATATCATGCTGGAGCTTGACGGCACCGATAACAAGGGCGCGCTCGGCGCCAACGCCATCCTGGGCGTTTCGCTGGCCTGCGCAAAGGCCGAGGCCGAGTCGTGCGGCCTGCCGCTGTACAAGTACATCGGCGGCGTGAACGGGCATATCCTGCCCACGCCGATGATGAACATCCTCAACGGCGGCGTGCACGCGGACAACAACGTCGACTTCCAGGAATTCATGATCATGCCGGTCGGCGCCGAGACGTTCGCCGAGGCCCTGCGCTGGTGCGCCGAGATCTACCACACGCTGAAGAAGGTCCTGCACGAGGCTGGTCTTGGCGGCGGCGTGGGCGACGAGGGCGGCTTCGCGCCGAACTTCACCACCAACGAAGAGCCGCTCGAGTACATCGTCAAGGCGTGCGAGGCCGCCGGCTACAAGCCCGGCAGCGACATCATGTTCGCCATGGACCCGGCTTCCACCGAGTTCTACAACGCTGAAACCGGCAAGTACGTCCTGGCCGGCGAAGGCCGCGAGCTGACGAGCGCCGAAATGGTCGACTACTGGGCCGCGCTGGTGGAGAAGTACCCGATCATCTCCATCGAAGACGGCATGGCCGAGGAAGACTGGGACGGCTGGAAGGCCCTGACCGACCGCATCGGCGACAAGGTGCAGCTGGTGGGCGACGACCTGTTCGTCACGAACAGCAAGCGCCTCGCCAAGGGCATCGAGCTTGGCTGCGCGAACGCCATCCTCATCAAGGTGAACCAGATCGGCAGCCTGTCCGAGACGCTTGACGCCATCGAGATGGCCAAGCAGGCCGGCTACGCGTGCGTTATGAGCCACCGTTCCGGCGAAACCGAGGACACCACCATCGCCGACTTGGCGGTTGCCTTGAACACCGGCCAGATCAAGACGGGCGCTCCGTGCCGTTCCGACCGCGTGGCGAAGTACAACCAGCTGCTGCGCATCGAGGAAGAGCTCGACAGCCAGGCGCAGTACGCCGGCCTGAAGGCTTTCTACAACATCTCTCGCTAATTATTGGGTCCGGCGGCCTAACGGCCGCCGGACCGCTTCAGGTAGATTTTCATTCTTAGCCGGACACCTGCGGCCTGGAAGGCGTTTTTCGCAGTTAGCAGGACGGGCGTCGATGGCCGATGGCGCCGTTTCCGCCGGTCGGGCCCGGGCGTCTCGCGCCGCATGGGGGCGTCCGGATGAGTTCGGGGCATGGCTCCGCCCGCCCGCGCGGGTCGGATTTCGGACTCATCCGGACGGGCTGGTGCGGCCTTGATTTTCGTGTTTCCCGCGCGCCGCGCGCTACGGCAAGAGCGGCTCCTCGCCGCGCTCCCTCCTGGCGGCGTCGATCGCGGCGACGGTCATGTTCAGCTCGTCGTAGGGCACCTTCGCTATGCCCAGGGCGTCGAGAAGCTCGCCCGCCTCGTCCCCGAGCGCGGCCCTCAGCATGTCTATGGCGCACATCCCGCCCAGCGACGGCCTGGGCTCGGAGTTGAGGTGCGACATCAGCACGGCGCAGTCGCGCCCGTCCAGCCTGTCGAAGCTTATCCCGCGGCCCTTGGGCAGCAGTTTGCGCACCTCGACGTGGTTGCGCTCGCAGCCGCCCTTCTGCTGGGACTGGCGCGGGTCGCAGTAGTAGACCGAGCAGCGCTTCTTCCCGGCATCGGAGACGGAGCGCTCGATGCCCGCGCTGTCCGAGAACTCCGGGCCGTTGTCCGTCAGTATGAGCGAGAACAGCCTGGGAAAGGCGGATGGCGCCGCCTTCTCCAGCATGTCGAGCGCGGACGCGTGTCGGGCATCGGCAGCGCCAGCTGCAGCTTGAACGCCCTGAGGTACAGCGTGAGCAGGCACCTCCTGTCCGATTTGAGGCCGATGACGGTGTCCATCTCGCACGCCGAGGCGCGCCGCTCGTCGGCGAGGCCCATGAACGCGGCGAACGACCGGCCCTCGCCGTGGGCCGTCTGCCTGGGCGCGGCCTTATGGGAGCGCGGCCTGTAGCCGCACCTGCGGCGCAGCTCCAGGCTGCTCATCCCCGCGTAGCCGCGCTCGATCCACCGGTATATGGTCGACGGCGAAGCCTTCACCTCGGCCGCCCTGGCCGCCGCGATCTGCTGCGGCGACAGGCCGCGCGACACGTCGGCCCTGATCAGCGCCATCACGCGCTCGAACTCCTCCTCGCCTCGGTCGACGCCCGTCCTGGACTCGCGCAGCTCGGCGTCCGCGAGCCCCTGCGCCCTTGCCGCCGAGTACTCGCAGCACCATTTCCTGGTGCAATGGTAGCGGCGGCGGTTGCAGCCGTTGCAGCAGCGCGGCCACGACGTCAGCCTCGGGCACGCGTCGTCCGGCGCGTCGGCTACGCGCTCCCCCTTGCCCGCCCCGCGGCTCACCGTGCGGTTGCGCGCGACCTCGTCGGCGATCGTCGACGGCGAGCGGCCCAGCTCCCTGGCCATCTGCCTGCAGGACTTGCGCTTGTCCAGCCCGTTCTCGATGGCGACGCGGTCGGCCTTGTCCAGCCTGCGGTACATCTTCGGCGCTTTCTTTGCCATGGTCTTTCCTTTCTCTCGGGAGGGCCTTCGGCCCTCGCCTCCAGAAAGGAATTCTCGGACTCATCCGCACATGTACGGATGAGTCCGAGAAGAAAAGTGATGTGTCCGGATGAACTTGCGAATCAACCCCGGACCGCTTCAGGCCCCTGCGATTCCGGAATCGCAGGGGCTTTTTGCTGTTTGCGGCACCTTGCCTGCTACAATGTTCGACATATGTGTCAACGCGTCGCAAGGAAGTCAAGACGATGAAGCAATACAATCCGCATGAGATCGAGCCTCGTTGGCAAAAGGTCTGGGCAGACGCCGACCTGCATAAGGTGACCGAGGATTCGTCCAAGCCGAAAAAGTACGTGCTCGAGATGTTCCCGTATCCTTCGGGCGATATCCACATGGGGCATGTGCGCAACTACACGATCGGCGACGTGATCGCCCGCTACTCGAAGATGCGCGGCTTCGACGTGCTGCATCCGATGGGCTGGGACGCGTTCGGCTTGCCGGCGGAAAACGCCGCCATCAAGCACCACAGCCATCCCGCGAAGTGGACGTACGCGAACATCGAGACGCAGAAGGCGTCCTTCAAGCGCATGGGCTTCTCCTACGACTGGGACCGCACCGTCGTCGCCTGCGATCCCGAGTATTACCGCTGGGGCCAGTGGATCTTCCAGCAGTTCTACAAGCGCGGCCTGGTCGAGCGCCGCAACAGCCCGGTGAACTGGTGCCCCGGCTGCGGCACCGTGCTCGCCAACGAGCAGGTGACCGAGGGCCGCTGCTGGCGCTGCGACAGCGAGGTCGAGAAGCGCGACCTGACGCAGTGGTACTTCAAGATCACCGACTACGCGCAGGAGCTTCTGGACGACCTTGACACGCTCGAGGGCTGGCCCGAGCGCGTCAAGCAGCAGCAGGCGAACTGGATCGGCCGATCCGAGGGCGCCGAGGTGAAGTTCACGCTGTGCGACCGCGACGGCAATGCGCCGGAAAACCCCACCGACGACGACCTCATCACCGTGTTCACCACGCGTGCCGACACGCTGTTCGGCTGCAGCTTCTTCCTGCTGGCGCCCGAAAGCCCCCTCCTGACCGACCTGGTTGCCGGATCGGAATACGAGGCGGCCGTCATGCAGGTGGTCGAGGACGCGAAGAAGATCACCGCGGTCGAGCGCGCGCAGGGCAGCAAGGAAAAGCACGGCGCGTTCACGGGGCGCTATGTGGTGAACCCCATCAACGGCGAAAAGGTGCCCGTGTGGGTGGCCGACTACATCGTGGCCGATTACGGCACCGGCGCGGTCATGGCCGTGCCCTGCGGCGATCAGCGCGACTTCGAGTTCGCCAAGAAGTACGACCTGCCCATCATCCCGATCATCT
>CAVGWX010000004.1:0-46062 GCA_963633085.1 Prevotella sp. CAG:279 | reverse complement strand
GGTACCAACTGCGGGAACTGCGGAAGGTACGCGCCAAGCGCGATCGAGAAAACGCCGACCTTGGCTTTGGTCTCTACGAGCATATGCTCCTCCTTTGGTGATGCGCGGATGGGTTTGCGCCGTCAAGGCGTGATGCGCTCGCATCTATCCAGCCGCATAAGGGGAATGGTACCACTTTGTTGGGGAATCGGATTCGCGTGCTCATGCCGCACACACCTAAGCCGGAAGAGCATGCAGAATCGGTTAAAATTCACTATTGATAATAGGTCCTAAATAATATAAAATATGAATAAAGCAATCGGAAAGGGGGTCTGCATGAGCCGGCGCAACACCATTCAGCAAAAAGTCATCGCCGAGGAGCTCGCCCGGCTTCACGGGGCGCATCCTACGGCCGACGACGTGCACGGCGCGCTTGCCTGCGACTACCCTTCCATCAGCAAAGCCACCGTCTATCGAACGCTCAATCGTATGGCCGATGAAGGCAAGGCGCTGAAGGTGAGCGTCTCCGGCGGCGCCGATCGCTTCGACGACACGCTCGCCCCGCATTTCCACGTGCAATGCGCCATGTGCGGAAGGGTCGACGACGTCGAGGCGAGCGAAGAGCTTGCGTCGTTGGACCTGGCGAAGGCCGCGCGCGCATCGGGATACGAGATCACCGGATGCGAATTGCTCTTCAAAGGCATATGCGAGCAGTGCAAAAGGGGGGAGAGTTTATGAGCCAAGCGGTGAATTCAAAGGCGTTTCATCAGTTCAGCTACGGGGTGTTCCTGCTGTCCGCCGCCGACGGCGATCGCGACAACGCGTGCATCGTCAACACCGCCATCCAGGCGGCGAGCGAGCCGCGCCAGGTGAGCGTGTGCTGCATCAAGGGCACGTGCACCCAGGAGATGATCGGGAAGACGAAGCGCTTCTGCGTGTCGGTTCTGACCGAAGATGCGCCGAAGGCCTACTTCGAGCATTTCGGCATGAAAAGCGGGCGTGCGGGCGACAAGTTCGCCGAGGGGGCTGCCGAGGCGGCCGGGGCGGATCTTGGCCGCACCGCCGGCGGGCTTCTCTATGAAAAAGGGGCTAACGCGTATTTCGATTGCACGGTGACCGATGCTATGGATTTGGGAAGCCATGTCCTGTACGTGGGCGAAGTGATCGAGGCCGATCGCCTCTCAGACGCCCCCGCCATCACCTACGCCTACTATCGCGAGATGACGCGCAAGCAGGGCTCGCCCCGCACGGTGCAGGCAGCTGCGCCCGCAACGGCCCAGGCGAGCGCACCGGAAGAAGCCCCCGTCGCCTGGAAGTGCGCGGTGTGCGGCTATATCTACGAGGGGGAAGCGCTCCCCGACGACTTCATCTGCCCGATCTGCAAGCACGGCGCCGAGGATTTCGAGCCCGTGTTCGCGCAGTCGGCCGGCAGTGGAGATAAGGCGCCTGAAGGAGAGGTTCAGGCAGACGAGACAAAGGAGATCAGCGCTATGGCTACGACGAAATGGGTTTGCAAGGTGTGCGGTTACATCTACGAAGGCGAGCAGCCGCCGGCGGAGTGCCCGGTGTGCCATGCCCCGGCCAGCCAATTCAAGCAGGTCGAAGGCGAGCTGGAGCTTGCCGCCGAGCATGAGTACGGCATCTACGACAAGACGGTGCGCGACAACCCGAACATCTCCGATGAGGACAAGGCGTACATCCTCGAGCAGCTGAAGGCGAACTTCACCGGCGAGTGCTCCGAGGTGGGCATGTACCTGTGCATGGCGCGCATCGCTCATCGCGAGGGTTACCCCGAGGTTGGCCTGTACTGGGAAAAGGCCGCCTACGAAGAGGCCGAGCACGCCGCCAAGTTCGCCGAGCTTCTGGGCACCGAGCTTGAGCCGAACATGAAGGCCACCACGAAGGACAACCTGGCCTGGCGCGTCGACTGCGAGTTCGGCGCGACCGCCGGCAAGGTGGAGCTTGCCACCTGCGCGAAGAAGAACGGCCTGGACGCCATCCACGACACCGTGCACGAGATGGCTCGCGACGAGGCCCGTCACGGCAAGGCGCTCAAGGGCCTGCTCGAGCGCTACTTCGGGTAGGATAGAGCGAGAAAGAGCGTAGCGAGAACGCAAGCGAGGCCCCGCAGCGCAAGATTGCGCGCGTTGCGGGGCCTTTACGTACGAAAGGGTCGTTTATGGCGAAGGGCGGAAAGGCGAAAGCCAAAAGCGCGCACGGCAAAAAGACGCCCGGCAAGGGGCAGGCGGCATCGAGGCGCTTCTCGCCGCAGCAGGCCCGCCCGATGGTGGCGCTTTATGGGCTGGATGCGGAAAGCGAGCGGGGGCAGGCGGTGCGCGCCGTCATGGACAAGCTGGGCATCGCCGTCCGCACGATAGCGCCCGCGAACCTGGGCGATCCCGTCGGGTCGGTGGCCGGCATGGTGGGGCTGCATCCCTCGCGCACGCCCTATGAGGGAGAAGCCCCCGAAGGGGAGTTCATGCTGGTGTGCAATTGCCCGAGCGCGCAGCTTGACGGCATGCTTGCCGCGATGCGCGAGGCGAACGCGAGCATCTCTCTCAAGGCTCAGGTCACGCCGCACAACCGCCTGTGGCCCCTGCGCAAGCTCCTGGAGGAGGTCGCCCGCGAGCATGCCGCCATGAACGGCTAGCGCATCCTCGCCCCGCCTCGCTTCTCTACAGGTCTTCGGCCCGCGCGGCCTCGTAGGCTTCCATCACCTTTTGGCCATGGGTGGTCGTGCCGCCGGGCTGCATGCTCTGATAGGTTGCCGACGCTTCGTAGGTCCAGGTGGTGATGCCGTTTCGCTGGCAGTACGCCGACCATCCGGCGCATCCGTAGTTATATCCCTGCGCGATAAGCCCGATCTTGCCCACATCGTTGGGATCGATCGGCCCCAACCAGCTTTCCAGATGCTCGATGTTCTCCTTGATCTCGATCACCCCGGCGTAAATGGATGCCGTGCCGGAATTGGCGGGCACGGCGATGGAGGGCACGGCATTCCATCCGGCCAGCCCGTTCGCGCCGAGCAGGGTGACGCTTCTGCTTCCCGCGTTGACGCCGGCGCAGCCTTCTCCGGATTGCATGACGTCCTCGCTGCAGCCGACGACCGATGACACGTTTATGTTGCCGCCCGATTCGACCTGCATGATGGCGAGCGCGGCGTCTTCCCATTCGGTGCCTAAATCAAGGTCTTTGCAGGCGGCCGCGACGGTGGGGCGCCAGTATTCGACCGTGTCGGGGAACAAGCTTGTCGCCTGCCTCGAGCCTCCCTGCGCGGCCGCGTTTTCCGTAGCAAACGAGTTTCCCGCCACGTAGTAGTGGAATTCGGCGGTTTGCGACGCCAGAAGAGACACGACGACGATGGCTGCGGCAACGCCGGTGGCAAGGTAGTACGAAGGCTTGCTGGGAGCGAGGCTGGCGGCGGCGCCGATGGGTTGGCTTGGGCCGACGAGCCCGATCGACGCGCGGTCGCCCCATTGCCTCTGCGCGTTCGACCGAAGGTTCACGAGGGGCTGCTGGGCCGGCGTCCTGCCCCTCAAGCAGGCGGGCGGCGCGCCGGGCTTTCTCCTCGTGGGCTTTTTCCTGCTCGCGCTCCTGCGTCTGGTCGGACGCTCGGTCTTGTTGTCGATATGGTGTGCGCGCACGCAGATGCCTTTCGTTGCGGGAGAGTGGGTTTACGGGGTTTACGGTGGATGCGGTCGGGCTATCCGTACGTCGTGTACTCGTAGACCGTCAGCACGACCATGCCCAAGGCGATGACCACGGTCAGCGCGACGCGCGCCTTGTCGGTGAGCTTGTCGAGCGCCCTGCTGCCAACAGGGTAGGCCAGCCAGACGAAGAACGTGAGCAGCGCGGCGATCAGCACGTCGTTGACGATCCATGCCTGCCCGAGGATATTGCCCGGAAGCTGAGAATTGTCCCACAAAGGATAGTTGCCGTATTCGTTGGGCTGGTTCTGCAAAAAGCCCTGGGTGAGCTCGGCGCCCATGGCCACGAAGATGCTGACGATGAAGAAGTGGATGCCCGCCCTGATGTCCGATCTGCGCCACTTGATGAGCATTTCCCGGTAGGGCACCAGGATGATCGAGGCGATGATGACGCCGAATCCGTACACGAAAAACGGGTAGTTGATGTCGTTCCAGACGCCCGAATTCGGATCGACGATCCCGAAAAAGTAATCGTTAAACAGGCAGTACACCCATTCGCACCAATGGCCCACCACGCTGAAGATGCAGAAGAAGACAACCATGTTGCACCAGAAGCGCCAGTGGCGCAGGCGCAGCAGGCTCTTGCGCCAGATGTCGGCCACGCCCGAAGGCTGGCGACCGGGAGTGCTGTTGGTCATGGGCGTCCTTTCGCGGAGGGTTTTCTCAGCTTTATTGTATCGGTTGCGCGCTCGGGTGGGGCGCGCAGGCCGGGACTACATCGGACAAGCTGAAGCGCCTCAAACGTCGGCGCGGGCCGGCCTTCGGGCTTCCTTGGCGCCGCTTGGCTGCGGGATGCCTGCTTCCACGGGGCTTTTCCCTATGGTTTTGCGATTCTTCCACGACAAGGCGTCCCTTTGCGGCACTGTTCGCTATCGTGTGCATTCCAGATGAAGGGAAAGGAAGTGCTGTGATACCGTACGTGCCCCAAATCGTTCCGAACATTTTGCAAGCGCTCGTTTTCGTCTGCGCGTTCTCCCTGGCGCTCGCGCCCATCCTGCGCAAGCACCCGGTGCCCTTTTACGTGCTGTTCATCGCGGCGAGCGTGCTGTCGTTTTCCTCCTTCCTCGTTTTCGTGCCGACGCTGTATTACGCCGATCAGCTCTTCGCCAGCTGCTATACGGGCGTGGCTTTCTACGTGTTGGTCATGTTCGCCGGCGCGCTGCCGAAATCGTGGGCGGTGACCAAGCGTTTGCTGTCGGTGCGCTCGGAGATGTCCATCGCCGGCGGCTTCATCATCGCCTTCCACGTGCTGAAGGTGCTGCCCATGGTGCCGCTGGCGTTCACGTCGTCCTACTCGAAGATATGGGGCGATGCCCTGCCGTGGATGTTCGCCGCCTCGGTCGTGGTGGGCCTGCCGCTGCTCGTGTGTTTTTTGGTGCCCTGGATCACGTCGTTTCGGTTCATCCGCAACCGCATGGAGCATAAGCGTTGGAAGCGGGTGCAGCGCTTGGCGTATCCCTTCATGGCTTTGCTGGTCGCTCAGGGCATGCTGCTCGCGATCGGCCATGCCGTCTACGTCGGCGTCGGCGATGCGCGCTTTGCAGGGTACGTGGTCACCGCCGTCACCTATGCGGTCATCGGCGTTGCCTACCTTGCCTTGAAGGTGGGAGGTCGCCGCAAATGAGCGGGAAGCGGTGTAGAATCTAAGGCATGAAGCTTCGTGAGGGACGCGTGCAGCCGGGCGCTTCGTCTCGGCACGCGCGCCGCCTCGTCCACGGCCTTTCACGAGATTGGAGTGCGCCATGTACGAAGATCAGATCGCGAGCATCGTTTCCCTGAAAAAGCTCTCCGCTTACGAGGGCCCCTACAACCTCTACGAGGTGTCCATCGACTACGACTACGACCTGGACGCGCTTGTTGGCGAGCCGTGCCGCACCGACCAGGGATACCTGGACGCCGCGGTGGCGCAGGTGCTGCCCGGCATCCCCATCACCGTGACCGCCCCCACCTTCGCCTGCAGCGCGTTTCGCGCGCTCGGCTCGGACGGGGTGCTCATGGGCCGCAACTACGATTTCAAGGATTACACGTCGGCGCTGCTGGTGCGCGCGAACCCGAAGGACGGGTACGCCTCCATCGCCTTTTCCGCGCTGAACAACCTGCGGGCCAACGTCGCCGACGAGGGGCTGAAAAGCCGCGCGGCCGCGATCGTGGCGCCGTTCGCCTGCTTGGACGGCGTCAACGAGAAGGGCGTCTCCATCGCCGTTCTCACGCTCGACAGCGACCCGGTCGACCAGATAACGGAAAAGCCCGCCATCAGCACCTCGCTGGCGATCCGCCTGGTCTTGGATCGGGCGGCGTCGACGGAAGAGGCGGTCTCGCTGCTGAGCTCCTACGACATGCACGCCTCGGCAGGGCGCGACTACCACTTCTTCATCAACGATGCTTCGGGGGACAGCCGCGTGGTCGAGTACGACCCGAGCGACCCTGCGCGGACCTTGGTGGCAACCCCTGCGCGCGAGATAACCAACTTCTACGCGATGTACGCCGACAAGGTCGAACCGCTGCAGCATAACGGCATCTGGGGCCACGGCAAGGAGCGAGCGCTGGCCATCGCGCAGGTGCTCGATGCCTGCGAGGGCAAGCAGGATGTTGCGGCCGCCTGGAAGGCGCTCGTCGCGTCGTCTCAGGAACCGAACCCGAACGACATCACGAGCAACACGCAGTGGTCCATCGTGTACAGCAACACCAACGCGACGGCGGCCATCGCCCTGAGGCGTCACTGGGGCGACGTGTTCGAGTTCAGCGTTCGGTAGCGCGCTGCAATCGGTCGAATAGATAGCGAACGTCTGTCCGATGGTTTTGCCGTGAGTTCTCCTGCGTCGCAAATAGGGGTGTGATAAAGTCTCGGTTTCGAATGAGCACCCTCTGTTTTAGCCCACGGCCTTCGGGATAGGCCCTTGCAGCGGGGGGTATTGCGCCCGAAAACACGTGAGGCGCGCATGAACACGATCTTGGAAGAGCGAGCATGGCAAAAAACACCGCCGCTTACGGCAACGACAGCATACGCCAGTTGAAGGACGAGGAGCGCGTCCGCCTGCGCCCTGCGGTCATCTTCGGCTCCGACGGCCTTGACGGCTGCGCCCATGCGGCCTTCGAGATCCTGTCGAACGCGGTGGACGAGGCTCGCCAGGGGTTCGGCAACCTCATCACGCTCACCGCGTTTGCCGACGGATCCATCCAGGTGGAGGACAACGGCCGCGGCTGCCCGCTGGACTGGAATTCCGCCGAGAAGCGTTTCAACTGGGAATTGGTGTTTTGCGAGCTGTACGCCGGCGGCAAGTACGACAACAACGAAGGCGGCGACTACGATTTCTCGCTCGGCACCAACGGCCTGGGCTCGTGCGCCACGCAGTACGCCTCCGAGTACATGGACGTCACCGTTTGGCGTGACGGCAACAAGTACCAGCTGCACTTCAAGAAGGGCAAGGTCATCGGCGCCAAGAAGAAGGCGCTGCAGATCGAGCCGACGGACGAGGCCCGCACGGGAACCACCATCAAATGGCGGCCCGACCTCGAGGTCTTCACGTCCATCGACAT
Organism: Prevotella sp. CAG:279; assembly: GCA_963633085.1. Lineage (GTDB taxonomy): Bacteria > Actinomycetota > Coriobacteriia > Coriobacteriales > Eggerthellaceae > Senegalimassilia. Next base: position 38,839 of record CAVGWX010000004.1, on the reverse strand, counting down.
TCCCGACGAATGGTACCGCGAAACGATGCGCCGCCAGGCCGTCGTCAACGCCAACGTCACGTTCCGCCTGCGCATCGAGGGCGAAGAGGGCTTTTCCGAAGAGGACTTCTGCTACCCGAAGGGCATCGAGGACTACGTGCTTGAGAAGGTGGGCACCGAATATCTGATCGAGCCCTTCTTCATCCAGGCCGACCGCCGCGGCCGCGATCGCGACGACCTGCCCGACTACAACGTGAAGATCACCGCGTGCTTGTGCTTTTCGCGCACCTTCCAGATGCAGGAGTACTACCACAACTCATCGTGGCTGGAAAACGGCGGCTCTCCCGAAAAGGCGGCGCGCAGCGCGCTCACGAGCGCCATCGACGCCTACATCAAAGGCCAGGGCAAGTACAACAAAAACGAGAGCTCCATCAAGTGGCAGGACGTGCAGGATTGCCTGGTGCTGGTCACCAACTGCTTCTCGACGCAAACCTCCTACGAGAACCAGACGAAGAAGGCCATCAACAACCGCTTCATCCAGCAGGCCATGACGGCGTTTTTCAAGGAGCGCCTGGAAACCTACCTGATCGAGAACAAGGCTTCGGCCGACAAGATCATGGAGCAGGTGCTCATCAACAAGCGCTCGCGCGAAAACGCCGAAAAGACGCGCCAGTCCATCAAGACGAACCTGCAGCAGAAGACCGACATGGCCAACCGCGTGCAGAAGTTCATCGACTGCCGCTCCAAGGACAAGACCCGCCGCGAGATCTACATCGTAGAGGGCGACTCGGCGGCCGGCGCCATCCGCACCTCGCGCGACGCCGAGTTCCAGGGCGTCATGCCGGTGCGTGGCAAAATCCTCAACTGCTTGAAGGAAGACTACCCGCGCATCTTCAAGTCGGACATCATCATGGACCTTCTGCGCGTGCTCGGCTGCGGCGTGGAGGTCAACGACCGCCGCATGAAGAACCTCGGCACGTTCGATCTGGCCAACCTGAACTGGAGCAAGGTCATCATCTGCACCGACGCCGACGTCGACGGCTACCATATCCGCACGCTCATCCTCACCATGCTCTACCGGCTGGTGCCCACGCTCATCAACGAGGGCTATGTCTACATCGCCGAGTCGCCGCTGTACGAGATCAACTGCAAGGAGAAGACGTACTTCGCCTACACCGATCTTGAGAAGAACAACATCCTGAAGGAAATCGGCGATCAGAAGTGCTCCATCAACCGCTCGAAAGGTTTGGGCGAGAACGACCCGGACATGATGTGGCTCACCACCATGAACCCGGAAACGCGTCGGCTTATCAAGGTGGAGCCCGAGGATGTTCCCACCATGGAGGCCATGTTCAACCTGCTGCTCGGCAACGACGAGGCGGGGCGCAAACGGCACATCGCCGAGCATGGCAAGGAATATCTCGACCAGCTCGACCTGCAGTAGAGCGCGCGGCGCCCGCAGGGCCGCCTTGCGCCGACGCTCGTAAAACCTCGCCGAACACATCAAGCATCAAGGGGAAACCGTGGCAACGAAGAAGACGAAAAAAGCACCGAAGAGAAAGCACGTTGACAACCCCAACGTGATCGGCCTGCATTCCGAGGTGATGGAGCAGCCCATCACGCAAACGCTCGAGTCGAACTACATGCCCTATGCCATGAGCACCAACGTCTCGCGCGCGTTCCCGGAAATCGACGGCTTCAAGCCTTCGCACCGCAAGTTGCTCTACACCATGTACAAGATGGGGCTGCTAAACGGCGCGCGCCAGAAGAGCGCGAACATCGTGGGGCAGACCATGAAGCTCAACCCCCACGGCGATGCGGCCATCTACGAGACCATGGTGCGCCTTGCCACGGGCAACGAGGCCCTGCTCGCGCCGTTCGTGGAATCGAAGGGCAACTTCGGCAAGTACTATTCCGGCGACTTAAGCTACGCGGCGTCGCGATACACCGAGGCCAAGCTTTCTCCCATCTGCGCGGAAATCTTCAAGGACATCGACAAGGACCCGGTCGACTTCATGGACAGCTACGACGGCGCCATGAAGGAGCCGCGCCTTCTGCCCACGACGTTTCCCAACATCCTGGTGTCGGCCAACAAGGGCATCGGCGTGGCGATGGCGTCGGACATCTGCGGGTTCAACCTTAACGAGGTGTGCACCGCAACCATGCATTTCCTCGATGACCCTGACTGCGACCTGCTTGAATACATGCCCGCGCCCGATTTTTCCACCGGCGGCGAGATCATCTACCGCCGCGAGGAGATGGAGCGCATCTACAGCACGGGCACCGGCGGCTTCCAGATCCGTTCGCGCTGGCGCTACCTGCCCGACGAGCGCATCATCGAGGTGTATGAGATTCCCTACACCACCAAAACGGACGTCATCATCGACCGCATCGTCAAGCTTTCCAAGGAAGGCAAGGTGCGCGAGATAGCCGACATCCGTGACGAGACCGATCTTTCCGGTCTGCGCATCGCCATCGACCTGAAGCGCGGCGTCGACCCCGAGCAGCTGATGGCGAAGCTGTTCCGCTCCACCACGCTGCAAGACACGTTCTCGTGCAACTTCAACGTGCTGGTGGACGGCTACCCGCGCGTCATGGGCGTGCGGCAGATCCTGCAGGAATGGGTTTCCTGGCGCGTGGAGTCGACGCGCCGGCGCACGGCGTTCGACCTGCAAAAGAAGACCGATCGGTTGCACCTGCTGCACGGCCTCGAGGCCATCCTGCTCGACATCGACAAGGCGATCGCCATCATCCGCAACACCAAGCTGGAGGTCGAGGTCGTGCCCAACCTCATGAAGGGGTTCGGGATCGACCAGGTGCAGGCCGAGTTCGTGGCCGAGATCAAGCTGCGCAACATCAACGAGGAGTACATCCTCAACCGCACGAAGGACATCGCCAAGCTCACCGACGAAATCGCCGAGCTCAACGCCATCCTGGCCAGCGAGAAGAAGATCAAGGAGGTCATCCGCGACGAGCTTGCCGCGGTGAACAAGAAGCACGTCATGCCGCGCCGTACCGGCATGGTGTCTCCTGCCGATGTGGTCGAGGTGAACCTTGAGCCGGAGGTGGAGGAGTACCCCGTCACCATCATGCTGTCGCGCCAGGGCTATCTGAAGAAGATGACCGACCGCGTGCTGCGCAAGGCGGCCACGCTGAAGTACAAGGACGGCGACGAGCCCTTCATCGAATTCGCATCCTCGAACACCCACGAGCTTCTGGTGTTCACCGATCAGTGCCAGGTGTACAAGTGCAAGGTGGCCGCTTTCGAGGACACCAAGTCGGCTCAGCTGGGGTCGTTCTTGGCGACCGATTTGGAGATGGGCCCCGACGAGAGCGTGACCTGGGTGGTTGATCCGGGCGATTACACCGCTGACGTGCTCTTCGTCTTCGAAAACGGCCGCGTCGCGCGCGTGGCCTTGTCGGGATATGCCACCAAGACCAACCGCAAGAAGCTCAAAAACGCCATCTACGGCGGCAGCAAGCTTCTGTTCGCGACGGTGCTTGAAGAAGATCGCGACATCGCGCTGGTGTCGAGCGACTATCGACTGGTCAACTTCAACACGTCGTTGCTGAAAACGAAGACGACCAACAATACGCAGGGCGTCTTGGCGTTCACCGCCAAGGGGAGCCGCACGGTGACGGCGGTCGGGTGCGTGGAGGACTTCATCGGCAAGGAGGCCTCGCCGGACAAGTTCCGCGCGGCAAGCCTGCCCTCAAGCGGCGCCCCCCTGAAGGAAACCGACATGAAAACCCTGTTCGACCTGGATGACTAGCGGGCGAGGCTGGCGACCTGATCAGGACGGGCGGCCTTATCCGATGCCCCTTCGGGCTCTGCCCGGCCTATGGTCTGCATAGGGTTACCGCTCTGTTTTTGGAAATATGCGTTGCGCCTAACGGCGCTCTCGAATGTGGGGTCGAGCTTTCGCTCGACCCCACGAAATCCTGCTGCTGGGATAACGAAGCAACAAGCATTTCGTGGAGGGCGAGCAACAAAGCAACAAGCATTTCGTGGGTGCGAGCGATAGCTCGTACCGCAATAGAGAGCATCCGAAGGATGCGATACTGTTTTGCCGGGAGGGGTCCGGGCGTTTGCTGGCCGGGGATGCCCCCGGTTTTCAAGAGCGTGACGCGCCTAAAGGCGCTGAACGATTCATGTGCGAGACGTGTCTCGCGCCCACGAAATTCCAACGGAAGTGTTACCCCGTCTGCCAAAACTTCGTGGGTGCGAGATATTACTCGCACCTAAATAGCCAGCGCCTTTAGGCGCGTCAGTTTTTTAACATGCGGGCGGAACCGGTTATGCCGACCGCCAACTGTCCGTTTGCTCGTCCGGGAAATGCGCGTCGCAGTTCAAGGGCGGGTCACGCTGTTTGCAGCGCTTTGACGGACCCGACCCAGGCGTCGATTTCGTGCTGCTCGTTCTGGCTTTTCTGCCGTGCGTGATCGCGACGGCCCTCGCCCTCATCATCGTGGTCATCCCGGTGATGCGCTTTTCCCCCGTTGCCGCCGACAAAGACAAGTTCGCGCGCGTTTTCGGAACGCTCACCACCATCGTGTCGCTGCTCGTTGCCATGGTGATTAATTTCGGGATGAACTCTTCCTCGTCTTCGTCGTCGATGATGCTGACGGTAAGCGATATCAGCGCTAACGGCGCTGTCAGCATCATCGACGACGATCGTGTGCGCGCCGACGCTGTTCGCCTCCGAGGTGTTCGGCGGCAATGCGTTTCTTGGTCTGGTCGGCATGTATGTGCTTGCCCTGCTCTACATTGTGGTGACGGGCTTGTTCGCCAAGAAATGGTATTTCGAGGGCGTGCGCGGCATGCAGGGCGGCGCGGGCAAGAAGAGCCGCAAGCGCTATTCCGAAGGCGAGCTTGCCGGTGCTGTCAAGCAGCGCGGCCAATTCAAGGCGTTCTTCTCTCAGGATTTGGCGACCATGATCCGCGTGCCTGCCTTTTTCCAGCAATTCGTGGTTACGATGGTCTTGGAACCTCTGGCCATTGCGGTGGTAGGCGTGTTCGGAATCGGCATCAAGGATGCCGGGACGATCGACCAGCTTCGCGATGCGCTTCTTGTGTCGAGCGTGGATTCGAATGCGTACCTTTCGATTTTGGGCATGGTTGTCTTCATCGGTGTTTTCGCAAGCATTCCTTCATACTTGTTCTCTCTTGCGCTTGCACGCGATGGCGAGGATTTCTTCTTCTTGCGCGCCATGCCTCTGAACATGCGGGACTACGCTTTGTCGAAGTTCGCAAGCGGATACCTTGTCGGACGCGTGCCGCTGTTCGTGGTGCTCCTTGTCGCTCTCATTGTATTGGGCGCGTCGGTGGACGTGACGGTGATCCTGGTGCTGACATTCGCCTTGCCTTTGACCGCAGTCGATTTGCTCATGTTCGCGATTGGCAGCAAAAAGCCACAGATGACATGGGAAAACGAGGCCCAGTTCTTCAAGCAGTCCGATGTGCAGCTGCGCATGGTTATCGCGGTTGTTCTCGGCGTGGTCCTTTTCCTTGTGCCGGGCGTCATCGCGTTCGTCTTCTCTTTGGCCGGGGCTTCCGGATATGCGGGAGCGGCTGCGATGCTCATCGTCTGCCTTGTCGAATGCGCTGGCGCGGCAGCGTTAGCCTTTAAGGTTGCCCCTCGGAACATGGAGCGCGTGCGTCCTTAGAAGGCACCGGTTTGTGGGGAAGGTTCGGGAATTTCGGGGGCGAACGCGCCGGGTGCGGGGCTCCTCAAACCCGGAAAACGTGCCGAAACGCCAGGTTCACCCCCCCCCTCGCCTCATATGTGAGAAAATGCTCCAATTAAGTGAGATCACCGATGAGGTGCGGGGTGGGGAAGCCCTGCTCAGGGAGAGCTTCCGATGGTCTTTTCCAAGCATAAGGACAAGCACGCGAAAATCGCAGACGCCGGTCTTCAAGTCGGGGCTGACCCGGCTCAGAACCCCCGTGCGCTTACGGCGATGAAGAGGGGCGCTTACATCATCCTTCCCATTCTCATCGTCTTGGCCGGCATTTTCCTTGTCTCCACGATGAACAGCACCATCGAGCACAACAAGACCGAAGAGGCCAAGTCAAAAGCCGACCTGAGCGCCAAGGTCTATTCCAGCCTTCTTTCCGACGACATCGAAAAGGCAGTGGGCGTCACCAACACGCTGGAGCGCCACGTCATCAACGGCAACGGGTCGCTTCCCCGCTTCGATCAGATGGCGCAGAACATGATGGCCGATTACATCCAGAGCGTCTTGCTTGCTCCCGACGGCGTGGTGACGCAGATTTACCCGGCCGAGGGCAATGAGGCGGGACTCATAGACCTTATCGATCGCGACGATGAGCGCGGCGATTCGTGCCGCTTCGCGCGTGACAATGACGTCGTGGTCATGCAGGGGCCCTTTGATCTGCTGCAGGGAGGTTCCGGCATCGCCATCAGGAACCCCGTCTACCTTGAACAGGATGGTCAGAAAACCTTCTGGGGATTCACGATCGTCATCGTCAAAGTTCCGGAGCTGTTCGAGGGCTCCATCGACACGCTTTCCGATCAGGGCTACGACTATCGGCTTTTGAAAGCCGCTTCTCCCACAAGTTCGGAATATGTTGAGGTTTGCGGCTCGTCCGACATTTCCGATGATGCGCTCGCTCACGACTTCGAGGCCATGGGCGTCTCCTGGCGCCTTGAGGTGTACCCGCAGGACGGCTACTGGTACAACCCGCGCAGCAACACCATGACCACGGTGATGAACATGGCTTTCTACGTTTCGTTGGCCGTGATCGTTTTCCTGGTGCTGCGCCATAACCTGCGCCGCGAAGAGCAGAAGCGCCTGATCATGGCCAGCAACATCGAGCGGCTGGAAAGCGAGCGCGCGCTGAAAAGCCAGGTGCGGATGTATGCGGCGGCCATGGGCGTCGAGTACCCCCTGGCGGTTGCCGTGGACTATCTCGGCAATGCCTATCGCATGGTCGAGGACAGCAGCGCGCTTCGCAAGGTTGCCGACGAATCCGGATCCCTCGACGGTTTCGTGCGCGTGATCGCCGACACGATTCCCGATAAGGAGCAGGCGGGGCAATTCGCGGCGCTTTTCGACCCCGAAGCGGTCATGGCGGCGTTCCGTAGCGGAAAGACCGAGGTCGCGCTTACCCACAAGCAAATCGGCGACGACGGGTGCGAGCATTGGATGGAAACGAAAGCCATATGCGCGGAATGTTCGGACGATGAGGTCCGCGGCGCCATGCTTTCCAAATGCATCGATGAAGAGGTTCGCAACAAACAGCTTCGCATTGAGGCGGAACGCGCGAACGCCGCGAAGACCAGCTTCCTGCGGCGTATGAGCCATGACGTTCGCACGCCCATCAACGGCATCCGTGGCGAGGTGCTTATCGCCCAGAGCAACATCGGCGACGCCGAGCTGCAGGAGAGCTGTCGGCAGAAGATCATGGAGGCGTCCGATTATCTTCTGACGCTGGTGAACAACATCTTGGACATGAGCAAGCTTGAGAGCGGCGTGAACGAGCTGGCGCATGAGCCGTTTAATCTGAGCGAGGTGCTCGCCTCCATCAACTCGTTGACGGAGGCGCAGGCGGCCGAGCGCGGCATCGCTTTCAAAGTCGCGGGCAGCGCTTCCGACATTTCCCATCGGCGCCTGATCGGCAGTTGGAAGCATCTGCAACAGATACTGAACAACCTTGCCATCAATGCGGTGAAGTACAACCGCCCGGACGGAGAGGTTGCTGTGTCGTGCCGCGAGCTTTCCTGCGACGGTTCCACGGCTTGGTTCGAGTTTATGTGCGCCGACACCGGCATCGGCATGAGCAAGGAGTTCCAGGAACGCATGTACGACGCGTTCGCCCAGGAAGAGCGCGACGAGAACGTGACGGCGGCCGGTTCGGGCCTGGGGCTCGCCATCGTGCGCGAGCTGGTGGAGCAGATGGGCGGCAGCATTGCGTGCGAAAGCGCCGTGGGCAGCGGTACCGTGTTCCGTGTGCGCTTGCCGTTTGCCGTGAACGCGGAAGAGAGCCCGGCTGGTAATGATGCCGCAGTGGAAGGGCTAGCCGTTGCGGGTAAGCGCGCGCTGCTCGTGGAGGACAACGACCTCAATCGCGAGATTGCCTGCTTTGTCCTGGAGCAGGAAGGGCTTGTCGTTGAGTGCGCTGAGAACGGCAAGGTGGGCGTCGATCGCTTCATCGCATCGCCCGAGGGCTACTACGACATCGTCTTCATGGACATCATGATGCCGGTGATGGATGGGCTTGAGGCGACGCGGGCCATTCGCGCGCTTGACCGCGCCGATGCGAAGAGCGTGCCCATCGTCGCCATGACGGCCAACGCCTTCCTTGACGATATCAATCGCAGTTTGGATGCTGGGATGAACGACCACCTGGTGAAGCCCATCGAGGTCGATCAGATTCACGAATCCATTCAGCGCCTTCTGGCGTAGGCTGACCGCGCCGTTTTTGAAATTTGCGTCGCGACTAAAGGCGCTCTTGAATACGGGCCGAGCTCTCGCTCGACCCCACGAAATTCTGCTGTTGGGGATAAGGAAGCAGCAAGTATTTCGTGGGTGCGAGATATTATCTTGCACCCTAATAGCCAGCGCCGAAGGCGCGTCAGTTTTTAACACGCGGGTGGAACCGGTTATACCGACCGTTAACCGTCCGTTTGCTCGCCCGGGAGATGTTCGTCGCAGTTCAAGGCTGCGCCATGCTGCCTATAGCGCTCTGACAGATTCGATCCAGGCGTCGATTTCGTGCTGGTCGGTGACGAGCTTCGGCCCACCTGAGGAATCGAATTGAATCTCGGCACTGGGGCCGAAGCTTGCCCCTGCGGCCATCTTCTCGATATCTTCGATGGTGTGGCCCGCCCAGCCGCCGTTGGTTTGGAACGCGACGATGGTCTTGCCGGCCCAATCGGCGGCATGCATGAAGGTTTTGACGGCAGGTGCCATCGTGTACCACCAGGTCGGGGTCCCCACGGCGATGATGTCGTAGTCGGCAAGGTCGTGCGCAAGGGGCTTGATTGCAGGCTCAAAGCCCGCGTTGACCTCGTCTTGTCCCTGTTGGACCGTGGCCTCGTAGTCGGCGGGGTAGGGAGTTGCGGTCTCGATGCGCTCGAGGTCGGCGCCGCACGCCTTCGCCAGCTGCTCGGCGATCCTCTTCGTGTTGCCGTTGCTCCAGCTGTAATAGGCGACCAGCATCTTCTTCGTCATGGTTAGGCCTCCAATGCGTTGTAGGTATCGTCATCCACCGGTTCGCACCACTCGTTCGAACAGCCTTTGCCGGGGCATTCGAAGGCCAGATGGCTGAACCACGAGCCGGCTTTCGCGCCGTGCCAGTGCTTCACGTTGGCAGGGATCTCCACGACGTCGCCGGGCGCAAGCGCGCGTGCCGGCTTGCCTTCCTCCTGATACCAACCTTCGCCGTCGGCGCAGATAAGCACTTGCCCGCCGCCTGCGCTTGCGTGGTGGATGTGCCAGTTGTTGCGGCATCCCGGCTCGAAGGTCACGTTGAAGATGGACAGGTAGTCGCCGGCGCCGGTGAGGGGGTTGAGGTAGCTTTGCCCGACGAAGTACTGCGCGAACGCCGTGTTCGGTTCACCCAGGCCGAAGAATCCGCCGTGGGTTTCGGCAGCGTTGGGTTGCACATCTGCATCTGCCTCGCCGTTGGCCTCGTCCGCGTAGACCTCTTTGGCCAGATTGAAGGTTGCCCACGCTTTGGGCCAGCCGGCGTAGAAGGCGGTGTGGGTGATGGCGGCTGCCATTTCCTTCCGGCTCACGCCGTGGGCTTTGGCGTTGGCGATGTGGTAGGAAAGCGAGCTGTCGGTGATGCCCTGCGCCATGAGGGCCACCACGGTGATAAGGCTGCGCGTTTTCAGGCTGATGTCGGGGTTGTTCCAGTTCTCGCCGAACAGCACGTCGTCGTTGAAGTGTGCGAATTCGGGTGCGAATTCGCCGAGCTGGTCGCGACCTGCGGTTTGTTTGATGGTCATTGGGTTCTCCTTCGGTTGTTATTTGCAGTAGCTCTTGTCGGTTTCGCAACGCAGCTGGTAGATGAGGTAGTCGAGGCATTCGAGCTTCTTCTGCTCGGAGTGCACGGTGTCCAGAAGCTCTCGCCGGTAGGCCTTGAGGCGGCAAAGCCGGGCGCAAGAGCTGGGGAGGGCCTCGAGCTCGGCGATAAGCGCCTCGTCGCAGCCGGCGTCGCGAAGGTTGGCCAGGATCCGTTCGTTCATGGGAGGTGCGGCCTAGCGCGTGAGCTTGACCTTGGTGGTGCCTGCCAGCGCCTTCTCGCCCGGGCGGCCCTTTGGTCCCACCAGGTTGTGCGGCTGGTAAAGCTCTTCGAGGAAGTCCACCTCCGCAGGCGTGAGCTCGATGTCAAGCGCCGCCACCGCGTCGTCGACGCGCTCGGGCTTGCTGCAGCCCACGATGGGCGACTCGACGCCGCGCACCCAGTGCCAGGCCAGCGCAACCTGCGCCATGGGAACGTTGTGCTCGGCGGCGACCTTGGCCACGCGCTCGATCACGGGCATGTCGATGGTTCGGTCACGGTCGTACTTGTTGCGCATGGTGGTGTCGAAGTCGGGGCCGATGGTCCACTGATGGAAATCGGGGCTGGCCTCGCCGAAGCTCATGCCGCCCAGGCAGAGTTTGGATACCTTGAGGCCGGAGTGCCCGAGGGTTGCGTATTGCATGGTTACCGCCTTTCTTCGAACGCGCTTCTTTATTGATTCGAATATAGGCGGTGCAGGAACCTATGTGAAATGCCTATACTGACTACTTGGATATACACTATATGCATGAATGGATGCACTCATGGAACTGAGGACGCTCAAATACTTCCTTGCCGTGGCGCGTGAGGAGAACATGACCGAGGCGGCCAACGTGCTGCATGTGACGCAGCCGACGCTCTCGCGGCAGATTGCCGATCTGGAGCGCGAGCTTGGGGTGACGCTTTTCGATCGCACGAACCGCTCGTGCGTGCTCACTGGCGACGGCATGCGCCTGCGGCAGCGCGCGGAGGAGATCCTTTCGCTGGTGGAACAGACCGAAGCCGAGCTCGCGGATAGGGAAGGGGCGCTTGGCGGGGTTGTTCGCATCGGCGCCGGCGAGACGCAGGCGATGCGGTTGGTGCTGCAGGTGTTCGCCGCGCTGCGCCGCGACCATCCAGGCGTGCAGATCGAGCTCTATACCGGTAACGCCGATGCCGTGGAGGAACGTCTCGAGCGCGGCCTTTTGGACTTCGGCCTGCTCATCGAGCCGGTGAACCTGGATAAGTACGAGTGGCTGCGCATGGCCGATACCGACCGCGTCGGGGTTGCCGTGGCGGCCGAAAGCCCGTGGGCGGAACTTGCCGTTGCGGGACCAGGCGACATCGCCCGCATGCCGCTGCTGCTGAGCTCGCGCACGTCGAACAAGGCTGTCGACCTCACCGCTTGGTCCGGCGGTCGCCTGACGTCCGATGATCTTAAGGTGGTCGGCCGATTCGACCTTCTCGGCAATGCGGCCCATCTGGTGCGCACGGGCGAAGCGTGCGCCCTGGGCATCGACCATCTGCTTCAGCTCGATGGTTCCGATCTGCGCTTCGTGCCCCTAGACCCGCCGCTTGCCATCGGTTCGTTTTTGGTGTGGAAGAAGTACCGCCTGCGCAGCCGAGCCTGCGAAGAGTTCATCACGCGGCTCAACGCCCGCTGCCTCTAGGCGGCAGCTCGGTGAGTGCGTCCGGCTTAACCTGTGAAGTCGCAGCGCTGGCACTTGTGGGGAGCGTTTTCTCCCACTTCCCGATAGAAGATGCCCGACCACTTGCATATGGCCTGCAAAAGCGGGATGGTGCTTTCTCCTTTGCGCGTCAGCGAGTATTCGACGCGCGGCGGAATCTCCTCGAACTGCCTGCGCACCACCATGTCCGATTCCTGCAGCTCCTTGAGCGCCGCAGCCAGCGCGGTGTCGGTAATGTCCACCAGTTCGCGCTTCAGATCCGAATAACGCAGCGGACCGTCCGCCAAAACGCACAGGATGCGTGGTTTCCACCTGCCCCCGAACACGTCTATGCCGTATTCCAGCGGGCAGCGGATATCCTTGTCGAGTTTGCGCTTATACGCCATCTGATGCCCCTTTCGCCAGGTGATTCCCGCTCAGGAAATAGTAGTTGCTCAAGTCCTGGAAGTGAAGCCGCTCAGAAATTCTTGAGTCGCTCAATCGTTCGTTAACCACTTCAACTCCTTGAGCCGCCTCCATAGAATCTTGCACCGCAAGCAAAGGCAGAGCGCCGTAGGCGCGAAACGAAAGGAGCTGCATCATGGCGGACGTCAAAGCGTATCTGGAGATCACGATGGTCATCGACGAGGAGAATCGCCCGGCGGCGGCGAAGGTGTACGCCGACTATCGCGGGCCTTTCTTGGGGCAGATCGAGGGCGCGCTCACCAAGGAGCTGCTCGTTCGTGAGGCGGACGTGCAGGTGCTGCACGGGTTCGACAGCGTCGAGCATGCGAACGCCTATCTGGAAAGCGCGCTGTTCAACGACGACGTGGCCACGGGTCTGAAGCCTACCTGGAGCGCCGATCCGAAGATCGCCATCTACGCCGTGGCGTAGGGATTTCGATCAGGAAGGGGGACCTGAGAAGATGTCGCAGAGAAGTGATGTTACGCGGCGCACGTTTGCCAAGGGCGTGGGAGCCCTTGGCGCGCTGGCTGCATGCGGCACCGCGAGGGAGGTGCTGCCAGGCTTCGGTCCGTTGCCGTCAAAGGCGCATGCTGAAGAAGCCGACTCCATCGTCTGGACGCACTGCACGGTTAACTGCATGTCCTGCTGCGCGTGGCAGTGCCACGTCAAGGACGGCAAGGTCGTTTATATAGAATCGGACACCACGGGGGACCAGGAATTCGGGCAGCCTCAGATGAGGGCATGTTTGCGCGGACGGTCCGCGCGACGGTGGCTGCAGGATGAGGAGCGCTTGAATTATCCCATGAAGCGCGTCGGCGAGCGCGGTGAAGGCAAGTTCGAACGCATCGGCTGGGACGAGGCGCTCGATACCATCGCCAGCGAGCTTTCGCGCATCCGCGAAACCTATGGCAACGAGGCCGTCTATATCCCGCAATGCTCGGGCGTGGTGGGAAGCATCAGCGCGTTCGGGTCAAATCCCGTCACGCGCCTGCTCAACCTCACGGGCGGTTTTCTAGGCAAGTATGGCTCCTACAGCTCGGGCCAGATGACGCAAAGCTGCAAGTACACCTATGGCGACACCAGCTGCTACGGCAGCAACTACTGGACGCTGCAGCCCGGTGAGCTTTTGGTCATGTTCGGCAACAGTCCCGCCGACACGCGCATGGGCGGCACCGGCAGCGCCAATTTGCTGGCCTACGCGCGCCAGCAGAAGGACGTGCGCGTCATCTGCATCGATCCGCGTATGAGCGACACCGCCATAGCCGACAACACGGAATGGATCCCCATCCGAACCGGCACCGATGCGGCGCTCTGCTCGGCGCTGGCCTACGAATTCATCACCAATGGATGGGTTGACGAGACTTTTCTGCATACCTATTGCGTCGGCTACGATGAGGAGACGCTGCCGGAATCGGCCAAGGGCAAGAACGCCTCCTACAAGGATTACATCCTCGGCACGGGCTACGACGGGGTTCCCAAAACGCCCGCTTGGGCCGCGCCCATAACGCAGATACCCGAGAAGCGTATCGTGGAGTTGGCGCGGCAGATGCATGAGGCCGACCCCGTGTTCATCCAGCAAGGCTACGGTTCTCAGCGCCATTCCAATGGAGAGATGACCGCTCGCGCCATCATGGTCCTGCCGCAGCTGCTCGGTCAGATCGGGCGCCCTGGCACGAACGACGGGCGCCGCGAGGGGAAGGTCGGATTTTCCATGCCCACCTTTCCCGCGGGGAAGAACCCCGTGAAGACGCAGATCCCCACCTTCCTCTGGACGCGCGCGATCGAGGATCCGGATTCCATGACGAAGACGAAAGGCGGCGTCACCGGGGCCGATAAGATTTCCAGCGGTATCAAGTTCATCTTCAACTACGCTGGAAACTGCCTTACCAACCAGCATTCCGACATCAACAGGACCCACGAGATCCTGCGCGATGAAAGCCTGTGCGAGTTCATCGTCACGAGCGAGATTTTCATGACGGATTCGGCGAAATACTCGGACATCCTGCTGCCCGACCTGACGAGCCAAGAGCAAGTGAGCGTGATCGGGCAGTCATACGGCGACAACGTCAAGGCGATCATCTTCGGTCAACCGGTTTACGAGCCGAAGTTCGAGCGGCGCGGCATCTACGAGGTCTGCTGCGACCTGGCGCAGCGCTTGGGCGTGTATGACGAGTACAGCGATGGCGGCAAGACCCGAGAGGAGTGGAACCGCAAGCTCTACGAGCAGCTGCGTGCGAAGGAACCCCAACTTCCCACCTGGGAAGAAGGGTTGGAGATGGGCGTGTACAAGGAAGGGCGCGTGGCGGAGCTCGTGTCGCTGAAGGATTTCATCGCCGACCCTGAGGGGCACCCGCTGAAAACGCCTTCGGGCAAGATAGAGATCTACTCGGAGCAACTCGCCCAGATGCGCGACACCTGGGAGCTCGAAGATGGCGACGAGATATCGCCGATCCCCGCATTCTCGCCGGGGTTTGAAGGTTACGCGGACCTTACCGACGAATATCCGCTGCTCATCCAGGGTTTTCACTATAAGGCGCATGTGCATTCCTCCTATGCCAACAACGAAATCGTTCAAGAGGCGGCTCATAACGTCGCTTGGATCAACCCCGCGGACGCCGACCCTCGCGGCATCGCCACCGGCGACACGGTGCGCATCTTCAACGATCGCGGGGAGCTCACCATCGAGGCGCGGGTTACGCCGCGCATCATTCCCGGGTGCGTCGCCATGCCCCAGGGCGCTTGGCATGACGCCGACATGAACGGGGACAGGGTGGACCGCGGGGGCTGCATCAACACCATTACGATTCAGAGACCCTCTCCGATTGCGAAAGGCAACCCGCAGCACAGCAATGTAGGACAGTTGGAGAAGGTGGGGTGATCGCATGACGCAGCTCGCATTCCATTTCGACGCGCAGCGCTGCACCGGCTGCAGAACCTGCCAGCTGGCCTGCGCCGACTATCACGATCTGAGTCAGGAACACTGGTATCGCAAGGTGTACGAATTTGGCGACGGCAGCTGGGAGCGGGAGGGTGACTGCTGGGTAACGAACAGCTTCACCTATCACGTGACCCTTTCCTGCAACCACTGCGACAACCCCGCTTGCGTACGTGCGTGCCCTACGGGGGCTATGCATAAAGACAGCGAGACGGGGCTCGTTTCGGTTGATGCCGATCGCTGCATCGGCTGCGGTTACTGTGCCATGGCCTGCCCCTACGACAATCCCACCATCGATCGCGCGCAAGGCCATTCGGTGAAGTGCAACGGGTGCGCCGAGCGCGTGGCTCAAGGGAAGCCGCCCATCTGCGTGCAATCCTGCCCACTGCATGCGCTTGACTTCGGCGAGGCCTCGGACATGCATGAGCTGGGGGACCGGGCCGATATCGCGCCGCTCCCCTCCAAATCCTATACCAGCCCGAACCTGTTCATCACCGCCACGAAGCATGCCCGGCCGGCGGCGATGCCCGACGCGGCAAGCGCTGCGGGCTGCGTTCTCAATCCAACGGAGGTGGAGTAAATGGAAGCGATCATGTCGGAGTTGCCCCTGGCCATATTCACCACTTGCGTGCTGCTCGGAACGGGGGGATTCGCCGCTTTGGGCGCAACGAACGCGCCGCGGCGCGCGGAGACTGCCGAGATTTCGCAAAGATCGTCTGGGCCGAGCTGGAAAGAGAACGGGCTTCCGCTTGCTTTCCTCGCCATCATCGTGGTGGGGTTCGTCGCTGCGTTCTTTCATCTGGCTTCCCCGCTTCATGCCGTCTTCGCGCTTGTGGGTGTGGGAAGATCCCCTCTGTCGAACGAGATCGCCGCTGGCGTTATCTTCACGGGCGCGGCGGCACTCTATTGCATCTTCGCTCTGAAGGGGAAGCTGACCGGCCGTGCCAAGCGCGCCTGCTCGATCGGCCTGGGGCTCATGGGCCTGGTGTTCGCGGGCTTCACCGGGGCAGCTTATCTGATGGATACCATCGTCACGTGGGGAACGCCCTTAAGCATCGTCGAGTCCGTCGGCCTGTCTCTTTTCGTCGGCACCGTAGTGCTGTCGGCGTTCAAGGTGCTCTTTGGCGGTCAAGTGCTCTCGAAGGCCGAACGGAAAGCCCTCCTTGTCGTCGCGGTTGCCGGCTTCATCATCGGGTTCGGTACCTTGGGCCTGCACGTTTTCCAAACCGGGGGACTGCACTCGAGCATGGTTCGAGGTTCATCTTTGGTGCACGAGGCAATAACCTTGCTGGTTTCCTCGGCGGTTATGGGCTTGGTTTCGTTGCTGCTCTGCCGGCTCTCGCCCGATGACGCAACGATGAGAAGGGGTGTCTCGGCTGCGGCGCTCGTTCTCGTCGTGGCATCGGCTTTCGTCGCTCGGCTCGTCTTCTACAGCATTCAGCTGTCGGTCGGCTTGTAGCGAAAGCGCGTCGCTACAAGCGGCGGGCACGGTATGCGCGGCGGCTGCGGAGAGCAGCCGCCGCAAACGTTGATTCAAGCGCATTCATGGGCCATGCTGCGGCGCGCCATGCTGTTTTAAGAGCGTGGCGTTTGCCTTTTGCGGTTAGGGCAGTCCTTCGGCAGCGCGCCTGTTTCCATGACGCATTCGAGCATCCGCGCAAAACCTTCCGGATCCTCGATTTGATACTGCATATGGTTGCAGCCCTCGTAGATGGGGAAGTTGCCTTGCGCCGGCGACGCCCATCGCATGAAAGAAGAGCACCGCCGGATTCGACGCGTTGCCGAGCGTTCGGAACGGTATCTCTGCCTCCTTAGAAGTTTGCCTTGGGTTATATTCTAGCGCGAAACCGCTTCAACCATGCAAACTTGCGCATACGCTCGGATCGGTTCTCGACCGCTATTCCTCCAGAAACTCAACTTTGCCGGAATCGGTGTGGTAGAGCGCGCCTACCACGCGCAGGCCGTGCTCCTGCTCGTCGCGGCGAACCTGGCGGCTTTCCTCGATGCGCTGCACGCTGTGGGCGACGTTGGCCAGGCAGGCTGCGGCTTCGTCTTGCTCCTCTTTGATGGCGGCGGCTATCTCGTCGGTGATGAACTTCACGGTCCCGTAGGGCTCGTGGTGCATGGCGGCGTCCACCGCGCCGCAGCCCGTGTGCCCGAGCACCACCACCAGATTGCAGCCAAGGTGATCTTCGGCGTATTCGATGCTGCCCAGCTGATGGTTGTCGACGACGTTTCCCGCCACGCGAATGACGAACAGCTCGCCGATGCCCGCCGAGAAGATGGCCTCGGGGATCACGCGCGAGTCGGAGCACGCAAGCACGATGGCGTAGGGTGACTGGCCATGTTCGAACGTCGATTCGCGCAGCTTCGGCGACACGTCACCGAGGGCCTGCGCTGCTGAGAGATAGCGATCGTTTCCTTGCTTGAGGCGATCGAGGGCGCTGGCGGCCGAAAGGTTGCCGGTTTCGTGCGACATAGCGGCTCCTTCAATAGAAAAGGTCAGGTGAAAGAACACCTGACCTACGGTTTCAATGGTGGCCGGTACAGGATTTGAACCTGTGACCTTGTGCTTGTAAGGCACCTGCGCTCCCGCTGCGCCAACCGGCCGTATGCCCTCTTCGAGCAAGCGTATTTTCGCATAAGAACAACCCGTTCGCAAAAATTGCATACCCGTAAGCTTCGCAGCCTCCCGCCGCTTCCCGCAAGGCTTCGGGCGCGCCGCCGCAGGATTCGGGGCGTGTCGGGTGGACGCGCTGAAGGGGCGCAGGAGGCGGATCGGGAAAAGCGCGTGCAAGGGTCGCGCGCTCGTGGTGCAAGGCCCGCGCAAGCTGCGCGCAAGGCCGCCCGCCCATACTGCTTCTCTACGAGTGAAGGGCGAGGGGGCACCATGAAGCGGAAAAGGGCTTTGGCGGCATCGGTGGCGTGCGGCATCGCGTGTGCGCTGTGCGTGCTTTGGTATACGCAGGGCGTGCGCGGGGAAGCCGAGCAGGCGCGCGCCGATGTGCTGGCCCGCTACGGCGGCGACCAGGTGGAGGTATGCGTCGCCAAAAGGGATATCGCGGCAGGGGAAACCGTGGATGCCGCTTCGGTTGAGACGAAGCTGTGGGTGTCGGACCTGCTTCCGCCCGATGCGGTGCGCTTGCCGGGCGATGTGGTGGGGTCGAAAGCGTCATCGGTGATTCTGTCGGGAGAGGTGCTGTCCACGCGACGTTTCCGCGCCGATGCGTCATCCATCGACGTCCCGGCGGATATGACGGCGATCAGCGTCCCGGCGAAGGACGTGCAGGCCGTCGGCGGGGCGGTGAGCGCAGGTGTGCGCGTCGACGTGTACGCCACCGGCTCATCGTCGACTCAGGCGCTTGTGCGAGGGGTTCAGGTGCTTGCGACCAGCGCTCAATCGCAGTCTTCCGCTTCCGGTGGCGACGCGAAGGTTTCGTGGGTGACCATCGCGGTTCCCGACGAACAGGTGCAGGAGCTGGTCGCGGCAGCGCAGAAAACGGAACTGTATTTCACCATTCCATCGGAAGGCACGGCGGCCGACCAGTCGTAGGGGACGGCCGTAGGAGACGAAAGGGGAGAAGGGCATGACCATGCCGTTAGTCGCGTTGTGCGCCGACGAGGAAAGCGTGCGGCGTCCGGAACTGTTGGGGCTTTCAGGGGAGAACCTCTCTGCGCAGGGCTGGTTGCGCTTGTTCACGTCCGCCGAGGTTGCGCGTCGCTCGCTTGCCGGTGATGCGCGGATTCGCGAGGCGTGGGTCGCATCGAGCGACCCGGTGGCGCCCATCAACTTGGCAGCCGCGCTCAAGCACGACAGGCCCGAGCTGCGCGTGTGCATGCTCGCCGCGAACGATTCCGGTTCGTTGCGCTCTCGCGCGTCGGCGGCCGGCATCGACGCGACCCTGACGCCGAAGCTGTTCTCGCAGCGCTACGCGCAGTATAAGCAGCTCTCTGCCAACCAGGCGCCAAGTTCGTCAGGCAGTGCTTTGCCGGGGCCCTCTTTTGCGCCCGGCAACGCGAACCCGTCGGCCCCAACCCTTGCGGCGACGGGAAACGCCGCCGCAAGTCCCGCCGCCGGCGTTGCCCCAGGCTTCGGGTCTGCGGGCGCCCCTTCGGCGTCTTCGCAGGCGGTGATGGGCTTCGCGGCGGCGGGACCCGCTGGCTTCGGTGCGGGTTTTGGCGTTGGGCCGGCGACGGGTTCTTTCGAGAATGCTGCTGCGGGCCGTGCAGCTCCATCTGCTTTCGGCGCTTCGGGCAACGCCGGCCCGAGCCCGGACAAGGCCACGGCGACCCAAGCGCCTCATGCTCGGCAGGCAACGCCTGCGCGCGGTTTTCTGCTGCCGGTGGTCAGCGGAAGCGGCGGGTGCGGAAAGAGCAGCGTTGCCGTCTTGAGCGCGTTGCTGCTCAAGGCTGCGGGGCTGAACACGCTGCTGCTCGACTTCGATCTGCAGTTCGGCGATGCGGCGGAGCTTCTCGGCGTCGAGCGGCCCCTTCGCATCGATGAGGCGCTGGCCCAACCGTCGAGGATCGATGCGCTTGAGGCGCAAGGCAACCTTCCGGCGCTTTTGGCGGCGCCGATGCGGGTCGAGCTCGCCGAGTCCATCGCGGACCAGGCCGGCGGACTCGTTGACGAGCTGCGGGGCCGTTTCGACGTCGTGGTTGCGAACACGGGGTCCGCCTGGGCCGAGCAGCATGCCGTTTTATTGGAGAGAAGCTCGAAGGCCCTGTTCCTCATCGATCAGCGGCAGACGTCGCTGCGGGCGAGCGCGCGGGCGCTGGAGCTTTGCGCGCGCTGCGGGATAGCGGTCAACCCCTTCGTGTTCGCGCTCAACGGTTGCGGCAAGGGAGCGCCGCTTTCGGTGCTCGATGCATCAAGCGCTTTGCGCGGGGCCCATGTGCGCGAACTTGCCGATGGCGGTTTGGAGGTCGAGGAGCTTTTGGCGAGCGCGTGCGGGCTTGAGCTCATCGAGTCGGATAACGCCTTGATAAGCGGCCTTTCCGGGTTGTTGGCGGAGGTACTTCCCGCCGAAATGGGCGCGAAGCTGCGCACGGACGACGAACCGGCAAGTGGGCTTGGCCTGTTCCGTGCAAACAGGAAACCGCGCCGAAGGAAGAGGTGAGCGTCGTGTCCTTGGAGCAGCGGGCATGCGCGGCGGGCCTTTCGGAGCCGGTAGCGGTGCGCGATGCGGCGACGCTGAACCGATTGAAGACCGATGTACGTCGCTATGTGTCCATCGAGGACATAGCGCAGCTTCTGTCGCGGCAGCCGCAGCGGGCGAGAAGCGAGCTTCTCGGCGCTTGCCGTCAGGCCTATCAGCTGCAAGCGTGGGCGTCCGTGCCGGAGAGGCGTCGCAACGCCTTGGCCGGTCAGCTCATTGACGAGGTGCTGGGATTCGGGCCGATCGAGCCGCTTTTGGAAGATGCGGCCGTTAGCGAGATCATGGTGAACGGCCCGAAAAACGTGTTCGTCGAACGCAAGGGCATTCTTGAGAGGGCCGATGTGACGTTCACGGACGACTCTCAGCTGCGGGCCCTGATAGACCGGGTGCTTGGCCCGCTTGGGCGCCGTGTGGACGAGTCGTCGCCGATGGTGAACGCTCGTCTTCCGCAAGGGCATCGCGTGAACGTGGTCATGCCGCCGCTTGCCCCCGATGGGCCGATCGTCACCATCCGGAAGTTCACGGATCGGGTGATCACCTTGGCCGACATGGAGTCGTCCGGATCCGTCGATGCCAGCTTGCGCCGGTTTTTGGAGTGGGCGGTGCTTGCACGCAAGAACATCGTGGTCTCAGGCGGGACCGGCAGCGGGAAGACCACCTTGCTCAATGCTCTGTCGTGCTGTATCCGACCTGGTGAGCGCATCGTGACGATCGAAGACACGGCGGAGCTGCGGTTTTTGGAGCATCCGCACGTCGTTCGCCTGGAGGCGCGTCCCCGCAACGCCGAGGGGGCCGGTGAGGTGACCATCCGCGATCTGGTGGTGAACGCTTTGCGCATGCGGCCCGATCGCATCGTGGTCGGCGAATGCCGCGGCGCGGAGGCGGTGGACATGCTGACCGCCATGAACACGGGCCACGATGGATCGCTGACCACGTTGCATGCGAACTCACCGGCAGACGTGCTTTCGCGTATCACGACGATGGTCCGTTACGGGGTCGACTTGCCGGTCGACGTGATCGAGGCCAACGCGGCGAGCGCGTTCAACGTCGTGGTTCAAACGGCCCGTTTTCTTGACGGGCGGCGTTTCGTGAGCCAAGTGGCGGAATTTTGCGAGAGTTCCGAGGGCAGGCGATGCGGAATACGCACGATCTTCGCGCGCGATGGCCCTGATGATCAGGGGCTTTGGCATGAGCTGCCGGATTGGGCCGGCAAGCTTGCGACGACATCGACGGTAGATGGGGAAGAGGTTCGGCAATGGATGGAAAGCTTGCACTATGCGTCCTAGGGTCGCTCGCCGCATTCCTCTTCGGGCTTTTTCTGGAGAGCGCGGTCGAAGGCCGGGTGCGTCAGACGGTGCGCGTCGTGAGGGGCAAGGGCGTCGGCGCCTGGGCCGCGAACGGAGTGAGCTGGGCTTATCCTTTGGCGAAATGGTCATGCCGCTTTCCCGTCGTTCGGCGTTTCGCGACCCTGGCGGCTCGGACCTTCGGGCGGCGCTGCGGCGTGGTGCCGGGCGCCGAGGGGGCCTTGTCCTTGGTGATCGCCCTGGCGACCATCGTCGGCGCCGCCGTGGGCGTCGTGACCCTCTCGCCTTTTGCCGCCCTCGCGACGTTTCTGCTCGTATGCATCGTCTCGGTCCTTCGCGTGGGAGCCGACGGGGATGCCGAGCGCGAGGCGATGCGAGCGGCCGTCCCCGACGCCCTGCACTCCATGGGGGCCTGCTTTCAGGCGGGCTTTTCGCTGCAGCAGACGTTTCGTCATCTGGCGCAGGAGACCAAAGGGCCCTTGGGGATGCGGTTCAACCAAGCGGCGGGTCGCCTTGAGGCCGGCCAAGGGGTCGAGGGCGCTTTGCAGGCGCTAATGCAGGATGCGGCGGTTCCCGAGCTTCGCTTCGTCGTCGTCGCTCTTGATGTGCAGCATCAGTCCGGCGGCAGCCTTCGTCCGGTTCTCGAGGCGGCACGCGATGCCGTCGAGAGCCAGCTCGCCTTGCGGCGCAGCTTGCGCGTGCAAACCGCGCAGGCGCGGCTTTCGGCTCGTGTGGTGACGGCGATGCCCTTTGCGCTCATTGCCGTCCTGTCGGCAGTCAGCAAAGGGTTTTTGGAGCCGTTCTTCGCGAATGCGGCTGGCCTTGCCCTGCTCGGCGTCGCGTTGGCCATGCAGCTTGCGGGCGTGCTCGCGGTGCGGCGAATGCTGGCGGTCGAGGTGGTGTGATGGCGGGGCAGGCTGTTGCGGCGATCGCCGGTGCGCTGCTCGCTTTCGGCGCGGGTGCATGCGCGTTGCAGGCGGCCCCTTCCCCTGCGTCGAAGAGGGCCCGACAGGCGCGCGCGTCGTCGCGGATGGAGATCGAGACGGCTGGATGCGAGGGCGTCACGAGGCAGGTGATCCGCTACCTCGTGCGCTTAAGCGACCTGATCGCGCTGCGGCAGGCATCGCCTGGCCCTTGGGTGGGCATCCTGTGCCGCTTCGGGCGCTTCGACGACATCGTCGCTCGTTCGGGTTTTGCCGAGGAGATCTCGCGGGAGGCGTTCGGCGAGGCCATGGCGCGCTTGGCCTTCTTTGCCGGTGCAGCCGGAGGCTTGGTCGGCTTGGTTTTATCGGACGAGCTGGGCCTGCTCGGCGCTTTCTTGGGCGCGGCGTGGGG
The DNA here is from genome assembly GCA_963633085.1 of Prevotella sp. CAG:279. Taxonomy (GTDB): domain Bacteria; phylum Actinomycetota; class Coriobacteriia; order Coriobacteriales; family Eggerthellaceae; genus Senegalimassilia. Next base: position 15,982 of record CAVGWX010000004.1, on the reverse strand, counting down.
GTTGCGCGCTCCGCGGCGCGCGCTGCGCGCAAGCTGCGAGGCCCGTCTTGCCGACCTGGAGAGGGATTTGCCGGAACTGCTGGAAGTCGTCGCGCTCGGCGTGCGCAGCGGCCTGTCGTTCGATCGCAGCTTCGAGCTGTATGTCGAGCATTTCGAGTCGCGCCTTTCGCGCGAGTGCGCCTCGGCGATGCGCTCTTGGACGATGGGGCTCGCGGGGCGCGAGGAGGCGCTGAAAGCGCTTGCCGATTCGTACGGATCGGCCCTGTTCTCGCGCGTGACGTCGTCCGTTGTGCGCTCCTTGCGGTTCGGGACGGCGCTGGGGGAGAGCTTGGAGCAGGCTGCTGCCGAGGCGCGATCGGTGCATCGATCGCATGTCGAGGAGCGCGTCGCGAAGGCTCCGGTCAAGATGATGATCCCCACGGGGACGCTCATCTTGCCGGCGATGCTGCTGCTGGTGCTGGGGCCGGTTTTGTTGGAGTTGATGGGAGGTTACCGAACATGATTGAACGGATTGCGCACCGATATCGCTGCGCGTTGGCTCAGATGACCTGCAAGTTCGCGCGTCTGCACGCCAAGGAGGAGGGGCAGGGCACGACCGAGTACGCCATCTTGGTGGGCGTGCTGGTGGTGATCGCCATCATCGCGATCACGCTGTTTCGCGGCAAGTTGCAGGAGCTTTGGGATGCCATCTCGGATGGCGTCAACAGCCTGTAAGGGCGCTTGGCCGCCGCCAAGGCGTGGCCCCTGCGCGCAATCGGGCCAGTCGACGGTTGAGTTCGCGCTGGTGGCTGCTGCGTTTTTGGCGGTGGTCATCGGCTTGGGGGCCCTGTGGCGCTTTGCATCGGGCGGTGCGCTCGTCGAGCATGCCTTGGCCACGGCGTCGCATTGCGTCGAGCAGGCCTCGCCCCAGGCGATGGCCGATGTGCTGCTGTATTGACGGGCGGCGAGCACGAGGCTTTTGGCCTGGGGCGGGTCGGGGATCGGTGGCGCGCTCGCGCTTATGGCCGGGCGGCTTATCGGGATGTTTTCGGTAAGGGAGGTGTTGGGAAGTGGTTCGTTTGCCGCGTGCGGAGGAGGGTCAGGCGACGGTGGAGGCCGCCGTGCTCATCCCCGTGCTGTTCGTGGTGCTGCTTGCGCTTGTTCAGCCGGCGTTTCTTCTCTACGATCGCGTGGTCATGAAGGCCGCCGCCGCGGAGGCGTGCCGCTTGCTCGTCACCAAAACCGATGCGCTCGGATCAATGGACAAATCGGTCGAGGCCTACGTGAGGCATCGCCTGGGGGCCATACCGCCCGCAGCGTGTTTTCACGTGCACGACGATGGCTGCACGTGGGAGGTCGAGACGGAAGGCGGCGAGTCTTCGGAGCAGGTGTCGGTGACCATCCGCACGAAGGTTCGCCCGCTGCCGCTTTTCGATGCGGCCGGTTCGCTCGTGGGCGCTCTCGACGGCGATGGGCTTCTGAGCGTCGAGGTGCGCGACAGCCGCCCGACGCAGCCTTCCTGGATAGGCGGCACGGCGCTCGGGCTGAACCCCCAGGGATGGATCGAGGCGTGGTCGTGATGGCGGGGATCCACGTGCGCGATGAGGCCGGCATGACCACGGCGGGAATGGTTCTCGCCATGCTGGTGACCCTGTCGCTGGTCTTCTCGACCGCCCAGGTGTATCGCGTGCAGTCGCTTTCCGCGCGCACCCAGTCCGTTGCCGACGCATCGGCTCTCGCCGCGCAGAACGTCGTTGCGGAGTTCATGATCGCCGCGCGCGTGTGCGACGCGGTGGTGCTATCGCTGTCGCTGGCGACGGGGGCATGCGCCGGCCTCGGCGTCGTCGCCTTATGCGTGCCCGGCGCCCAGGCGATAGGCGGCGAGCTTCTCAGCGCCGCAGGGCGCGTGGCCGAAGCGCGCGATTCGTTTTCGCAGCGCGCCGCAGCAGGCTTGAACCGCGTGCAGAAAGCCTTGCCGTTCCTGTCGGCCTCGGCAGCTGTTGCGGTGGCTCACGCGAACGCGCACGGCGCTTCGTCGTATGTGGCGCTCGCCGTGTCCGTACCGGCCAAGACACCCGACATCGCGGTTCCCGACGACGCTGGCGCGGGCCGACGCGCGCTCGATTCCGCAAGCGAGCAGGCGGACGCCATCCGCGAGGCAGCCCAGGAGGCCGATCAGGCGGCGCAGGAAGCGAACGAGGCGAAGCAGCGAGCCTTCGAGCACGATTGCGGAGCGCGCCCGGAGTATTGCATGGCGCAGCGGGCCGAGTCCCTTGCCGGCCTTTCCGGGGCGGACAACCCGCTCTATTCCAGCGTGGACGCATGGTCGTTCTCGGTGGCGCTCGAGCGCGCGAGGAGCTATTACGCTGCACGTTTGAACAGCGAGAAGCCTCGGGGGGTCTCCGTCGAGGAGCAGGTGCGCTCGGAGATGCGGCGGCGCATGTACGCCTTCGCCTGCGAGGAGCTTTCCTGGGGATACGTGTACGAGGACGGCGGCTCCTTCGAGGCGTATTTCCCCAGTCTTCCCTGCAACACCGAGCAGATGAAGGGCACCTCGCTTTACACCGATCGGGTGTATCCCTGCACGCGGGACGAGGATGGGCGGATCGTCATGCATGCGTGGCCGGGATGCCCCCGCGTGAACGAGATCGCTTGGGTGGGCTCTATCGCCGAGATGGAGGGCGCATCGTATGCCGAATGCAACGAATGCCATTTCTCCGCATCGAGTTTGGGCGAGGTTGCGCAAGCGTCTTCGGTCATCGAAAACGGTTTCGAATACCACTACGCCATCGTCGCCGATGCCGCACGGGACTACGAAGAGGCCCTTGAGCGCGCCCATCCCGCCTCGCAGGAGGTGCGCGACCGCGCTTCGTCGGTGTTCGACGAGGTTGTCGGTGCGCTGAAGGCGGCAGGCGGGATGCGCATAGAAGCCCATCCGCCTGGGAGCAAGGGCGTGGTGGTGCTCGTCTCGAGCATCGGCGAAGACGCGCCGGCCGCTGGCTTCGAGTCGACGTTCGTGCAGGCTGCAGGTGCGCTGGGCACGCGGGTGGCGGTTTCGGCCGCGACGCTGGTCGCCGACCCATCGGGGGAAGGGCCCGACGTGCTCACCTCGATGCTCGACGGGCTCAAGCCCGCGGGAGGCGCGCTGATCGGTGCGGCGGGCATGGTTTTGGAGTGCTGGTCGGGGCTTCTGGGCGCTTATGCGCAGGGCCAGGATTCCCTGCGCGAAACGGTTCGCTCGGTGCTTGGCGGCCTACCCCTTGTCGGCGCGAGCGGCTTGGGGGATTGGGCGGCCGATGCGTTCGAATCGGCGATTGAAGCGGTCGGGCTTGAACCGGCGAACCTCGATGCCCTGCGGCCGGTGCTGGTGAATTCGGCGCACGTGGCCGCTTCGGATGGCGATCAGGCAGCTTGTGCGCGATTGCTCGAGCTCAAGCGCATGGCCGTCGAGCATCCGCTCGCCTCCAACGACGCCTTCACGGCCATCGTCGGGGCTACTGAGCGCTCCTTGTTCGCAAGCCTCGACGACCTCGGCGATGCAATCGAGGTGGCGACGGTCGATATCGAGGGAACGGAGGTCCCGGTGACGGTCGCTCTGCCTCCTTGCGCGAAGGAGTTCTCGAAGGGGGCTATCGAGCGCGTGGCCGACATGTTGCTCGCCGTGCGTTCGAGCGTTGCGGGGGTAAGGCCATGGGATTGATGGGCGCTTCGAGATCCGGCGCTTGGCGTCGAGGGGACGAGCGGGGCCAGATGACGATCGAGTTCGTGGCCGCCCTGCCGGCGATGCTCGCCGTCGCGGCCATTGCGGTGAACGCGCTGTCGTTTTTCGCCAGCTGCGCCGCGTTCGACAGGGATTTTTGCGACTTGGTCCGCGCTTTTGCCACCGCGCCGGGTTATGGAGAGGATGCCGCCGCGAGCGCCAACGCGGTGGAGGAGGCTTTGACTGCAACGTTTTCGCAGGACAACCTGCGCGCTCGCGTGCAGGTGCGCTCCGTTGCCGGAGGGCATACGGCCTATTCGGGAACCTTGGAGTACGCTCCGACGCTTTTCGGGCTCGGGCTGAAGGACGAGATATTCGGCGTCGCGCTGCCCGGCCTTTCGCATAGCGAGGAGCTGGTGGTGGACACCTATAAACCGGGGGTGTTGCTCTGATGATGCTGAGAAATGCATGTCGATCCGGCGTGCTCGCCGGCGCTGTTGCAGTACAGCGGCGCCGCGTGCTCGCCGCGTGCCTGCTTATCGCCTGCCTGGGCCTGACGCTGCCGATAAGCGGGGTTGTTTGGCGCGCCGTGCCGGGCAATGCGGCAAGAGACGGCCCGAGCGCGGCGCAGCAGGCGGGATTTTTCGCCGTCATGTCTCAGGAGGCTGGTACGGCCAGCGTCGTGGATCCCGAAACCGTTGCCTCGGCGTTTTCCGGCGAGCTCCCGTCGTTTTTCGGCAAAGAGGACGTGCTGCTGGATGAGGCATCGCTGCTGGCCGCCTATCTGGTTGGCGGCACGGCGGCCGATGCGGCCTTGGACCTCGCAAGGGACATGGAGGCATGCGGTTGGACTTGCGTGAGAAGCGGCAACGAATCGTTCGAGACGTTTAGAAAGGACGGGGGTGTGCATCGATGGGCTTTCGCGTCGTGCACCGAAATAGGGGATCAGGTACGCGTGACCATCCAATGCGCGTGATGGCTGGTCGTAAGAAAACCGCCGCAAGCGGCGGGGCTCAAAAGGATGCGGGCGCCTCGCGGGTGATGCTTGCCGGCCGTTTCCTCGACCGCGCGCGAGGCCTGCTCGGCACGGATGCCGGATCGTCGACGCTGATGCTCATGCCCTGCAACGATGTTCACACCTGGGGGATGTCATATCCGATAGATGTGGCGTTCGTGTCGAGGGACGGAACGATCGTTGCGGCGTATGAGGATGTCGGCCCGGGAAGGCGTTTGCGTTGCGCCCGCGCGGTCGCGGTTTTGGAAAGATGCTCGAGATGCGCTGGAGCGTGGTTCGCCGCAGGCGATCGCGTGTCTGTCGTGCGCGATGGAGGTGGGAGCTTATGAAGGAATGCTCGGTTTGCGGGGCGGTTTCGTTCGACGATGCGCAGGTTTGCTATGGCTGCCTGCATCGATTCGCGCCAGGAGAAGGGGTGCGACAGGATCTTGGGATGCCCGGATCTGCAAAGCGGGGTGAAGGCGATGCGATCCGAGACGGCGGGGCGGCCCACCCTGCGGCCGTCGAACAGGCGCCCCCGCTCGCGGCTAAGGCGCTTTCGCCTAAGCCCGCGCCGCCCGCCGGCGCGGTGCGGGAACCTATGGCGACGCCTCAGGCGGCCATCGTGAGCGCGGCGGGCCCCGACATCGTCTTGCGTATCGAGGTGGTGGGCGTCGCGGTGGGGGCCTGCGCGGCAGAGCCCGCCGTGCCCTCATCGCGCTCTGCCGGCGGCGAGGTCTGCGCGTTGCTTCGCCGAACAGGCGCGCATCAGCCCCAGGTCACGTCTCGCCCGGCCGAGGAGCAGCGAGGGGCCTTGGCCGGGCGCAAGGTTCAGGGGTCGGTTGCACCTGTCCGGGAGCGGGCGCGTCATGCGGTGAGGGACGAGCAGCAGGTTGTGGTCGCGTGAGCTTCTTCGTGGTGATGGTCGCGGCGCCATCCGCCCTTGCAGGCGCGCTTCTGGGCGCTCTCGCCGTGCCGAAGCTGGCGAGCGTGCTCTTGGCGAGGTCGTACAGGCGCTCGCGTGCTTGGTGGTGGGAATCGCTGGCCGAATACGGGGAGTATCTGAAAAGGCATCCGGGTCGGCCCGCTTTCGCGAGAGGGGCCAAGAATGCGGGTGCGCTGGATGCGTGGCTCGCCGACGTGCGCGCCTCGCTTTGCCGCCGCTCCATCACCAGGGAGCGCGCAAAGGCCCTGCAAACGGTGGGAATCGACCCAGGGACGTTGGACGATCTGATGTCCGAGGGCGACAAGGAGAGGCGCTGCGCGTTTTGCGCGACGCCTGGTTGGCGAGCGGGCCTGGGCGTTTCGTTGGCGGCGTGGTTCACGGGCACGCTGTATTCCGGGCTCGCGATTCCCGAGGTGGCGTTGCTCGACCTTGGCGGGGCGGTGATGGCGACGGCGGTCGCGTGCGACATGCGTTCCCGCATCATCCCGCTGGAGTGCTGCGCGGCCCTGGCCGTCATCGGTGCGTCGTTTCAGCTCCTTCTCAGGGGCGTCGAGGGAGCGGTGGCGGGTGCGGTGGCGGCAGGCGTGGTGCTTGCGGCGGCTCTTGCGGTGAACCGTTTCGCTCCTAAAGAATCGAGCCCTATCGGGTTCGGCGACGTTCGCTGCATGGCAGCGTTGTCGATGGCGAGCGGGGGCGGCGCTCTCGCAGGTGCGTCGGCGTGCTACGCGGTTGCCGCCGCGGTGTCGGCGGCCGGCGTGGCCACGCGCAGGATCGGGCTTCACGACGGGCTGCCCATGGCGCCGTTTTTGACGCTGTGGTTCGCGGTTGGAACCCTCATGTGCCGATAGGCGCACGCCTCGCCCGCCGCGATGACGATACTGCGCACCAGATGCACGAAAACAGGAAACAAGGGAAATGGAGGGAACGTATGGGTAATCGTATGAGCGAGGTTGGGAACCTGATCCGCGCATGGGTTCTGGCCGGCGAGGAAGATGGCGGCTCCGAGATCGTCCAGGTTGTCATCGTGCTCGGGTTCGCGGTCGGCCTTGGTGCGGCGCTTCTCGCCCTGCAAGATCAGATCAACGCCGCGATAAAAAGCGCTGGGGATTCCATCGCCACGATGTTCCAGAGCGTGTCGGCGGGATCCGTGCCGAAGAAGTAGATGATGCGTCGCATATACGCGCCGCCGCGCGAGGGCGATGAGGCTGGCGGCAGCGTCATCGTGTTCGTGATGGCGCTGCCGCTCATCGCCCTGTTCCTCTGCGCCTTGATCGATCTCGGTCGGGTGGTGTTCATCCAGATGGCGATCGACGACGCGGCCCAGGCCGCATGCCGGCTGGCGTGCGAGGGCGTCTCGGCGGGGGATGGCGCCGCTTCTGCCCAGTCGGCCGCTGAAAGAGCCGTTTCGGCGGCGCTGCAAACCGACCCCGCCGCGATTTCGACGCAGGTTCAGGCAAACGTCGGCGCCGTCGAGCGCATCGAGTACAGCCGTCGGCGCTACAGCGTGCAGGACCGAAGGTTCGTCGAGGCCGCTTCCGGCGTCGAATCCCGGAAAGTCGAGGTGGCCGTGACGGCGAGAATCACCTCCCTGACGCCGATCGGTCATGCCTGCGCGCGTGCGACCGGCGTCGATGATGGGAGATTTTGCGTCGAGGCCCAGGCGGCCGGCGTCGCATGGATCGCTCAGAAGGGGTGATCGATATGAGCGAATCGGAGCGCGGCGGGGAGATCGTTCAGTTCGTCATCGCCACCCCGCTCTTTTTGGCCCTGCTCTTCTCCTGCGTGCAAGTCGCTTGCACGATGTTTTCGACGCAGCTGGTCTCGTCGGAGGTCGTGCAGGCGTGCCTGCAGATGGATACGGGAGGGCTTACCGTCGCGCCGGACAAGGAGGCGTTCGTGAAATCGCAGATCATAGGATCGTCGACGCAGCTTGTTGCGAAAAACCTCAGCGTGAAGGATGTGAAGATCGCTCCGAGGAAAACGCGGGCGTCTCGGCGGGCGGGCGGGGGCGAGACGCTTTCGTCGAGTACGGCGGGAACCGATTTTTCCTGCGAAATCTCCTATCGGGTGCCAGGGATTTTCGCCTGCGTCGGCATGCCGCAAACGTTGTCCCGCCAGGTGGTATGGACGAGCGTCGACGAGCGCGTGATCGAGGCGAGGGCGCTATGAGAAAGGTTCGCTTTGGCGAGGCGGGAACCATGGCGCCGCTGGCGGTGGTCGCGACCATCATCTTGATATCCGTTTTGTCGTTCGGAATCGATCAAGGCATCGCGTATGCCGCCAAGGACCGTCAGGTCCAGGCGCTCGACGCCGCTCGGCGCGCCTGCATGGACCCGACGGGCGCGCTGCCGGCGAAGTTCTCCGAAGACCCCGGCCGGGCCATCGCGCAGCTTACGGCGAACACGCTTGCCGAGCAGGGCGTCTTGGGCGATGTCACCGTGTGGTTCTATGAGGCTCCGGCGTCATCGATGCCGGACGACGAGCGGCTTTGGGTCATCGGGATGCAGGTTTCCCAGGATGTCCCCACCGCGTTCGGCCGTGCGCTGGGGGTGAGGTCGATTCCCGCATCGACCTGCCTGATCATCGAGGCGAAGCCCTATGCCTCGGTGAAGGTTTGGAGGCCGCAGCAGCGCATATGCGGATGCTATCGCCTCAAGAGCGGCTCGAACGCTTCGGCGGCCGCCTTCGCCTCGATAGGGTCTATCGATGGCTTTCCCGGCGAAATGGCCGATCGGATACACAGGGCGCTTGAAAAAGATTGATTGGAGGGGCTGCCGCTTGCTGGCAGCAGCTTGCAGGAGGTGCTTGCGATGGTGTGGGGAAAGGTTGCTGCGCGCTCGGGCGCGCGAGGAAGGGGCGCCACGGCGCGCCCGGGCGTCCGGCCGCCTCGCGAGGGCGTGACGGCCTCTTCGGATGAGGCGCGTGGCTTTCGCCAGCGTTTCAAGCAGATGTCCGCCGTGGCTGCGGCGTCGGTGGCCGTCGCCTCTATGGCGATATGCTTCGGTCTGTGGCAAGCGGGGGCCTCCCGCTCCGCCGTCGCCGCCGCCACCGACGGGGCGGTCGAGGTCGCGGTGGCCGCCGTCGATGTGAAAGCCGGGGACGTGCTGGATGCCCGCATGCTCGAGACTCGCTTCGTTCCTGCGGCATGGCGCAGCAGCGGTGCGGTGGTCGCGGACGGGCAGGCGTCCGACCTTGTCGGAGCGCGTGCGCTCGTCGACATATCCGCGGGCACGCAGCTTTGCCCGTCGTTTATCGCGCGGGAAGGGGGCGACGGTCGCCTTGCGGGCATGATCGGGCAGGGGATGGAAGCGGTGTCGCTGTCGGTGGACGACGAGACGGGCGTTGCCGGGCAGGTGAGGGCGTTTGACGAGGTGCGCGTGGTGTCGGTCAACACCGTTTTGACCGGTGAGGCGGCGTCCGAGGTTTTGTGCGAGAGCGCTCGCGTGCTTTCGGTCGGCGGCGACGGGGCGGGCGAGGGCTCTGCCTATAGCGCGGTGACGATCGAGGTCGATCCCGCGCAGGCGGACTCGATTCAGGCCGCGCAGGCGATGGGCACGGTGAGCCTGCAACTCTTGGCGCTCGATGCCATCGACCGGGCGGGTGGTGTTCGTGGATAGGGATACCCAGCTTGCGCTGAAGCGCGTCGTGCGCGACGAGTTGGCCATCCGGCTGCGGGATTCGGCTTCCGATCCTGCGCGCGTCGAGGAAACGATACGCTTCGTCGTGGGGGACACGGCGCGTGCTTGGGGCCTGGCGCCGACGCTCTTCGAACTTGAAGAGCTGTGCCGCAACGTGGCGGACGACTTCATGCGCTACGGTCCTTTGCAGCCTCTGATAGAGGACCCTTCCGTGACCGAGATCATGGTCAACGGCGGTGGGGTTGATTTCAGCGACCCCTCGATGCCGTTTCTGCCGCCGCAGGTGTTCGTGGAGCGTTCGGGACGCATCGAGGAATGCCCCGAGGTGCGCTTCGACGACGCCGGCCACGTTCGGCGCATCATCAACAAGATAGCTGAGCAGGCGGGGCTGCGCTGCGACGAGTCGCATGCGAAGGGCTGCGCGATGCTTCCCGGAGGCCGGGCTCGCGCAACCTATGTGGTGCCGCCGGTTGCCCCGGACGGTCCCGCTCTGAACCTGCGCATGTTCAGCGAGAACGTGATGAGCATGGACGATTTGGTGGCCCGGGGCTCGATGAGCCCCGTCATGGCGGAGTTTCTCGGGTCGGCCATCCGCGCGCGCTGCCCGGTGGTCATTTCCGGCGGCACGGGCAGCGGCAAGACGACGCTGCTCGGTGCCTTGTCGGGCTTCATCCCCGACGATGAGCGCGTCATCACCATCGAGGATACGCCCGAGCTCCGCCTGCGCGCCGCTCATGTGGAGCGCATGCAAACCAGGGAAGCGAACGTCGAAGGAGAGGGGGCCGTGACGATGCGCGAGCTGGTGGCGCTTTCCCTGCGTCGCCGTCCCGACCGGATCATCGTGGGCGAGTGCCGCGGGGCGGAGGCCTACGAAATGCTGCAGGCCATGCAGACGGACCATCCCGGTTCGATGACCACCGTCCATGCCAACGATCCGGCCAATGCCATTAGCCGCTTGCGCACCATGGTCGGCTATGCGAACGCCGATCTGGGTCGGGAGGTCATCATCCAGCAGATCGCGGAATCGCTGCAAGGCGGGTTGATCGTGCACGTCGAGCGCATGGTGGACGGGTGCCGGCGCGTGGTGAGCGTCGTGGCGATCGATCAGCTGCCCGAGGGAAGCACGGTCATCCCCCGGGCCGAGCTGTTCCGTTTCGACGTGCGCGGCGTCGACTCGTTCGGCCGCGTTTTGGGTGATTGGGAAGCCTGCGGCACGCAGCCGCAACGCATCAAGGAGCGCATGGCTCAGGCCGGCGTCTGGTACGAGCCGGCATGGTTCTTCGAAGGGCGTTAGGGGGTCGACGATATGGGAATTGCCACGACGTTCGCAGCGTTCGCCTTGATCGCGGCCCTTGCCGCGGTGGTTTTGGCCGCGTATTCGATCGGGGCGAAAAACCGGGCCTCTGCGCGCGACGCCGCGCTTTCGGGAAGGGAGCTTTACGAGCGCGCAGACCGCGCCAAGGACCTGGAAAAGGAGCGCTCGTCCGGCCCGATCGCCCTGGCGCTTATGGGCGCTGGCGTCGAGATGCCCGTGTCCACGTGGATGGCCGGCATCGCGGCGTCGTGCGTCGTCGGGGCGGCTCTTGGCTACCTGGTGGGCGGCGTGGGCTTTGCCGCAGCGGCGGCAATAGCGGTTGTCGGCGGCGCCGGCATATGGCTTGCGCACGCCAGCCGCCGGCGCCGGGAGAAGATCGCGGAGCAGTTCGTGCGCCTTTTACCTCAGCTATCCGCAAGCGTGAAAAGCTCGTTGACGTTCGAGCGTGCCGTGCGCGTCGCGTGCGAAAGCGCGCCCGATCCGGTGTACGGCGAGCTTGTGCTGCTTCTGGCTCAAGCATCGTACGGAATGCCCCTTGACCGCGCCATGCAAGCCATGGCCGAGCGCACGGGCGGCGTCGACGTTGCCGCACTCGCGTCGGCCATGCGCATACAGCAGCGCTTCGGTGGGTCGATGGCCTCGGTGCTCGATTTGATCGCCGATCACGCCAACGCGCGCATGCGCATGGAGCGGGAGCTTAAAACGGAGTTGGCGGGCACGCGCTTGGCCACGTGGTTCGTGTCGTGTTCGATGCCGGCGATCTTCGCGTTTTCCTGGGCAACGAACGGTGATTTCGCCGATTTTTACTCTCAGGAGCCCTTGGGCTGGGCCGTTGCCTTCGCGGCGGCGCTCATGGAGATCGTCGGAATCGTCGCCTGCAGACGCGCCACCGCCTTCAAGAGGGCATCGTTATCGGGTGTTTAGCACGTAAGGGGACGGAATGGATCAGGCAATCGGACTTTTGATCGTGCTGGGGTCGTTGGCGATGGGCCTGCTCGCCTATGAGCTTCTCGCCGCATGGTCCGGGGCGAAGAGGCTGTCGCTGCAGCTTTTCGGCGCGCAGGTGCTCGCTGAGGGCTCGTCGGGGTTCGGCTCGAAGACAGAGCGGACGCCGGTCGCAGCCGCCGGTCGCGCCGAGCGCATCCTGCGACGTGCGATCGGTCGCATGTCCGGGCTCATCGAGGCCCTCGCCCCGCTTTCCGACGGCGACTCCCGGCAGGTGCGCGAGCGCCTGCGTGCGGCCGGGTTGCGCATGGAAGCGGAAACGTGGCGATGCCTGCGCATCCTTGTTTGCGCCTCCGGTGCGGCGATCGGCTTCGCGATCGCGTCGCTTTTCGGGCTCGGGGTGCTCGGCGCCGTCTTCTCGTGCGCGTCGTGCGCAGCGGGCGGTTGGGGGGTCATGGATTGGAAGCTGGCCGCCGGTCGTCGTGCCAGGAGGGAAGCCGTTGAGGCGAGCCTTCCCGACGCCATGGAGCTTCTGGGGGTCGCGCTGGCGGCGGGTTCCCCCGTCGAGCAGTGCTTTCACGAGGTGGCGAGCAGCCTTTCCGGTCCCATCTCCGAAGAGTTTCGCATCGTCGATCAAGACGTCAATTTGCTTGGAAGGTCGCGCGATGATGCTCTCAAGCGCCTGGCGCAGCGCTGCTCGAGCCAGGAGGTCGGGGCGTTCGTCGCGCAGATCACCCAGGCCATCAATCAAGGCGCGTCCGTTGCCGAAGGGTTGAAGGTGCAGGCGGCGCTGTCGCGCGAGAGGGCGCAGGCCGACGCGCTCGAGCGCATCAGGAAGATGCCGACGAAGCTCGACGTCATCCTGTCGGTTTGTTTTTTGCCGCCGACGACGATCGTCGTTTTGGTTCCGACCGTGGTGAAGCTGCTCTCGTTTTTGCAGGAAAGCATGGGATAGCGCCGTAGAGGCCGGCGAGGTTGTGCAGGGGGGGTTGTCGATGGGAAAGCGTGGCGCAAATCGGCGCAGAGAAAAATCGAAGAGGGCCTTTCGGCGGGTGGACGGCCGCCGAAAGGCGTCGGGCATCGCCCGCCGCATCTGGGGCGCGGGCGCAGGCAGGCAGAAGGGGTGCGGCGACGGCGCTTTGTCGGCTGCCGATTGCCGGGATGGGTCGAAGGGGCGCCTGATGAGCCGGCGTTCGTTCGTTCTCGGCGCGGCGTGCGTCGCGGGCCTTGTGCTTTGGGGCCCGCAAAGAGCCCTCGCAGCTGACCCGACGTGGGATGGCCGCTACATTTTCCGGGGGAACGGAAGATACTACGATAGCCAGTTCTGGCACGAGATCGGCTCGATCGAAGGGCATGGCGCCGTACCTGGCGAGGTGATGTACACCGACAAGTCGATCGAGGCCTACACCCCCTGGGTTGAATGGGATATATTCTGGGACCAATTCATCCGGGTTGCCACGCGCATAGAGATGCGCTGCGACTTCACGACCGAGCTCTATTACCATCTCACCGGCGTGCTCCAGATAGCATGCGGCAGCTACAACGGCAATAACAAGGATTACAACCTCTGGCATCCCTGGTCGGGCGACGATACGCGCTTCAGCCTCTATCACCGCGTGGACGGGCAGCCGGCCGCTGGTGAGCTTGAGGGGTCGAAGGTCGTGGTCATCGACAACGAGCAGGGGGATGGGCTGCACAGGGACGGCTGGCATATCTGGACCGATTATCGCGAATACCCGGGTTCCCGCTACGATGTATGGGTCCGCCGTCGTGATGCGGTCGCCCTGCACGCCTATCAGCTTCGTTCGTGGTTCTGGAACTATTACTATTTCGGTTATGGCTGGTATGGGGCAGCGCGTCGGGACGATCCTCCCATCGGCTTTTCGACGAGGTGGGTCGAGATGCGCTCCGATCATATCTACATCAACAGCAGCCCCGTGTGGTGCGGCCGCGTGGTCCGCATATCCCCCGCGCAGCGTCCTGACGGCTACCTTGATGTGGGGTCGGCGAACAGGTCGAGGGGCGCGGAGGTGATGATTTGGAACGATTCGGGGACGATAAACCAGAATTGGGTCATCGAGCCGACATCGTGCGCCGACGCACGAGGAACGGTGAGGCTGGTGCCGGCTCATACCGGTCATGGCGGTCTGGTGTTCGACCATGATGGTGGCGGGCCGACGAGGAATCCTTCGCGGGCGCAGCTGTGGGACAGCCTGTCGAACCGGGCTCAGTCGTTTTGGCTGCACGAATCAGGGGGCACATGGTGGGTGTTCGCCGATTGCTCGGGGATGCCGCTCGAATGCCCGAACGGCTCGTACCGCGACGGCACGCGCGTGCGGTTCAACACCAACGGCTATCCGGGCGGGGAGTGGGGGATCGCGTATCGCCGGTGGAAGATCGAGGATGCCAGGTTTGGGACGAACAGCGGTTCCGAGCTTGCTTTGACCGGGTCGATCCGCAACGGCAGGGGCGTCTTGGGAGGTACCGTTTCCATTCCCGACCTGCAGGCCGAATGCCGTCCGCGCGAGTATTCGGGCGGCTCGGGTACGACGCAGGGGATGATCAGAACGTGCGAATGGCTGGTGACCGACGTCGATGAGCCGTGGGTCCGCGAGGCTCCCGAGGTGATGGGCGTTGCGACCTTCACCGACGGGACGGTGCTCGCAGAGCAGCCGGGAGGGGGCCTCATCGGGGCGATTCGCATCGGCAAGGAGCTGTCGAGGGTTTCCCTGCGCGTCGTCGGGACGAGCCTTTCCGGCACGATCGAGCTTACGAGATGGGGCTCGGGTGCGCAGAAAAGGATGCAGCTGCGCTTGACCGGCCAGCTGCAATCGCGCTATCGCATAGCCTACAGCGTCTATAACGACGATCTCGGTTGGAGCGATGCGGCCTACGATGGAGGTTGGGCCGGTTGGCTTGCCCGGCCGACGAGCGCCCTGCGGGTGGTGCTGCGGCATCGAAACGTCGTGGCAAGCGGGCAGGATCTGCGCAGCTTCACGCTGCGGGCGGAATACGACGAGAAGTTCGTCACCTGCGTGGTTCGCGCGCGCACGCGCTACGCGGGCGCTCCGTATCGAGGCCATGCCGTCACGAGGACGCTCGCGGTGGGAACGCCGAAAGTGACGATCCGCTATTACGTCGACGGGGCTTCCTCGCCGTGCTGGGAGGAGCGCGCGCCCAAAGGCGAGCCTTACCGCATCCCCGCGGCCGCGCAAAACGCTGCGCGCAAGGGGTCGTGCTCGAATTTTCGCGGATGGTACACCGACGCGTCCTGCACCCGCCCGTTCGCGTCCGGCTCGGTCGTTTCCGGCGATGTCTCCCTGTACGCCCGCAACGTGGCAAGGGTCCGCTTCGCATTCACCTCGCCGACGCTCGAGCTGTTTGCGCAGCGGGATCGCTTTCTCGATGAAGGCTTGACCGCACCCGCTTCAGACGGCGATCTTTTGGGCGCCGACCAGTCGATCGATTTCGGGAAATCCCTGAACATCGGCGTGCGTCCCAGCATATGGTATAGGGATTTCGGGGTGTCAAGGGAGGCGAAGAACGTGCGGGGAGCCTTCGCGGACGCGAGCGAGAGCGGCTCTGCCAGGCTTGCCGTGACCATCACCGGCGACGTCACCTTGTACCTGGCTTGGCGCGCCCCGGATTTCGATGGGATCGCGGTCTCGTGATCGTTGCCGCAGCGAAAACCAGCGGGGCCTCGACCGTGCATGGCGGTCGAGGCCCCGCTGGCGCTTGAGGTTGCTTACCGAGGGCGCTTTCTTGCTTGGTTAGCGGGCCAGCTCCTCCCGGTACTGCTTCTCGGCAAGGTTCTGCAGGCTGTCGCCGACGGCCTGATAGACGGCGAGCAGCTTCTCGCAATCCTCGGTGAGCTGGCTTCCGTGCGCCCCGTTGCGATAGAGCAGCTGCGTGTCGAGCGCCGCCTCGGTGTCTTTGATGATGCGCCAGGCCTTGCTGTACGCCATGCCCATGCTTTTGGCCGCGGCGTTGAGCGAGCCGGTGTCGCGCACGCCGAGGCACAAGCTGGCGATGCCTCGCCCGAACACCGAGCTTCTCTCGGTTTCGGGATTCACGATGGAAAGGCGGATCAGAGGCTTTAGCTTGTCCAATTCGCTCATGGTTGTTGTCCTTTCCCTTTGGTGTCTTCCCCCTTGATCGCGTTTGGCTTCGCGCCGCGCGCTGATGCTTCGTCAGTTGTTCCTGCCGGCGAGGAATGCGCTGGTCGCCTGCTCGATGTCCGCCGTCGTGTTGCCGATGACCTCGGTGAATCGAATGGGCAGCTCGTCGAGCTCGGCGAGCCCGCGCGGGATGTCGTGGTGCCCCGACTCGTCGGCGACCAGGCGGTTCAGCTCGCAGCCGGAAAGCGCTTCGACCTGCGCCGGGAGCTTTTCCTCGGGGGCCATGCCGTGCAGGGCGCGGTAGACGTTGTTGCCGAACTTCGCCCAATGCGCCGTGCTGGCGATGA
>CAVGWX010000003.1:0-51673 GCA_963633085.1 Prevotella sp. CAG:279 | reverse complement strand
CCCGACACATTCACCGCTTAGCGAACCGCGCCGAAAACGCCCCCGCGAACCGCTACAATCAAGCCCTATCGCGTTTGAAAGGGTTTGTTCGTGGATCTAGGCCTTGTCGCTTCCGCCGCTGGTGCGGGGCTGCTTTCGTTCTTCTCGCCGTGCATCTTGCCGCTGCTGCCGGTGTACGTCGGCGTGCTCACCACCGATGCCGGGTCGGACACGCTCGGCTTGGGGAGGCGCTGCGCGAACACCACCGCGTTCGTGCTGGGCATCTGCTGCGTGTTCGTGACGCTCGGCGCCGGCGCCGGTGCGCTCGGTGCGACGATCAACAGCTCGTATGCGGCCATCGCGCTGGGCATCCTGGTGTTCGTCTTCGGCCTGTATTTGGCCGGTGTCATTAAAATTCCCTTTCTGAGCAGGGAAAAGCGCGCCAACCTGAGCAAGATTCAGGTTCGCGGCATCGTGGGCGCGTTCATTCTCGGCCTGGCGTTCTCGTTCGGCTGGACACCGTGCGTCGGGCCCATCCTGGGAACCATCCTTGCCTTGGCGGCCGAGCAGGGAAGCGCTGCGGTCGGCGCGGGGCTTCTGCTGGTGTATTCGCTGGGGCTGTGCGTGCCGTTCGTGGTCATCACGCTGGCGGCGAACGTGGCGTTGGCGAAGCTGCGGCCGCTGCACAGATATCTGCCCGCGGTGCAGCGCGTCGGGGGCGCGCTGATCGCCGTCATGGGACTGTGGCTAGTGTTTTCGCAGGTGAACGCTCTGGGCGTGCAGCAGCGGGCGAACGAGGCGTCGCAGCAGGACAGCGCGGCGGCCTCGGCCTCGGTCAACGATGCGCGCGGCGCCTCTGCGGGCGATGCGAGCACCGAGGGCGTGTCGGGCGCGTGGAAAAACGTGGTGCTGACCGACCTGGACGGCAGCAAGCACCGCTTGAGCGACCTAGCGGGCAAGCCTGTCTACTTCGAGTTCTGGGGCAGCTGGTGCGATTCGTGCGTGGCCGACTTGGGGCAGCTGCATGAGGTGTACGCTGCGCATAAGGCCGCCGGCGATGTCGAGGTGATCTCGGTGGTGACCCCCGGATTCTATGGGGAGCGCGACCAGGACGCCTTCGTCGCCTGGGCGCGCGAGAACGACGTCGAGGTGCCCGTCTGGATGGACGTGAACTGCTCGCTGGCCACGCATCTGAACGTGTCGGCGTTTCCGACGTCGGTTTTCGTGGGCAGCGATGGCACCATCGCGAAGATTCGCCTGGGCGCGATCGACCGCGACGAGCTTGAGGGCCTGCTGGCCGATTTGAAGTAAGGTGGGGCCCGATGTCGCCTTTTGCGGCGGCGTCTCGTTAACCCGAGACCTTTTGTAGGGAAAAGGTGCCGTTTGCGGGTTTTATCGCGCCTGTTTGTTTGATTCCTGACCATCGCGGTGCTATTTTCAGACAGCGTTTTTCGCCGGCGTTTCTGCAAACTGCGCCAGGCGGACGCAAACCGGCGCCATCGCGCCTACTTCTGCAAAAAGCATAGGTAATCGGATTCGCCTCAAGGGCTTGGTTTCTTGCGCTCGCGCTGTCGGGTGCTGGGAATAGTTGTATCCGCAGGGAAAGAAAGTAGGGAACGTAACCGCAATGAAGCACATCTCAATGAAGCATTTGGGCAAGACGGTCGCCGTCGCCGGCCTGTCCGCCATGGTGGCGCTGGCGTGCAGCGCATGCTCCGGCACCTCCGACAGCAAGGACAAATCGTCCGCATCGTCGCAAACCGCCGCAACCGAGCAGGCGTCCAGCGTGCGCGACCTGTCCGAGAACGTCACCGGCAAAGAGGTCAAGGGCACGGTCACCACGACCGTCGACATGTCCCAGTACGAGCAGGGCAAAGTCGTTCGCGTGTGGCTGCCCATCGCTCAGGATGTCGATTACCAGAAGGTCACCGACGTGACCTATGACGCGCCGAAGGCGACGCAGTCCGAGATCACCATCGACATCGAGGGCAACAAGATGCTCTACCTGGAGTGGGACGCGAACGTGGCCCCGGCCGATCGCACGGCAACGCTGTCGTTTAAGGCCGAGCGTCAGGAAGTGCGCGTCAGCGACCCTGTCGATGACGGCTCCGCTCTTCCCGACAACGTAAAGCAGTATCTGGAGGGTTCCGATCTGGTTCCCGTCAACGACCAGGTGAAGTCGGCTGCCGACGAGATCACCGCCGGCAAGACCGGTTCGGTGGAGAAGGCCCGCGCCATCTACGACTGGATCATCGAGAACATGAACCGCGACGAGAGCGTCAAGGGCTGCGGCACCGGCGACGTGTGCGCGCTTTTGGACACGAAGGCCGGCAAGTGCACCGATATCAACTCGGTGTTCGTCGGTCTGTGCCGTGCGGCGGGCATCCCCGCGCGCGAGATGTTCGGCGTGCGCATGAACGCCGAGGACATCACGAAGAACCAGCACTGCTGGGCCGAGTTCTACGTGGCCGGCACCGGTTGGGTGCCCGCCGACCCGGCTGACGTCCTGAAGGCCGTGCTGAAGGGCGGCTGGACCAAGGACCAGGCTGAAACGAAGGAGAAGGCCGAGTATTACTGGGGCGGCTGGGACTGCGAGCGCGTCGAGCTGTCCGAGGGCCGCGACCTGACGCTGGCTCCCGCGCAGGACGACGGCACGCTGAACAACTTCGGCTACCCGTATGCCGAGGTCGACGGCGCGGCGCTGGACTACTACGATCCCACGACGTTCGTCTACACCATCTCGTTCGCGGCCGAGAAGTAAATCCGGGCAAAACGCTGCGCAACCTCGCGCTTAAAGGGACGCGGGCCGTTAGGGCCTGCGTCCCTTTTGCCTTGTTTGCCGCGCTCCGCCGCTCGCCGCCCAATGTTTCCCGTTCGTTAATTCGCGTAAATCGGGGCTTGCGCGCCGCGCGCCGCTGGCTTAAAGTACGGCCTACAACTTCATACGTTGAAACCGTTGAGGCGAAAGTCAAGCCATCATAAGCGCTCACAGAGAGCGGGTGTTGCTGGGAATCCCGCAGAAATGCTGGTTGGTAAATGGATCGCCGAGGGAAAGGGGAACGGCCGCAGGGCCAAGTATCCGGACCGTGAGCCCGCGTTAGAGGCAGGACAGTGTTGGCTGTTCGTGAGAGGGTTCTTGACCAGAACCAAGCAAAGGTGGCACCGCAGGTTTGTAAAGCCTGTCCTTTGGGATCCGAAAGGGTTCGAAGGACAGGCTTTTTTCGTTGCCTGAGGTCACGCAGTAAGTCGCGAAGGCGCGGTAAGACGAAAACCTTGCTTGCTGGAAGGTTCCCTGCTCGACCGCCGGCAGACAGAAAAGCCCTTAAAGGGCGCAAAACCGGCGGGGAATCCGCCAGAAGGAGTGGTTGAAATGGCAGAGCAGATGATGAACCAGAAGCGCACCGTGGCGGTTTCCGAGACCAAGGGAGGCCTTGCCGTTCAAGATCTGATCCTCATCGCCGTGCTTATCGCGGCCGGCGCCGTGTTGAAGCTGACCGTTTCCAGCTTCTTGAACTTCGGCGGCATGAAGCCGAACTTCATGATCGCCATGTACTGCCTGGCCATCATCCTGACGCGCCCGAAGGTGTACCAGTCTGCCATCGTCGGCCTGCTCGTCGGCTTGGTCAGCCAGATCCCCATGCTCAACGCCACGCCGCTGGTGAACATCGCGTCCGAAACGCTCGGCGCCCTGGTGTGCGGCGTGCTGGTCGCGGTGCTTGCGAAGGTCGCGGCTGAGAACAAGCCGTTCCAGAACGTTGTGGCGCCGGTCGCGATCACGTTTGTCTCCACCGTCGTTTCCGGCTACACCTTCGCCATGATCGTCGGCGTGACGGTCAGCCACCTCGACCCGCTTGCCGTGTTCGGCGTGTACGCGGTCATGGTGCTGGGCACCGCCACGATGAACGCCGTGCTCGCAGCCATCCTCACCCCGGTTCTGCGCGCCGTCCTCAAGCGCTAGCGCGAAAGCCGCGCCCGCCAAAAACTCAGCTGGCGGGCGCGCTTGGTTGCGCGGCTGCCTTGAGCATGGGCGGCCGCGCTTCTCCTTGCCGCATCGACCCGTCTACCACGAAGGGCTTTTCCATGATCGAGATATCGCAGTTGTCGTTTCGCTATCGGGAGGGGGCCGATCCCCTGCTCAAAGGCATTGACCTGAGCATTCCCGACGGCACGTTCGTCGGCATCACCGGCGCGGCGGGCAGCGGCAAGTCCACGCTCACCTATGCGTTCAACGGCATCATTCCGCACTGCTATCCCGGCGATTTCTACGGCAGCGTGAAAATCGACGGGGTTGACACGTGCGAGGCGTCGCTGACCGACATCAGCCGCCTGGTGGGAAGCGTGTGCCAGGACATCGATTCGCAGATGGTATCGTCGGTGGTCGAGGACGAGATCCTCTACGGCCTGGAGAACTTCGGGGTGCCGAAGGACGAGATCGAAGGCCGTCTGTCCGACGCGCTCGAGGCGATGGGCATTTCCGATCTGCGCCACCGCGGCATCGACGAGCTTTCCGGCGGACAGAAGCAGAAGGTGGCGGTGGCGGCGGTGATCGCGCTCGAGCCGCGCGTGCTGGTGCTCGACGAGCCGACCGCCGAGCTCGATCCCGCATCGTCGTTGGCGGTGTTTCAGCTGCTCGCGCGCTATGCGCGCGAAAACGGCACCACGGTCGTGGTGGTGGAGCAGAAGATCGCGCTGCTGTCGGAGTTCGCCGACCTGCTGCTGATCGTGGACGGCGGGCGCATTCGCTTCCAGGGAACGCCGGCCGAGGTGCTGGAGCACTCCGATGAGCTTTTGGAGCTGGGCGTCAACTGCCCGCGTTCGACCTCGCTGGTGAACAGGCTGCGCGCGGCAGGGCTTGCCGCGGGGCCGGCGGTGCGCAACGTGGAAGGCGCGGTCGCGGTATGCGAGCGGGTGCTGACGGGCGCGGCCGCCCGCGGCGATTTTGCCCCCAACGCCGGAAAGGAGGCTTAGCCGTGATCGAGTTCAGAGATGTCAGCGCGTCCTACGACGGCGAGCTTCCTATTCTGCGCGATGTGAGCTTCACCGTCGCCGATGGCGATTTCGTCGCGTTCGTCGGCACGAACGGTGCGGGCAAATCGACGACGATGCGCCTGGTCAACGGTCTTTTGAAGCCGAGCGCGGGCGAGGTCGTCATCGATGGCGTCCCCACGACGAGCCTGCGCACGAGCGAGCTTGCCGCGAAGGTGGGCTTCCTGTTCCAAAACCCCGACCGGCAGATCTGCTGCAACACCGTGCGCGAGGAGCTGCTGTTCGGCTTTGCCGCTCAGGGCCGCGCCGGGGCGGACGCCGAGGCGAAAGTGGACGCGATGATCGACCGCTTCGGCTTCGACGCCGAAGCCGAGCCGTTTCTGCTTAATCGCGGGACGCGGCAGCTGTTGGCGCTGGCGTCCATCATCGTGCTCGAGCCACCGGTGGTGGTCCTCGACGAGCCGACCACAGGCCTGGATTTCCACGAATGCGGCAAGGTCATGGACGTGATCGCCGAGATGAACGCGCGCGGCACGACCGTGATCATGGTGTGCCACGACATGGAGGTCGTCGCCGACTACGCGAAGCGCGTGATCGCCATGACTGCGGGTCAAGTGGTCGCCGACGGCGCAACGTTCGACGTGCTGCGCGACCGGGACGCCCTCTCGCGCACGCATTTGCTGCCGCCTCAGGTGGTCGACGTGTCGCTGCGCCTGGTCGAGAAGGGCGCTGCGGCGGAATCGTCGCCGGTGGCGCGGGCGAACACCCTCGATGAGATGGTGGCGGCGTTGGAAGCCGGCGCGGCCGGCGCAATGCGGGCCGGCAGCGCGGCTGGCAAAGGAAAGGCGGGCGAGCGATGAAGGGCTTCCTCGAATACGTTCCGGGCAACAGCTTTCTGCACAAGATGAACCCCGTCTCGAAGCTGGCCGCCGCGTTTCTGCTGGTCATAGCATGCTTCGTAACCAGCAATTTTGCGCTTTTGGCGGCGGTGATCGTCCTTGACGCCCTGCTGGCCGTGCAGTGCAAGATGGTGCCGCAAACCCTCGGCCTGGCGAAGGCGGTGGCGCTGTTCTCCGCGTTGCTCGCCGTCATAGCGCTCCTGTTCACGCCGCGGGGCGATGTGCTCCTCGCGCTGCCGTGGGGCTACATCGGTACCGAAAGCGTGCTGGCCGCCGTGCTCATCGTGGTGCGCCTGGTCGCCTGCGCGGTGCCGCTGTTTTTGGTGTTCTACGTGACCAAGATGACCGACATGGCGAACGCCCTGGTCAAGGTGCTGCACGTTCCCTACAAATACGCATTCACCTTCATGTCGACGGTGCATTTCATCCCGGTGTTCATGAACGACATGGCCGGCATCATGGAGGCGCAAACCGCGCGCGGCGTCGAATTCGACGGCGGGCTTGCCAAGCGCGTGCGCCTGATGATCCCGCTGTGCGTGCCGCTGTTGGTCAGCTCGGTGCGCAAAACCAACAGCGCCGCCATCGCCGCCGAGGTTCGTGGCTTCAACCTGCGCACCCGCGAAAGCGGCTTCAAGGAGTACCCCTTCGCGGGCATCGACTACGCGGCGATGACCGTCTCGGCTGCGTTTTTGGCAGCCGCCGTCGTGCTGACGGTGTTGGGGTAGGGGGCTTCGCCCCTACTCGGAAATAGCCTCGCCTCTCTCGCTCGAGGCGTCTTGCCCGAGCAGCTCGCGGTAGCAGCGCTCGTCGTCGGCGGTGAACACGTTGAAGATGACGTGCATGTCGGCTCCGGCCTCCCCGGCGTCCCGACGCGAGTCGAGCCAGGCGCGAACCGCCTGCGTCGCGATGCTCGCCGCTTCCTCCTGCGGGAAGCCGAACGCGCCGGTCGATATGCAGCAGAACGCCACCGAGGCAAGCCCCTCGTTCGCGGCCGCATCCAGGCAGCTTATGTAGCAGTCGGCCAGCTGCCCTCGCTGCTCGGTCGTCGGCGCCTGCTTGCACAGGGGCCCGACGGTGTGGATGACGTGCTTGGCGGGCAGGTTATAGGCGGAGGTCACCTTCGCCTGCCCGATCGGCTCTTCGTATCCCTGCTTTTGCATGATGCGCGCGCATTCCAGGCGCAGCTGCACCCCGGCGAAGGTGTGGATGGCGTTGTCGATGCAGTCGTGACCGGGAATCCAGCAGCCCAAAAGCGCCGAGTTCGCGGCGTTGACGATGGCGTCGCACTTAAGGGCGCAGATATCGCCGCGCCAGAGGGAAAGGCGCTCGTCGCCGGCAAGGCGCGGCAGGTCGCTTGCGCGCACGAGCCCCTTTTCGGCAACCATCATCTTGAGCACGCGATCTTGGACGCGCAGAAACTCCGGCGAGGCGCTGCCGGGCTTGCGGGTGTTGACCATCGCTCGGAACCGATCCCATTGCTCCATGAAGGCCTGCGGGTTCTCGGCGACTTCGACGTGCTCTTGCCCGCCGCCTCTCTCGTCGGCAAGCCAATTAATAAGGTAGGCCAGGTCTTCAAGCAGCTGATCGAGTTTGCTCATGGTTTCGTCCTCTCGTCGTCATGTCGAAGAAGCATAGCGCATCTTTCGCCGCGCGGGTAACCTGCATCGCCGACGAGGGGTTTCCTCGTGCGGCCGAAGGCGTACACCGAAAGGTGTAATTCCGTGACGCGCAGGTGACGAAAGGGTGCATCGGCGCATAAGGAACCCGTTGCGTGATAAGGTCATCACGTCGAAAAACGAAGTCGAACACGCAACCAAGCGACAACAAGGAGTACATCATGACCGACCCGCACAACCCCTCCGGTGCAACGGATTCGTACGGTCAGCAACCGTGCAATCAGCAGTCTTATCAGCAGCCGTCGTACCAGTCGCCTATTCCGCCGGTGCAGCCGAAGCAGCCGCAGCCCGACGGCCAGAAGAAGCCTCCGTCAACCGCCAAGACCTTCGGCGTCGCCTTCGCGGGCGCGGCCCTTGCCTGCGTTATCGGCATCGGCGGGTTCGCCGTTGCCAACGGCGGTGCCAAGAGCGGCACCACGGTGACGCTTGGAGCAACCACCAACACGCAGATCACCGCGCAGGAAAGCGACGACAGCCTCGCTGAAACCGTTGCGAGCAAGGCCCTTCCCTCGGTTGCCGCCATCGACGTGTACACCGAGGACAGCTCTTCGAGCCTGTTCGGTTACGGGTACGGTTCAAGCGGGTCGAGCTCGAATTCCAGCAGCCTGACCGAAAGCTCGCTCGGCAGCGGCGTCGTGCTTTCCGAGGACGGCTACATCATCACGAACAACCACGTGATCGAGGGCGCGGCCGCGCTGAAGGTGACCGTCGGCGGCGAGGAATACGATGCCGACGTGGTGGGCACCGACGAATCGAGCGATATCGCGGTGGTGAAGCTGCGCGATGCAAGCGGCCTGACCCCCATCGAGCTCGGCGATTCCGACAACCTGACCACCGGCGAGTGGGTCATGTCCATCGGCAGCCCCTTCGGCCTTGAGCAGTCCGTCGCCACCGGCATCGTCTCGGCCACGAGCCGCTCCCAGATCATGAGCAACTCCTCCTCCGGCAGCGGAAGCAACGGCTATGGGTACGGATACGGGAACGGGTCGTCTTCCTCCAGCTCCAGCTCGGCCTACACCATCTACCCGAACCTCATCCAAACCGACGCGGCCATCAACCCGGGCAACTCCGGCGGCGCGCTCGTCGACAAGAACGGCAAGCTCATCGGCATCAACACGCTGATCACGTCCTATTCGGGCAACTACTCCGGCGTCGGCTTCGCCATCCCGGTGAACTACGCGGTCAACATCGCGCAGCAGATCATCGAGGGCAAAACCCCCACGCATGCTCAGCTTGGCGTGACGCTTTCGACGGTGAACTCGCAGAACGCCAAGCGCTACGGGTTGTCCGTTGACTCCGGCGCCTACGTGACGGGCGTCTCCGCCGATTCCGGTGCGGCCACGGCGGGCTTGCAGTCCGGCGACATCATCACCAAGTTCGAGGGCAACAAGGTCGAGTCCGCGAGCGATCTGATGCTCGACGTCCGCTCGAAGAATCCCGGCGACACCGTGACCATCGAGGTGAACCGCGACGGCGAGACCAAGACGATGCAGGTGACGCTCGGTTCCGACGAATCGACCCAGGCGAGCAGCTCGTCGAGCTCTGCGCAAAAGAACTCCTCAAGCTCCAATTCCGGGTCGAGCTCGAACGAATCGCTGCTCAACCGCCTGTTCAACAACGGCAGCAGCAGCTCCTCCGGCAGCCAGCGCGACGCCGCCTAAGACGGCGCAGCGATGCGGCGGCGACCTTCCCTTTGGGGCAGGGCCGCCGCCCTGGGGCCGCCCGATAGCGTTGCGGGCGGCTCCGCGCAGGCCGAGCCGGTGCGCTCGTTCTGCGCGGGGTCCATTCCCGCCCCGGTTCCCTTTCCTTTCTTTTCCCTTCTGAAGACGGCTCCCGACGCGGGAGCCGTCTTCGCGCTTCCAGGGTTTTTCCGTCTTGTTATCGCAAATACCAATAACCCAGTAGAGATAAGAATTCTAAGTATGCCTATTGAACTACTAGGTATATAGGGTCATAATGCCCTTTCGTATTTGAAGGAGGGCTGCGAGGCAACGCGGTCCTTGAGGGAAAGACGAGGAAACATCATGTCGTTCGATATCTTAGGGCCGGTCGTTGCGGTGCTGGTCGTTTTCGCCGCGCTGCTGGCCTTCCTTCGCTTCTTGAAGTCGAAGGATAAAAGCTTCACGTTCCGCGTGTTCACGGCGCTCGGCCTGGGCATCGTTTTGGGCGTGGGCGTGCAGTTGGCGCTCGGTCGCGGCTCCGATGCCGCGAAGACGGCGCTCGACTGGATGAGCCTGGTGGGCACCGGCTACATCGACCTTCTGAAGATGCTGGTCATGCCGCTGGTGTTCGTGGCCATCGTCGGCGCCTTCACGCGCACGAAGGCCGTCGACAACCTGGGCAAGATCGGCGGCAGCGTGCTTGCGGTGCTGCTGGTCACCGTGGCCATCGCCGCGCTGTTCGGCTGGGCCACCATCGCTCTGTCGGGCCTGGCGGGCGCCGACTTCACGCAGGGCACCGTGGACGCCTCGAAGCTCGAGACGCTGCAGACGCGTCAGGACAAGGTGGCCGACACCACCATCCCGCAGACCATCCTTTCGATGATCCCGACCAACGTGTTCTCCGACCTGGCCGGCACGCGCTCCACCTCCACCATCGCCGTCGTCATCTTCTCGGCCGTCGTGGGCTTGGCCTACCTGAAGCTGCGCGACCGCGACTCCGAGCAGGCCGCGTTCTTCAGCAAGCTGATCGACAGCCTCTACGGCATCGTCATGTGCATCGTGAAGATGGTCGTGGGCCTTACCCCCTACGGCGTGCTCGCGCTCATCGCCAACGTCATGGCCACCTCCGACTTCGCCGCCATCCTCGATCTGGGCAAGTTCATCATCTTCAGCTACGTCGCCATCATCGCCATGTTCTGCGTGCACCTGCTCATCCTGGCGGCGAACCGCGTCAACCCCGTCGTGTACCTGAAGAAGGCGTTCCCCGTGCTGTCGTTCGCGTTCGTCTCCCGCACCTCTGCCGGCGCGCTTCCCATGAACATCGAGACGCAGTCCAAGGCGCTCGGCGTTGACGCGGCCACGGCCAATTTCGCCGCCAGCTTCGGCATGTCCATCGGCCAGAACGGCTGCGCGGGCATCTACCCGGCCATGATGGCCACGCTCATCGCGCCGACCGTCGGTATCAACGTGTTCGACCCCTCCTGGGTCGTCGGCATGATCGCCATCATCGTCATCAGCTCGTTCGGCGTTGCCGGCGTGGGCGGCGGCGCCACGTTCGCGAGCCTCATCGTGCTGGGGACCATGGGCCTTCCCATCGAGATCGTGGGCCTGATGGCATCGGTCGAGCCGCTCATCGACATGGGCCGCACCGCGCTCAACGTCAGCGATTCCATGGTCGCCGGCGTCACCTCCGCGAACTTCACCGGCGGGCTCGATCGCGACGTGTACAACGACCCCGCCGCGCGCATCACCGGAGACGCTACCGCGGCGTAAGGGGCGCTTGGCCTCTCGGCTGCGCGGCACGGGACGCAGCGACGACTCGGACCCTCATCGCCGGCGTCCCCGCCCCGGGTTAGCGACATATCGCATGAAAATATGACGAACGGCCGCCAGAGTGGGCGGCCGTTCGCGTTTTCGGGTAAGATAAGGCAGCTAAACGAAAAACGATCCTCGGGAGGTTGTCCTATGGCCGAAGAATACCGTTACAAGCGCGTGCTGTTGAAGCTTTCCGGCGAAGCGCTCGCTGGCGATCTGGGTTACGGCATCGACCCGAAGGTCGTCGATTCCCTGGCCGACGAAATCGCCGAGGTCGTGCACGACGGCGTGCAGCTTGCCATCGTCGTGGGCGGCGGCAACATCTTCCGCGGCCTGGCGGGCAGCGCCGAGGGCATGGATCGCGCGCAGGCCGACTACATCGGCATGCTGGCAACGGTCATGAACGCGCTGGCTTTGCAAGACGCCTTCGAGCGCCACGGCATCTTCAGCCGCGTGCAAAGCGCCATCACCATGCAGGAAGTTTCCGAGCCCTACATCCGCCGCCGCGCCGTGCGCCACATGGAAAAGGGCCGCGTGGTCATCCTGGCCGCCGGCACGGGCAACCCGTACTTCACCACCGACACCACCGCCGCGCTGCGCGCCTGCGAACTGGACGTGGACGTGCTGATGAAGGCCACGAAGGTCGACGGCGTCTACGACTGCGACCCGAAGAAGAACCCCGACGCGAAGCGCTACGACCACATCAGCTACATGGACGTGCTCTCGCAGGGCCTCAATGTCATGGACTCCACCGCAACGAGCCTGTGCATGGACAACAACGTGCCCATGATCGTGTTCGATCTGACGGTTGCGGGCAACATCGCCCGCGCGCTCAAGGGCGAGAACGTCGGCACCACGGTAGAATAATCGTCGCGCGGCGTTTCGCCTGCGCATAAGGAAAGGACAGCTCGATGATCGACGAGATCATGATGGAAACCGAGGAGAAGATGCAGAAGGCCATCGACAATCTGCACAACGCTTTCTCCACCGTACGCACCGGTCGCGCGAACGCCATGCTGCTCGACCGCGTCAAGGTCGAGTATTACGGCGTGCCCACGCCCATCAACCAGATGGCCGGCATCAAAACGCCCGACGCGCACATGCTGGTCATCGAGCCGTGGGACAAGGGCGTTTTGGGCGCCATCGAGCATGCCATCCTGGAAAGCGACCTGGGCGTCACGCCGAACAACGACGGCTCCATCATCCGCCTGCCGTTCCCGGCGCTGACCGAGGATCGCCGTCGCGAACTGGTGAAGCAGTGCAAGGAATACGCCGAGGAGGCCCGCGTGGCCGTCCGCAACGCCCGCCGCGACGGCAACAACCATGTCGCGAAGTGCGTCAAGGAGGAGAACCTTCCCGAGGACGAGCAGCGTCGCGCCGAAGGCGAGATCCAGAAGCTGACCGACAAGTACGTGGCAGACGTGGACGCGGCTTTCAAGAAGAAGGAAGCCGAGGTCATGGAGATCTAGACTGCCGCCTTCGATCTTCATCGCTTCTTTTTCTGCCAACCTGCAAGGCATTGCGGGTTGGCATTCGCTTATCACGGGGGATGCTTATGAACAAGCCGCTCGACTACATATTCCCGAATCCGCCCGCAGGATTGGACCCTGCGGCACTTGACCAGGATCGCGTGCCGCAGCATATCGCGGTCATCATGGACGGCAACGGGCGCTGGGCGAAGAAGCGCGCGCTCAACCGCCTGCGCGGCCACAAGGCCGGCATCGAGGCGGTGCGCGAGACCATCCGCTGCGCTTCCGATATGGGCGTGCGGTATCTGACCATCTACTCGTTTTCCACCGAAAATTGGAAACGCCCGGTCGACGAGGTCGTGGGGTTGATGGACCTGTTCGCCAAGACCATGCTGGCCGAGGTGGACGGGCTGCACGAGGAAAACGTCCGCGTGCGCACCATCGGGGACATGTCCGCCCTGCCCGCTGAAACGCGCGAAGCCTTCGACGAGGCATGGCAGAAAACGCGCGGCAACACGGGCATGACGCTCGTGGTTGCCGTGAACTACGGTTCTCGCCAGGAGATTCTGCACGCAGCCGAGGCGTGCGTGCGCCGTGCCGCCGCCCGACAAGCCGAGGGGGCCGACCCTAACGAACCCATCACCGAAGAGGAATTCGAGCTTGGCCTGTACACGGCCGACATCCCCGACCCGGAAATGGTCATCCGCACCTCCGGCGAGATGCGCCTGTCGAACTTTTTGCTGTGGCAGGTCGCCTATTCCGAGTTCGTGGTCACCGACGTGCTGTGGCCCGACTTCGATCGCTACGACCTGTTGCGTGCCGTGCTGGAGTACCAGGGCCGCGACCGTAGGTTCGGGGCGGTGAAATAGCCTTGTCCAAGGACGGTTGCGAACAGCTTGGGCAAACCGAGGCGGGGCGGGGAAGCTCTGCCGCCGACGAGCGCACGCGCGGAGAGCGCATCAAGGACTTCGCGTACGCCAAGACGCCCGAGAAGTTCAAGAACGCCTCCGACTTGCAGGTTCGCTTCCGCACCGGCTTCATCTACGTGGCCGTGTCGGTGCTGTGCATCCTCGTGAGCAAGTGGACGACGCTCGTGCTCTTATGCGCCACGGCGGGCATTTGCGCCGGCGAGTTCTACTACATGCTGCGCGCCGACGCGAAGCTTCCCAACGAGATGCTCGGCATCATCGCGGCGGTCCTGTACCCGATAAGCGTGTTCTTCTTCGGCCTGTCCGGGGCGTTTCTGGTCAGCTTGGTGCTGCTGCTGGCGCTTTTGGTGTGGTACGTGTTCTGGATGCGCGCCCGCATTCCCGACGTGGGCGTGAGCTTTTTCGGCGCGGCATACTGCGGCATGCTGCTGTCGGGGCTGGTCGTGGTGCGCGAAGCGCTGCCGGCGCCATGGGGCGGCGTGCTGGTGCTCGGCATCTTTCTGAGCGTTTGGGCCAACGACTCCTTCGCCTATCTGGCCGGAAGCCGCTTCGGGAAGCACAAGCTGGCCCCGAGGGTTTCGCCGAAGAAAAGCTGGGAAGGCTTCTTCGCCGGACTTTTGGGATCGGCCCTGTTCTGGTGCTTGTTCACGCTCATCCCGGGCGTGAACCTCTCGGTGCCGGTGGCGTTTGCGTTCGGAGTCGTGAGCGGCCTTGCCGGCGTGCTGGGCGATCTGGCCGAAAGCCGCATCAAGCGCAACGTCGGATTCAAGGACTCCGGCACCCTGCTTCCCGGGCACGGCGGACTGCTCGATCGGTGCGACAGCCTGTTTCTGGTTGCGGTGACCTCGGCTCTCCTGCTCGTCATCGGGGGATGCATCCCGTTTGCCTGGGTGTAGGGAAACGCGTTCTGTTTGGTGGCCCCGCCCTTCAATGCGGCGCGTCCGTGCCGCTTCGCTGACATTTGCCGCCCCATCGGCTATGCTGGGCCTTACGCACATTCTTGAAATCGGAGGCACGCTATGAAGCGCATCGTTGTTCTTGGGTCCACGGGCTCCATCGGAACGCAGACGGTCGACGTGGTCCGTCAGCATCCCGACGAGCTGGAAATCGTCGGTTTGGCGGTGCACACGCGCGTGCCCGAGATGCTTTCGCAGGCGCGCGAGCATGGCGTGCGCCATTTGGCCGTAGGCGATTCCCGCCTTTCGGGCGGTGCGCTTACCGACGACCTTCGCGCGCAGGCCGGCGCGCAGGGCAGCTGGGGCTTCGGCATGGACGCCGTGGTCGACTTGGTGCGTCTGCCCGAAGCCGACGTGGTGGTGAACGCGCTGGTGGGTGCGGCTGGTTTGCGCGCAAGCTACGAAACGCTGCGCGCGGGCAAGGTGCTCGCCTTGGCGAACAAGGAAAGCCTCGTGGTGGGCGGCGATTTGATCATGCCGCTTGCCGCGAAGGTCGACGAAGCGCGTCGGGCTGCGGGAGCCGCCCCGGCGCAGGGACCGGCCGGCGCGCTCATGCCCATCGACTCCGAGCACGGCGCCATCTACCAGTGCTTGCTCGGCGAATCCGAGCGCGAGGTGTCGCGTCTGTGGGTCACGGCATCGGGCGGGCCGTTTCGCGGGCGCACCCGCGAAAGCCTGGTCGGCATCACGCCTGCCCAAGCGCTCGCGCATCCCACCTGGAGCATGGGCGCGAAGATCTCGATCGACTCTTCGACCCTCATGAACAAGGGTTTGGAGGTCATCGAGGCGCACCATCTGTTCAACATGCCCTACGACAAGATATCGGTGGTGGTGCAGCCGCAAAGCGCCATCCATTCCATGGTCGAATTCACCGACGGCAGCGTGAAAGCGCACTTGGGCACCACCGACATGCGCATTC
This sequence comes from Prevotella sp. CAG:279, assembly GCA_963633085.1. Taxonomy (GTDB): domain Bacteria; phylum Actinomycetota; class Coriobacteriia; order Coriobacteriales; family Eggerthellaceae; genus Senegalimassilia. The sequence continues at coordinate 36,384 of CAVGWX010000003.1, read as the reverse complement.
CCATCCAATTCGCGCTCAGCTATCCGGCACGCTGGGCCGCGCCGGTCGAGCCGCTCGACTTCACGAAGCTGGGCAGCTTGGAGTTCGCGCCGGCCGATACCGACACCTTCCGCTGCCTGGCGCTCGCGCGGCATGCGGGCGGCGTCGGCGGCACCTTGCCGTGCGTCATGAATGCGGCGAACGAGGTTGCCGTGGCGGCGTTCCTCGCCGAGCGCGGCAGCTATCTGGGCATCGCCGAATGCGTCGAGGCGGTCATGGAAGCGCACGAGGCGGCCGGCGTTGAGCAGGTGGAAAGCCTGGATCAGCTGCAGGAACTCGACGCGTGGGCGAGGCGCACGGCGCAGGCGAACCTGCGCTAGCGTCCCGCGCGGCCTTACGCTGCCGGTTGAGGGCGGCTGTGGTGGCTGCCGGCCGTCGAAGGCGTCCCGCCTGCGCGCGTCGGCCGCCCTCGGCCGATCATCGCGCCATCATGTGATTCTGGTTCCGCTTCGGCAACGGGGCGGGACCTCTTTCTATAATGAACCGGATCAAACCAAGCAGGGCCGGATTTTTGCGTCGGCACCAGTCGCCAAAAGCAAGGAGCAGCATTCCGTGGACGTCGTTTTGATGATCGTGTATTGCACCATCGTGCTCGGGTTCCTCGTGGTCATCCACGAAGGCGGGCACTACCTGGCGTCGCGCGCCTTCGGCGTGCGCGTGACCGAGTTCATGCTCGGCATGCCCGGCCCCAACATCGGCTTCAAGAAGTGGGGGACGAAGTTCGGCGTCACGCCCATCCTGCTTGGCGGCTATGCGCGCGTGTGCGGCATGGAGCCGGGAAAGATGAGCCCGCATCTCGAGCCGGTGCTGGCCGCGCTGTGGCGCAGGGGCACGGCGAACATGGAGGACATCGCCGCCGATTGCGGCATCTCCGACGACGAGGCCGCAGCCGCGCTCGACGAGCTGGTCGAATGGGGCAGCATCACAGGCCCGAAGAAGCAGGACGAGTACAACACGTACCGCGCCATGGAGGTCATCCCCAGCAAGCGGCAGATCAGGGCGGCCGAAGCGGCGGGGCGGGCGGTCCCGCAGCGCTACGACGAAGGCCAGCCGCGCCCGGTCGCCGACGCCCATGCGCTGTACGAGAGCGAGTTCAAGCAGCAATACCGCAGCCTGCCCTTCTGGAAGCGCAGCGTCATCTTGCTGGCGGGCATCGCGGTGAACCTCCTGTTCGCCATCGTGGCGTTCATCGTCCTGTTCAGCATCATCGGCTTCGACGTGCAGCTGAGCTCGGGCGAGGTCACGCACATGACGGTCGACCCGCTTCGCGCCATCCTGGCCGGCTTCACCTACATCGGCATGGTGTTCCAAGCGGTCGCCAACCTGTTCAACCCGGCGACGGCGGCGCAAACCGTGTCCGATTCCTCCTCGGTGGTGGGCATCGCGGTCATGTCAAAGCAGTTCGCCGACGCAGGTCTCGTGCCGTTTTTCGAGTTCACCGCCATGATCTCGGTGTCGCTCGGCGTCATGAACCTCCTGCCCATCCCGCCGCTCGACGGCGGCCGCTTCGTCATCGAGGTCTTTCAGAAGCTCTCGAGGAAGGTCGTGTCGATGCGCGCCATGAACGCCATGAGCGCGGCCGGCATGGCGCTGTTTTTGGTGTTCTTCCTGGTCATGGTGAATCAAGACGTGCAGCGCCTCGTCTCGGGCACCTTCTTCGGGCAATAGGGGCCTTATCGCCGCATCCCACGGCCGCTCCTGTTGCTTCTATACGATTCGGTTGCGTGGCGGTTCCCGCTGGTAGAATACGCGCTATGGAAACGAACGAACATATGGCGAACGCGTGCGCCGCAGCCTCCATGCAGGCTGCGGCGCCGTCGCGTTCGCAGGGCGCGCTGCGCCCCAATCAGAAAACCCACCAGGTCATGGTGGGAAGCGTGCCGCTCGGCGGCGGCGCGCCGGTGGTGGTGCAGTCGATGCTCAACGCGCCGGCCGACAGCGTGGAGGCGAACCTTGCGCAAATCCGGCAGCTGGCCGATGCCGGCTGCGAGGTGGTGCGCATGGCCATCCCGCGCCGCAGCTGCTTGAACGCGTTTCAGGCCGTGTGCGAGGCTTCCCCGCTGCCGGTGGTCGCCGATGTCCATTTCGACGCCGCCATCGCCATCGAAGCCGCCCGCCGAGGCGCTGCCAAGCTGCGCATCAACCCGGGCAACATCGGGGGCCTGGCCAAGACCGACGCCGTGCTCGACGCGGCGGGCGAGGCGGGCATCCCCATCCGCATCGGCGTGAACGCCGGATCGCTCGACCAGGCGCTCGCCGAACGCGCCGATCTCACCTTGCCGGAAAAGCTCGCGACCTCGGCGCGGCAGTACGTCGAATACTGCGAGGGCCGCGGCTTTCGCGACTTGGTGGTGAGCGCCAAGGCGCACGACGTCATGACGACGGTGCGCACCTATCGCCGGCTTTCGCAGGACATCCCGCATATCCCGCTGCATATCGGCGTCACCGAGGCGGGCACCACGTTCCAAGGCGTCATCAAGAGCGCTTCCGGGCTGGGCATCCTGCTTGAGCAGGGCATCGGCGACACCATGCGCATCTCGCTCACCGACGACCCGGTGGTCGAGATGCGCGCCTGCTGGGCGCTGCTCGGCGCGCTCGATTTGCGCCGCCGCAACCCGGAGCTCATCAGCTGCCCCACGTGCGGCCGGTGCCAGGTGAACCTGATCGACCTTGCGACGCAGGTGGAAGGGCGCATCGCCGATCTGGACAAGCCGCTGAAGGTGGCCGTCATGGGATGCGTCGTCAACGGGCCCGGCGAGGCGGCCGACGCCGACATCGGCGTTGCCTGCGGCAAGGGGGTCGGCGTGGTGTTCCGCCACGGGAAGACCGTTCGAAAAGTTGAAGAGGGCGCCATCGTCGACGCCCTGATGGAAGAGATAGAGGAAAGCTAGATGAGCAACAACGTCATGCGCATGACCCAGCTGTACGCCCCCACGCTGAAGGAAGATCCGGGCGACGCGGAAATCGCGAGCCATCGCCTGCTTCTGCGCGCGGGCTTCATCCGCAAAACCGCCTCGGGCATCTACACGTTCCTTCCCTTGGGCAAGCGCGTGCTGGCCAAGGTCGAGAACATCGTGCGCGAGGAGATGGACGGCATCGGCGCGCAGGAAGTGCTCATGCCGGTGCTGCAGCCCGAGGAGCTGTGGGAGGAGTCGGGCCGCTCGAACGCCTACGGCCCCGAGCGCATCTGCTTCAACGATCGCCACGACCACGGCCTGTGCCTCGGCCCCACGCACGAGGAGCTGATCACGGCCCTGGTGCGCAACGAGCTTCGATCCTACAAGGACCTGCCCTGCACGCTGTACCAGATGCAGGTGAAGTTCCGCGACGAGATCCGCCCGCGCTTCGGGCTCTTGCGCAGCCGCGAGTTCATCATGAAGGACGCATATTCCTTCAACGCCGACGAGGCTTCGCTCGATGAAACGTATCAGCAGATGAGCGAGGCGTACGGGCGCATCTGCACGCGCGTGGGCCTGCAGTGGCGTCCCGTGCAGGCCGACGCCGGGCAGATCGGCGGCGCGGAAACCTGCGAGTTCCATGCGCTGGCCGAGGCCGGCGAATCGGCGCTCGTGTACTGCGACTGCGGCTACGCCGCTTCCGACGAGGTGGGCGAGGGGCTGTCGTGCCCGACCGTCTACGACGTTCCGGAAATGAAGAAGATCGAAACCCCCGGCGTGCACACCATCGGCGAGCTGGCCGAGTTTTTGGACATCCCGGAATCCTCCACGGTCAAGGCGCTGTCCGGCAAGAACGACGAAGGCAAGCTCATCGTGCTGTTCGTGCCGGGCGACCACGAGGTCAACGAGGCGAAGGCGGCTGCGGCCGCCGGCGGGTTCACGCTGCTTTCCGACGAGGAGATGCAGCGGTTCGGCCTGCACAAGGGCTCCATGGGCCCGGTCGGCCTGCCCGAGGGCGCCTACGTCATCGCCTCGAGGAGCCTTCAGGCGGTGCCGAAGTGGGTCGTGGGCGCCAACGAGGACGGTTACCACTACGTGGGCGCCGAGCTCGGCAAGGACTTCACGGTCGACGAGTGGGCCGATCTGGTGGTGGTCAAGGCGGGCGATCGCTGCCCGAAGTGCGGCCTTGAGCTTCAGGGCGCGCGCGGCATCGAGGTGTCGCAGGTGTTCAAGCTCGGCGACAAGTACTCAAAGGCCATGGGCGCCACGTTCATGGACGAAAACGGCAAGGAGCGCCCGTTCCTCATGGGCTGCTACGGCGTGGGCGTTTCCCGCACCTTGGCGGCCGTCGTCGAGCAGCACAACGACGAGAACGGCATCTGCTGGCCCATTTCCATCGCCCCGGCGCACGTGTGCGTCGTGCCGCTGACGGTCAAGGACGACGTGGTGCAGCCCGCGGCGGAAAAGCTCGCCGCCGATCTGGCTGAACTTGGCCTGGAAGTGGTCATCGACGACCGCAAGGAGCGCGCGGGCGTGAAGTTCGCGGAGGCGGACCTCATGGGCTGGCCTTTGCAGGTGATCGTTGGCAAGCGCGGCCTTGCCGAGGGCAAGGTGGAGATCAAGCGCCGCGCCACCGGAGAGCGCCGCGACATCTCGCTGGAAACCTTGACCGAGCTGCTCGGTTACGCCCGCCGCAGCCAGCGCCGCTGGGGCAACGACCTCAACGCGTTCGCCGGCTTGTTCAAGCCTGCCGAGGAATAACGTTTGAAGGGCCGCCCGGCATCAGGCGGCCCTTCAAGGTCAAGGTATCGATTCTCTTTCAACTCATATTTTTGGGTGCCGCGTCGGCCTCCTTGGTGCATAGTGAGAAAAACGCGGCTTGGCGAAGAAGCCGCGGCCACAAGCAAAGGAGGCTATCATGGCAACGATCGGTGACGGGCTTAAAGACGTGTTCTTGGCTGGCGTCGGTGCAATGGCTATCACAGGGGAAAAGGCGAAAGGCCTGGTCGACACCCTTATCGAAAAGGGCGCCATCACTGTTGACCAGGGTCGCGACATCAATTCCGAGCTGAAGCGCAAGGCGGGCGAGACCATGGAGGGCGTGCGCTTCGATGCTCTTGAGGCGCGCATGTCGGTCATGACCCCCGCCGAGCGCGAGGCTTTTGCGGCCAAGGCGGCCGAGATCGCGGCGCGCCCAAGCGCGCAAGCTGCGGCCGAAGCGGTGGTGGAGTCGGTGGAAGACGCCGACGCCGCACCTGAAGCGGCCGAGGAGGCGCCTGCTGCGGCCGACGCAGACGAAGGTTCCGCCGCTGACGACAAGGCGGAATAGCTCTTTGCCATGGCCGACAACACGCTTCTGAAATACTTCTTCGGCTCCGGCGGGCAGATCGACCCCGAGGAGCAGTTCAACCTCACGCGTAAATCTCGCCAGCGCAGGCTGCGCGAGATTTACGCCATCATGCAAAAGCATCATTTCATGAAGGGCTTCACCCCGGAATCGTTCCGCGCAATGCTTGAAGATCTGGGGCCAAGCTTCGTGAAGATCGGCCAGACGCTTTCCACGCGATCGGAGATACTGCCGAAAGCGTACTGCGACGAGCTGAAAAAGCTCCAGGCAAGCTGCGACCCGCTTCCTTTCGACGAGATGCTTTCCGCTCTCGACTCCATCTACGGGCAGGAGCGAAAGGCGCTGTTTTCCGAGATCGACCCAACGCCGCTTGGAAGCGCGAGCCTCGCGCAGGTGCACAAGGCGAAGCTGGCGGACGGCAGCGTCGTCGCCGTGAAAATCCAGCGCCCCGGCGTGCGGTCGGTCATGGCGCAGGACATCGACATCATGCGCATCATGGCGCGACAGGCGTCGCGCTTCATGAAGGGCAGCCAAATGCTCGACTTGCGCGACGTGGTCGAGGAGCTGTGGTCGACCTTTCTCGAGGAAACCGATTTTCAGCGCGAGGCGAGCAACCTGCAGGAATTCGCGCGCCTGAACAAAGACGTGCGCTTCATCGGCTGCCCCAGGGTCTACCCCGAACTGTGCCGCGAAAACGTCCTGGTCATGGAATACGTTGACGGCATTCCCATCGACCATTTCGACGAATTGCGCGCCGCCGGTTACGATCTTGAGGAAATCGGCGAGAAGATACTGGACAACTATGCCACCCAGGTGCTCGATTTCGGGTTCTTCCACGCCGACCCCCATCCGGGCAACATGCTCGTGCGCGGCGGAAAGATCGTGTACATCGATTTGGGCATGATGGGGCGCCTGACGCCGCGCGATCGCGCCGGTTTCGGCAACATCATCAGCGCGGTGGGCATGCAGAGCGCGACCGAGTTGAAGGACGCTCTGATGGCGTTTGCCGTTCAGCGCGACAACGGCGCTATCGACCATCCCCGCTTTCTCGCCGACCTTGACTTGCTGCTGGCCGATTACGGATCGTGTGACGTGGCTGATATCGACGTGGGCTGCCTGCTCACCGATATCCTCAACCTCACCCGACAGTGCAAAGTGACGCTGCCGCCCTCCATCACCAGCGTTTCTCGCGGCATCGTCACGCTTGAGGGGACGGTCATGCCGCTCATCCCCAACGAAAGCATGGTCGGCATCATCAACGCGCACATTCAGCGGACGAAGGATATGAAGGCCGAGCTCATAGAGGCCATGGAGGAGCTGGCGCTTGCCATGCGCTCCGCTGCTTCGGGCAGCCTCGCTTCGGCGCATTATTCCGGCGAAGCGCTGAAGATGCTCACGCGCGGTCAGGTGAAGGTGAACATGGAGATGCTCGGCTCGGATGCCCCTATGCACAGCCTGTCGCTTATCGTGAACCGCCTCACGCTCGGCATCATCATCGCGGGCCTTTTCATCGGCTCGTCCATGGTGGCGCTTTCCACGATGGAGCCCCGCGTGCTCGGCGTGCCGGTGCTTTCGTTTTTGGGGTACGTCGGCGCGTTCGTCCTGTCGGTTTGGGTGGTCTTCGATATTCTGCGCCGCCGGCGCGTGCCCTAGGACTTCATCTTCATTTCCTTCTTGCACTTCGGGCACACGACGCGCAGCTCTCCCTTGCCGCGGGGAATGGACAGCTCCTGCCCGCATCCTTTGCAGTGGAAGTACCGGGTGGTTTTGCGGTTGACCCACATCTTCTTCGCCAGCGCGTATTTGCGACGAGGCTTGGCGCTGATGCGCAGGTAGGTTTGATTTTCTTGCCGGCGCTTTGCAATGTTTTTGGAACAGGCGCGCCACAGGGCGACGGCCAGCACGGCGATCGCCGCCCAAGAAAGCGCCCCGCAATAAGGAAGGATGGAGAGCAGCATCAAAACGATGCCGAATGCCATCAGCGTGTTCGATAGATCGTCGGTACCGTAGCGCCCCTGCATCCACCGAGCCGTTTTATAGCTGAGACGTTCGAAGAATCGCTTCACTGAAACCGCTTCCCTTGCCTTTGCTTGCCCTTGCTTGCCCTGATGCCTTTAGTGGACGGCCTCGTTCGCCTTTGCCAGGATATTCGCAACCGTTTCGGGGTCGGTGGCGACCAAAGTGGGGAAGGGGATGGGAGCGTCCGGGCTGCTCTCGAAGGTTTCCGTTAGGTGTTTCACGTACCAGGTGACGTCGCGCCATTGCCCGCAGGTGTAGCCGGCGTTGCGTTGACGGCACATCACGTCGAACCCAAGCGCGTCATGCAAGCGCGCGCTGGGCTCGTTCGGGCTGGTCACAATGCCGAAGACGACCTTGATGCCGCAGGCGGCGCAGGCCTCGATGAGCGCCTGGTACAGCACGCGGCCAAGGCCGTGGCCCTGCGCCTTCGGCGCAAGGTAGACGGAAAGCTCGGCGTTCCATTGGTATGCCTCGCGCTCGCGCAGCTCGTGGGCGTAGGCGTAGCCGACGATTTCGCCGTCGAGCTCGGCAACCAGATAAGGATAGGTTGCAATCGCCTTGTCGGTGCGCGCCCGGAACGCCTCGGTCGAAGGGACGCTTTCCTCGAAGGTGATGGATGTGGCGATGTAGGGCGCGTAGATGGCGCGGATCGCCTCGGCGTCCGTGCTTGCTGCGATTCTGATCTTCGGCGTGCTCATGGATTCGGCTCCTTGTCGTGCTTTCGGAAGCCCCATGGTACTACTTTTGAATCCCGGCCAAGCTTAAGGATAGGTAACGGATTCGCGGGCAACCGCCTGCCCTCTGCGCTCATCCGCGCCATCGCGCGGCCCCTTCGTGCCGTGCGTGTGGAAATCGCTCGGTCGCCCTCTTCGTGCGCTATACTCTCGTGTCACATGCATTGACGAAGACGAAGACGCGATCAATTGCCCTCAGCAGAGACGGAACTCATCGGCTGAAAGGTTCCGGGCGGCAAACGTGTCCGTTCCCTTCCGAGCAGCGTTGCTGAAAACGGGGCGCCCGCACGGGCGCGGACGGAAAGTAGGCGGCGACGGCACCCGCCGTGATCGGGAAACGAAGTGGATCGCCAAGCGTTTTCGCGCGGCGGTCAACCAAGGTGGTACCGCGAGAGCCTTCTCTCGTCCTTGGGCTGGATGATTCCAGGCCACAGGCGAGGAAGGCTCTTTTTTATTAGCCGCGAGAGCGGATGGAGAAGACACGGAAAGGGATCGGACACATGGCAATCGTGGACGAACTTGCGGCGTTGCGGGAGCGCACGCTCGCCGCAATCGAGCAGTCGGCGGACACGTCGGCGCTCGACGAGGTGCGCGTGGCGGTGCTCGGCAAGGCCGGCACGCTGACGGGCTACCTGCGCAGCATGGGGCAGGTGGCGAAAGAGGAGCGCGCCGCCGTCGGCAAGACGGTGAACGAGGTGCGCGGCGTGGTGGAAGCTGCGCTTGAGGAGCGCAAGGCGGCGCTCGCCGCGGCCGAGCTGGAGGCCGCCATCAACGCGGCGGCCGTCGACGTGACGCTGCCGGGCCGCTCCCAGCAGGTGGGCACGCGCCATCTGATCAACGCCATCACCGACGAGATCTCCGAGATCTTCCTCGGCCTCGGCTATTCGGTGGCCCATGGCCCGGAGGTGGAGACCGACTGGTACAACTTCGAGGCCTTGAACGCCCCGAAGGACCATCCGTCCCGTTCCATGCAGGACACGTTCTACGTGCGCGATCTTTCCGGCGAAGCATCGGCGGTGCGCGGTGAGTCCGACGTGCTTTTGCGCACGCAAACCTCCGGCGTGCAGGTGCATGCCATGGAGGAGCAAAAGCCGCCCATCTACGTGATCGCGCCGGGCAAGGTGTACCGCCGCGACGTGGCCGACCCCTCGCATCTCCCTCAGTTCAACCAGATCGAGGGCCTCGTCGTCGATAAGGGCATCACCTTCGGCGACCTGAAGGGCACGCTCGATTACTTCTGCAAGCAGATGTTCGGGCCCGATCGCAAGACGCGCTTCCGCGCGCACTACTTCCCGTTCACCGAGCCTTCCGCCGAGGCCGACGTGAGCTGCGGCGTATGCGGCGGCACGGGGCACACGCACGACGGCGAGCGCTGCCGCATGTGCAAGGGCACGGGCTGGTTGGAAATCCTGGGCTGCGGCATGGTCGACCCGAACGTGCTGCGCATGTCCGGCATCGACCCCGAGGAGTATTCGGGCTTCGCCTTCGGCGTGGGCGTGGAGCGCGTCGCGTGCCTGAAGTACAACGTCCCCGACCTGCGTATGCTGCTGGAAGGCGACATGCGCTTCCTCCGCCAATTTTAGAAAGAGGATGTCATGAAAGTATCACTGAAGTGGCTGAGCGAATACGTTGAGGTCCCCGAGGACATCAAGGCGTTCTGCGATAAGCTTGATTTGACCGGCACCGGCGTCGAGGGCGTCGAGAAGCTCGGGGCCTCGCTTGAAGGCGTCGTCGTCGGGCACGTGGAAACGTGCGAGCCGCATCCCGACAGCGACCATATGCACGTGACCACGGTGAACGTTGGCGGGGAAGAGCCCGTTCAGATCGTATGCGGCGCTCCGAACATCGCGGCCGGCATCAAGGTTCCGGTGGCGACCGTCGGCGCCGTTTTGCCCGGCGACGTGAAGATCAAGAAGTCGAAGCTGCGCGGCGTGGCCAGCTGCGGCATGTGCTGCTCGCAGCGCGAGCTGGGCTTCGGCGGCGACCACCTTGGCATCTGGGTGCTTCCCGAAGATGCAAAGGTGGGCCAGCCCATCGCCGATTACCTAGGCCTTACCGACACGGTGCTCGACCTCGAGATCACCCCGAACCGCCCCGACAGCCTCTCCATCGCCGGCTTGGCGCGCGAGGTGGGCGCGATGTACCAGCGCGACTGGTCCGACCCGCTGCCGGAAATGGCCGCCAAGCTGGAGCTTTCCGCCGACGGCGTCGACGACGCGACCGTTTCCATCGAAGATGCCGCCCGCTGCCCCCGCTATTCCGCGCGCGTCATCCGCGGCGTGAAGGTGGGGCCGAGCCCCGACTGGATGGTCGAGCGCCTCGCGGCCATCGGCCAGCGCTCCATCAACAACGTCGTCGACGTGACGAACTACATCCTGTTCCTGTTCGGCCAGCCTTTGCATGCGTTCGACCTGAACAAGCTGAAGGGATCCGACGGGGTTGCCCATGTGGTCGTGCGCGCCGCCGAAGAGGGTGAGAAGCTGACCACGCTTGACGGCGAGGACCGCGCGCTCACCTCCGACATGACCGTCATCGCCACTCCCCAAGCCGGCGCCGTGGCGCTCGCCGGCGTCATGGGCGGGCTTGACACCGAGGTCACCGATCAAACCACCGACATCCTGCTGGAAACGGCAACCTTCGAGGCCGGTCGCACCTCGCGCACCTCGCGCAACTTGAACCTCATTTCCGAAAGCTCGATGCGCTACGAGCGCGGCGTCGACGATCACGGCATCGACGTTCGCTCGGCTGCCGCTGCGGCGCTTATCGTCGAGGTCGCCGGCGGCCAGGTATCCGGCGGCGTCGGCGCGGGCGAGGGCATCATCGACGCGTGGCCCGCTCCCTCGGCGGAAAGCAAGCTGAAGTTCCGCATCGATCGCTTCCAGGGCATGATGGGCGACGCCATCCCGCGCGAGTTCGTGGTCGACACGCTCAAGCGCCTGGGCTGCGCCGTTTCCGATTCCGCCGAGGCGGGCGTGCTCGACGTGGTCGCCCCGACGTATCGCCCCGACCTGCCGCGCGAAATCGACCTGTACGAGGAAGTGCTGCGCCTGTACGGCATGGACCGCATCCCGGCGACGCTGCCCGGCGGGCGCGGCCGCTTCGGTGTGCGCACGCACCTGGCGCACGTCATCGACACCATCAACCGCACTATGACGGCCTCGGGCATGAACGAGACCATGACCTATTCGTTCGCCGAGCCGACCGAGCTTGAGCGCTTGCGCATGCCGCTGGAGGGTCTTGGCCAGGCGGTCGAGCTGATCAACCCGATGAACGCCGATCAGTCGGTCATGCGGCAGAGCATCATCCCCGGCCTGCTGCGCTCCGTCGCGCACAACCAGGCGCGCGGCGTGAAGAACATCCAGCTGTACGAGCACGGCATGGTCTTCTTCGCCCATGAGGGCAAGAAGCAGCCTCGCGAGCGCCGCCGTCTGGCCGGCGTCTTGGCGGGGAGCATGACTGACGCGGGCTGGAACAGCAAGCCCGCTGCGTTCGACTTCTTCGACGGCAAGGGCGTGGTGGAGAACCTGCTGCGCGAGCTGGCGATCCCGAAGGTGCGCTTCAAGGCGCTTTGCGCCGACGATGCCTCGCATCTGCAGCCCGGCCGTGCGGCGGAGGTGTTCTCCGGCGGCACGGTGCTCGGGTGGCTGGGCGAGCTGCACCCGCTGGCCGTTGCCGCATACGACGCCGAGGCTCCCGTCGTCGCCTTCGAGCTTGATGTCGAGGCGTTGGAGAAGGCCTCCCGCCCGGCGCGCGACTACGTCGATGTGCCGCAGTTCCCGGCGGTGTCCATCGACCAGGCTTTCGTGGTGAGCGAGGACGTGACCCACGAGCGCCTGGTGCAGTGCATGACCTCTGCGGGCGGCAAGTTGCTTGAAAGCGTGCGCCTGTTCGACGTGTATCGCGACAAGCTGCGCGTAGGCGCCGGCAAGAAATCGATGGCCTATGCGCTCACGTACCGTGCGACCGACCGCACGCTCACGAGCGAGGAAGTCGACAAAGCCCATGCGAAGCTCGTGAAGAAGGTTTGCGGCGCCACCGGTGCCGAGGTTCGCGGGTAGTCTGGAGTCCTAAGAGCTTCGGGTCCCTATTCGAAGCGAAGCGCGAAAGCCGCCGGTCAGCGTGCCGGCGGCTTTCGCATATGAAGCGAATCTTCATACTTAACCCAGGCTAACAGCGTTACAATGGGCGCAAACAATGAAAGGGCATGCATATGTACGATGATTTGATAAGTCCTGGTCGCAACGATGAATGCTGGTGCGGCAGCGGGCGGAAATACAAGAAGTGCCACCTTGCCAGCGACGAGCGCCTGCAGGAGCTTTACGAGCAGGGTTTCGAGGTGCCGCAGCGCAGCTTGCTGAAGACCGCCGCCGATATCGAGGGCATCAAGCGCAGCGCCGAGATCAACATCGGCGTTCTCGACTACGTTGCCGAGCATATCGGCCCCGGTGTCTCCACCGAGGAGATCGACCAGTGGATCTACGACTACACGGTCGCCCATGGCGGCATTCCCGCGGACCTCAATTACGAAGGCTATCCGAAGAGCGTGTGCACATCCATCAACGAGGTGGTGTGCCATGGCATCCCCTCGCCCGATGACGTGTTGCGCGAAGGGGATATCGTCAACGTGGACTGCTCCACCATCCTTGACGGCTACTTCTCCGATTCTTCGCGCATGTTCTGCATCGGCGATGTGCCTGACGAAAAGCGTCGCTTGGTCGAAGAAACGAAGAAGGCGCTCGAGGCGGGCCTTGCCGCGGTCAAGCCGTGGGGGCTTTTGGGCGATGTGGGCGCCGCGGTGCGCGATTATGCCCATGCGCAGGGGTATTCCGTGGTGCGCGAGTTCGGCGGGCATGGTATCGGCCTGGAATTTCACGAGGATCCGTTCGTGAGCCACGTTTCCGACCCGGGGACGGGCATGGTGCTTGCTCCCGGCAGCTGCTTTACCATCGAGCCTATGATCAATATGGGTGCGCACGATATCGACATGACCGATCCCAACGGATGGACGGTTCGCACTGCCGACCGGATGCCTTCCGCGCAGTGGGAGGTTCAGCTCGTGGTGACCGAAACCGGCTACGAGCTGCTGAGCTGGTAGACGTCTTTCCTGGCAGGAGGCCTTTTTCGCTTCCTGCCATTTTTCTCCTTCAAAACACGAACAAACGTACGTTATATATGCTATACTGAAACCCGTAAAGAACAGAGCCAGTGCAGGCGCTTCCCGTTCGGGCTGCCCATAGATCGCGACGGTGTTCCTCGTTGCGCGTACCACGCCTGCAAGATCCTCTCCCAATCATGGAACGCTCGAAGTGGGTGTGTGCGTATGCGCGGGAAGAAAGCCGTCTTCAAGTGTGCCGAGCCGGAATCGCTTGTCATCATCATGGCGTTTCCTTTGTGCGATCTTTTCAGCGAACAGAAGGATGCCGAGCCGTTCTGCTCGTTTGAAACGGCGGCTCAAGGCGAGATGGGCGCTCTCGATGCGTGCGCAGGGGCCGTGCGCGAAGGGTGCGCGCTGCCCCTGCGCTGCGCGTGCTTCATGGATTGCGCTGACGCAGTCGCGCTGATGCAGGAGGTGGGAGATGTCGTCTTCTAGCTTGCTGTGGGATAGCGACACCATTGCGCGCAAGCAGGTTCCGACGGTGCAAGATGCTCTTTCATGCTGCGATGAGGCCACGTTGCTTGCGGTGGTGGAGCGACTGTTTGCGGCGAATATCCCCGGTTGGTCTTGCGCGACGCCGCAGCAGCGACATGTCGCACGTAAGAGAATGCGTTTGTCGCTTCGCACCATGAAAGAATGCTCCGTTCATAGAAAAGAAGGAAGGCAAGCAGGTGTTTTCCCCGTCGAGCGGTTCGTGGTTTTGGCGCAGGGGCGCTCTTGCCTTATCGAGCGCCATGTTCAAGCGGAGCTTGTGCCGCTTGACAAGGTTTGTGAGGGCGCGGGCGAAGGGAATTTTGGGCCATCGCTTTCGCTTCTTCGGTGGGACAAGGCTTTGGCCAGCAGAATCTGGCTTGAGGGCCCATGGGATTGCCAGGAACGCTACATGGTGCTTGCGAGCGTCTACTGGCAGCTGACGCACCAAGGGTTTGGCGGCGTGCAGGCAACAAATCAAGGCCCTTCCCGTTCAAGCTCGTTCGGTTTAAGAAAAGACGATCGGGCCGAGCTTCCGGCGTCCGTGTCGGAGGAGGCGGCCCAAAAAGCTGCGGCGATGGGGCTTTTGGTCGCAGACGCCCTTGAAGAAACCTATCGGCAGCGTTTGGTGGAGCGCGTCGAGGTGCTCAACGTTGCCGCTGAAAAAGACTTGGCGTTGCGGGTTCGCCGTTTTCGGGACCGGTTGCAAGTCGCCTAGCGCGCGGGGGTTTTCGAGCGCGTCTTGCGCGAATGAAAAAGCCGGGGCCGCTTGCAGGCGGCCCCGGACATACGTACCTTGAAAAACCGATATCGAAACTTAACCCGCGATCTCAACGAGCGTGATCTCGAAGTTCAGGTCCTTGCCGGCAAGCTCATGGTTCATATCGAAGGTGACGACGCCCTCCTCGATCGACTTCACGAATACGGGAAAGGGCTGCCCGCCCGGCCCCTGCATGTAGACGGTCTGGCCTACCGGCAGCTTGTCCGCGTTGGGAATCTGGTCGACGGGGATGCGCTGGACAAGCTCCTCGTTGCGCTCTCCGTATGCGTCGGCGGCGGGGATATGGACGGTTTTCGTTTCGCCCTGCTCCATCGCCTCGACGGCGGCATCGAACCCGGGGATCATCTGGCCGGCCATGCAGGTGAACTCAAGCGGCTCGCCCCTGTCGAGGGAAGAGTCGAATTTCGTGCCGTCATCAAGGGTTCCCGTGTAATGGACCTTAACTTTTTTGCCCTTGTTGCTCATGTTCCTCTCCAATCACGTTGAATTGCCTAGCGTGGAAGTCTACCCGACATCGTGCGTGCGAAGAACGAGAAAGACACGGTGCGCGGTCGACGGTGCCAAGCCGTTACCTCTGTAAGCTGTTCTGCTCGGCTAAGTCGGCAAGCGTTACCCGTTCGTGGACAAGGTTGGCGAGGGGAGCCAAGAGCGCGTCATCGTCCGCCGAAAGCGATTCCGCCGCAACGGCTATCACCTCGTCGCACAGCAGCCCCGCCTTCCTTCCGTAGACGACGGCTTCATAGCCGTGTGCCATCAGCTCGTCTTTCGCCGATTCGAAGGAGGCCTCGTTCACGCCGTCGAGAAGGCCTTCGAGCCTTTGCAGGCTGGTTTCGCCGTAGAACAGGCCCTTGATAAGCGCAGCATAGGCGATCACGTAGGGGACGGGCATGGAATCTGCCGGGCGGATCTCCAGGTACGTTTTCAGCCTGATGTCGGGGAACTGCATGGAAACGGCGTGCTCGACGTCGCGGGGCGTCATTGCGGCGTCGGCGTAAATCTCTCCGAACGTCTTTTCGCTGTAAGCCCACTTGCCCGGTCCGTCCGGCATGACGATGGCCGGCGTGTCCAGCACGAATGCGGCGTAATCCCGCAAGGAAAAGCCCTCGTCGAACACGCCGGGGACGATGCCGCAGCGATCGTTGTCGACATGGCGCCAGATGTCGGTGCGGACGAGTTTGCATCTTCGAGGGGCTCCCTCGAAGATGGGGGAGTTGTCGCACATGAGGCTGAGCAGGGGAACGAGCGCGTAGGCGATCTTCATCTTGCGCAGGCAGTCGTCCTCGCTTGTGTAGTCGATCGATACCTGCGTCGACGCGCTTCCCCTCATCATGCATGGTCCGTACAAATCTTTCCTGCTCAGGTAGGAATTCATGTATTCGTAGCGCTGCTTGGGGATAAGCTCAAGGGTTCGCGCTGCGGCGGTCGGGTGGTATCCGTAGGAAACCAGGTGCTTGCCGAAGGGCGAAAGAAGGCCGGAGACCTTCTTTTGGAAGCCCTCAAAGGTTCGGTAGGCGGCTGAAAGCTCGTCGTATGGCCCAGCGGAAAGCTCGATTTGCGCTGCCGGCTCGATGGTCACGGATTCCCCGGGGCGGCTTACGCCAAGCAGGTCCCCGTCGTCGTCCGTCGTGGTGTCGGGGTAGTCGGCCGCCAGCTCGCCCAAAAGCCAAGCGACCCCCTGCTCCTCGCTGTACGAAACGGGGGTACCGTCCTCGTGGACGATGATGTGCTCAAGCTCGATGCCGAGCTTGCCCTGGCTGCCTTCGGGCTTGATGCCGCTTTTGAAAAAGGACGTAAGGGCATCCAGATTCGCCTCTCGGAAAGGCTGGTTTCTATCGCTATCGGTGCAGGTGGCGGCACGTTCGTTGGCTGTAGTATTCATGAAACAAGCTCCTCGGCCGGTAATATCGCTGCAATCATACGACACTTTGGATACAATAGCCCTCTATTAACGGTCTTTGTGCGCAATCTGCAATCATGCGCCAGGCTGTTCGATTTGAGAATGAAGACGAGGTCCCAAGCTTGGACGTGCATATCACAAAGAGAACGGCCCTGCTGCTGCTGCTCGATATCGTGGCAACGTATGTGTCGTATTGGCTCGCTTCCGTTCTGACGAACGTGAAGGGCGAGGTGTTCGTTAACAACGAGATTTATTTTATCCTGGGCATCCTTGCATGCATCAACGTATTGATGCTCGCGGCTTTCCGGCTCTACAACAATCTCTGGGAGTACGCAAGCGTCGACGAGGTCATCCAGATCGTTCTCGCTACCGTTTTCGGAACCCTTGGCGGCGCGGTGTTCCTGTGGATCATCGGAACAAGGCTTCCCATCAGGGTTTTCGCCGTATCGTGCTTCTTGAACATCTTCTTTATGGGCGGTGTGCGCTTCGCGTTTCGCGTCATGAGGCAAAAGGGCAGGGCGATCGCTTCGAAGCAGCGCATGGGCGATCGCCCTCGAACGCTGGTGGTCGGCGCCGGCGAGACGGGCTCGCTCGCTATCGGCCGCATGGCCTCGAAGGACCCGCTGATGCCCGGAATCCCCATCGTTGCAACAGACGACGATCCGGCAAAGCGGGGGCAGCGCATCCATGGCGTCAAGGTGTGCGGCACGACCGACGATATCGTCGACTTGGTCGATCGCTACGGCATCCAGCAAATCGTCGTGGCCATCCCCTCCTCAACGCCCGAGGAGCGCAAGCGCATCTACAGCGCATGCACGAAGACGGATTGCCGTTTGCGCACCTTGCCCAACGTCAGGGCATTGTCGCTTGACGAGATCGGGGACGTGAGCCTTCGTGACGTCGACGTGGCGGACTTGCTCGGCCGCGAGGAAATCGTTCTGAACACGCGTGCCGTTTCCGGTTATATCGCCGGAGAGACGGTTTTGGTGACCGGCGGCGGAGGATCGATCGGCAGCGAGCTGTGCCGTCAGCTGTGCACGGTCGCCCCGGCACGAATCGTCATCTTCGACATATATGAAAACGACGCCTACATGCTGCGCAACGAGCTGCTTTCGGAATACGACGACATCGACATCGTGATCGAGATCGGCAACGTGTGCGATCTCGACCGCATCAACGAGGTGTTCGCCAAGTATCGCCCCGGTGCGGTGTTCCATGCGGCTGCGCATAAGCACGTGCCCCTTATGGAGCATTGCCCGCGCGAGGCCGTCCACAACAACGTGTTCGGCACCTTGAACGCGGTGCGTGCGGCCGATGCGTACGGGGCTTCGCGCTTCATATTCATCTCCACGGACAAGGCGGTGAACCCGACGAGCGTGATGGGCGCCACCAAGCGAATGGGCGAGATGGTCGTCCAATATTATGCGCGCACGTCCAAAACCATTTTCTCCGCAGTGCGTTTCGGAAACGTCCTGGGGTCCAACGGAAGCGTCATACCGGTGTTCCAAAGGCAGATCGCCGCGGGCGGTCCGGTTACGGTCACGCATCCGGACATCGAGCGCTTTTTCATGACCATCCCCGAAGCCTCCCGTCTGGTCATCCGGGCCGGCGGTATGGCTCGCGGCGGCGAGATCTTCATCCTCGACATGGGGGAGCCTGTCAAAATCGTCGATCTGGCAAAAGGCCTCATTCAACTCCAGGGGCTCACCCCCGACGTCGATATCAAGATCGCCTTCACCGGTTTGCGCGAGGGCGAGAAGATGTACGAAGAGCTCTTGATGGACGAGGAGAGCACCCTGCCCACCGGCAATCAGTCCATCATGATCTCCACGGGGCAGGAAATCAGCTACGACCAGGTTGCGGCAAAGCTCGACGAGCTCGAACACGCGCTGCAGGCATCCGATGAGGAGGCTATTCGCCTGCTCGAGCAGGCGGTGCCGACGTACCACTACACGTCGAACGGGAAGGGCATTCTATGAGTATCAAATGCGGAATCGTTGGGGCTGCCGGGTTTGCCGGAATCGAATTGGTTCGAGCGATCCTGAAGCATCCCGAGTTCGAATTGGTGGCGGCAACCTCCAACGAGCTCGCCGGCACGCCGATCGCGAAGGAGTATCCGGGCTTCACGGGATCGACGGATCTGTCGTTTGAGACGCACGACGACCCTTCCCTTGATGCATGCGACCTCATCTTCCTTGCGGTTCCCCACACGGCTGCCTTGAAGGCGGCTCCCAAACTCGTCGACCGAGGCGCGGTGGTCGTCGACCTTTCCGCCGATTTCCGCTTGAAGGACCCGGCGGTTTACGAGCAATGGTACAAGGTTCCGCACACTCAAACAGACTTGTTGAAGCGTGCGGCGTTCGGTTTGCCCGAACTGTTCCCGGAAGCGTTGCGGCGGGCTGCGGATGAGCGCCGCAACGGCGCCGGCGTTCTCGTCGCCTGCGCGGGATGCTACCCTACGGCAACGTCATTGGCGGCGGCTCCCGCTGTGCGTCTGGGGTATGCGGATAGGGAAATGCCGGTTGTGGTGGATGCCATTTCGGGCGTGACCGGGGCAGGCAAGAAGGCCACTTCCCGAACGCATTTCTGCTTTGCCGACGAAAACGTCGAGGCGTACGGCGTGGCGACGCACCGTCACACGCCCGAAATCGAGCAAATCCTCGATCTGCCGGGCAGGGTCGTGTTCACGCCGCATCTTGCGCCGCTGAACCGCGGGTTGCTCTCGACGGTCAACATCAAGCTTGCCGCCGGCGCCCCGGTGGACGCAAAGCAGATCGTCGATCAGTACCGATCCTTCTATGAAGGGCGACCGTTCGTCCACGTTTTGGACCCGGGCGTCATGCCGAAAACGGCATCGGTCGTGGGCACCAATTGCGCCCATATCGGCCTCGCCGTGAACGAGCGCGCGGGTGTGCTCGTCGCCGTCGGGGCGATCGACAACCTCGGGAAAGGGGCGGCCGATCAAGCGGTTCAATGCGCGAACATCGTTTGGGGCTTGCCTGAAAACACCGGTCTTGATACCGTAGCGGTTCCGGTTTAATTCAACATTCGCATCGGGACCTGCGGTCCCCGAAAGAGGGTAGCGATGGATTCATGCATATCTTCGTCGGCGGAAGCTGGCGATGTTGAGCCTTTGCATAACGAAAGCGCCTCAAGGCGCTATGCTCGCCTGCCGCTGATCCCCGGTGGCGGGGTATGCTCGGCGCGCGGGTTTTCCGCCGCAGGCATCCATGCGGGTTTTCGCCCCGATCCCGAGCGCTTAGATTTTGCGCTCGTCGTCGCTGAAGAGCCGGCATCGTGCGCCGCCGTGTTCACCCAGAACGTTTTCTGCTCGGCCCCCGTCATCGTTTCGCGGGATCATTTGGACGGCGTCTCGTACGGCACCGCTCGCGCGGTCGCCATCAACTCCGGCATAGCGAATGCGGCGACGGGGCAGCGGGGCCTCGACACCGCAAAGCGCTCCGCAGCCATCGTCGCTGAAACGGTGGGCTGCACGGTCGAAGAGGTGCTTCTCGCGTCTACGGGCGTCATCGGGCAGCATCTTCAGATGGAACCGTTTGAAAGCGGGGTCCCGAAGGCGTTTAGCCAGCGATCCGTTTCGGGCGGAGCCGATGCTGCGCGCGCCATCATGACGACCGACACCCATCCAAAGGAACGGGCGGTCTCGTTTAGCGGCGAGGGCATCGGTTACGAGGGCTGCACGTTCACGGTCGGGGGCATGTGCAAGGGCTCGGGCATGATCATGCCCAACATGGCCACCATGATCGCCGTCATCACCACGGATGCGCCCATCGCGCCCGATGCGCTGCACGAGGCTCTCGTCGGCGCGGTGAACATAAGCTTCAACAAGGTCACCGTCGATTCCGATACCTCCACCAACGATACGTGCTTCTTGTTGGCGAGCGGCGCTGCCGCACCTCAAGGCGCGCCTCTGATGCAGCCGCATACCCCCGCCTTCGAAGCGTTCGAGGAGGCTTTGCGCACCGTTTGCGTATCGCTGGCGCGCGAGATGGCCACCGACGGCGAGGGGGCTACGCGCCTGGTCACCGTGAACGTCTCCGGTGCCGCCACCGCAGGCGATGCCGATGCGGCTGCGCGAACCGTCGCCAACTCACCGCTGGTCAAAACGGCCATTTACGGCCACGACGCCAATTGGGGGCGCATCGCCGGCGCGCTCGGCCGTTCGGGGGCTTCGTTTCGGCAAGAGGACGTCGCCATCGACATCATGGGCATTCCCGTGTGCCGAGGCGGCCTGACGGTTCCCTTCGATGAGGACGAGGCCCTGCGACGATTTAAGTCGCCCGAAGTGGTCCTGAACATCGACCTCGGCGCCGGCGACGAACTTGCAACCATCTGGACATGCGACTTTTCGCATGAGTACGTGACGATCAACGGAGATTACCGATCATGAAATACGCTAAAGACACGCGTCCCGAGGGCGCACCGACCGATTCCGCGGAGATTCTCGTAGAGGCGCTGCCGTGGATCAAGAACATCACGGGCAAAACCGTCGTCATCAAATACGGCGGCTCCGCCATGGTCGACGAGCAGCTGCGCGCCGACGTGATGAGCGACATCGTCCTCATGAAGATAGTCGGCGTCAACCCGGTTATCGTGCATGGCGGCGGAAAGGCCATCACGGAAGCCATGGCTCAGCGCAACCTGCCCGTCGAGTTCAAGGACGGGCAGCGCGTCACCACGCCCGAGGCCATGGACGTCGTGCGCACGGTCCTTATGGGCAAGGTGAACCAGGAGCTCGTCGAGGCGCTCAACCGTCACGGCAATTTCGCCGTCGGCGTTTCCGGCGCCGATGCCGGGGTGATTGTGGCCGAGCAGGCAAGCCCCGATCTTGGTCGCGTGGGACGGATCACGCGCATCAACCGCCCCCTGCTCGACGACCTCGTTGCCGCCGATTACATCCCGGTCATCGCCTCGGTGGCTCTTGGCGAGGACGGCGGCTTCTACAACGTGAACGCCGACATGGTTGCGGGCCACATCGCCGCCGCGATCGGCGCCCATAAGGCGGTGTTCCTCACCGACGTCGACGGCCTGTACGAGGACTTCGAGGACAAGGGCTCGCTCATCTCGAACCTGACGGTCTTCGAGGCCCGTTACATGGTCGAGAACAACGTGGTGTCGACCGGCATGATCCCGAAGCTCAAGTCGTGCATCCATGCGCTCGAGGCGGGCGTGCAGCGCGCCCACATCATCAACGGCACAACTCCTCATGCACTGCTTCTGGAGCTTTTGACCAGCACGGGCGTCGGCACCACCATGCACTCGACCGAAGAGGCCTACCGCTTCGACAACCATCCGCTCGGAAAGTTCGCTTCGAAGCTTCTCGAGAACAGGGAAGAGGCCGAGCACGCCGCGCAATAGCCTGGCGCGAAGCTGAGAGTCCATATCAAGAAAACGCGTAAAGGAACG
Organism: Prevotella sp. CAG:279; assembly: GCA_963633085.1. GTDB lineage: Bacteria > Actinomycetota > Coriobacteriia > Coriobacteriales > Eggerthellaceae > Senegalimassilia. The sequence goes on along the minus strand of CAVGWX010000003.1, from coordinate 14,617 downwards.
TCGATCATATGTCATTGCAAGAACAGCAGGAGCTTGAATCTCAATACGTGATGCACACGTTCGGCCGCAAGCCGGTGGAACTCGTTTCCGGTCGCGGGATGACCGCCGTGGACGCGCAGGGGCGGGAATACCTCGATTTCATCGCGGGAATCGGCGTATGCGGGCTTGGCCACTGCCATCCGTCCGTCGTTTCCGCTTTGCAGAAGCAAGCCGAAAAGCTCATCCACGTGAGCAACTACTACTACATCGAGGGCCGTGGGGAGCTTGCGCGAAAATTGTCGGAATTGCTCAACGCCGCCCAAGGCGAGCCCGCGCAGCCGTGGCAAACCTTTTTCGCCAATTCCGGCGCCGAGGCAAACGAGTGCGCCATCAAGCTCGCCCGCCTGTACGCACGTAAGCGGGCAGAAGAGGCCGCCCGCAAGGCGGGGGCTGCCGAGCCGGATGTCGAAGCGGCCGTCAACGGGGCCCCTCGAACCATCGTCGTTCTCGACCGCAGCTTCCATGGCCGTACGCTGGCGACGCTTGCCGCAACGGCCCAGCCCGCTAAGCAGGAGGCGTTCCAGCCGCTGCCCGGAGGGTTCGTCAGCACGCCCATCAACGACATCGCGGCGCTTGAGCAGCTGTTCGAGCAGCGCGGCGGGGAAATCTGCGGCGTCATGCTCGAGTGCATCCAGGGCGAAAGCGGCGTGCACCCGTGCACGCAGGAGTTTCTCCAGGCGGTGCGCAGCCTGACCGAGAAACAGGGCGCCGTCATGATCTGCGACGAGGTTCAAACCGGCATCTATCGCTGCGGCACGCCGTTTGCGTTCCAGCATTTCGGCGTGACGCCGGACATCGTGTCCATGGCCAAGGGCATCGCCTCGGGCGTCCCGATGGGCGCCTGCTCGGCCACGAAGAGCGTCGCCGAGGCGTTTGCTCCGGGCGACCACGGCTCAACGTTCGGCGGCAGCTGCCTGGCCATCGCCGCCGCGCAGGCTACGCTTGCGGAATATGAAAAGGACTACACCGAACGTATCGAGAAGGTCGGTTCCTACATGCGCGACGCGCTGGCCAAGCTGCCCCGCGCCGTGGAGGTCCGCGGCGTCGGGCTGATGAACGCGGTCGAGCTCGAAGAGGGCGTCGACGCCCCGGCCCTCGTCGCCCGCGCATTGGGCGAAGGCCTGCTTCTGAACGCGACCGGCGCCCATACGCTGCGCTTCCTTCCTCCGCTTATTTGCGAGGAATCGGACATCGACGTGATGATCGATCGCCTGGCGAGCCTCATCGCGACCGCTTAGCTCTCCTGTCCTGCCTGACGGCCTGGTGCGTTTTGCCAGGCCTTCAGGCGTCGACGGCGGCTTTCTTTCGGCTCTTGAGCCGCTACCGCTACCTTTAGTTGATCAGCCGGTGCCGCCTGCTTGCGAACTCGGCACGCTTTTTCCTAATTTCGGCTTCAATTTTGCAATGTTGCGGTATCATCCACTGCATATTCTTGTTCATTTGATTCGGTTTCCCGTATATCGATGCAAGAATGTCGGAAACGCTACCGCATATGACGCCCATGGCGGGCAGAGGGTTTGAAGGCATGAGGAAACGGCAACAGAGGCACGACGTCATTCGCGACATCATTCGCGAGCGCAACGTCAAGACCCAAAGAGACCTTGCGGCTCAGCTGCAAGAGGCCGGTTACGAATGCACGCAGGCAACCATCTCCCGCGACATCATGGATATGGGACTCGTCAAATCCCGCGAGGGCTATTACGTGCTGCCCGAGGAAATGCGTCTGCAGCGTATGGTTTCCGAATTGGTCGAAGAGGTGCACGTGGCAGGAAACATGGTGGTTGTGAAGACGTTCTCCGGCGGTGCCGCAGGCGTTTCCGCCGCTTTGGACAAAGCTGCTCTGCGTGGAGCGCTCGGCACGGTTGCCGGCGACAACACCATCATGATCGCGGCAGAAAGCCCCGAGGCGGCGATCGAGGTCGAACGAGCCATCGACCGTCTGCGACGACGATAATCGTCGAAGTTCCGTAGCGGGACGGCATATTCCCGCATATTCACGTTTTGTTACAAGCTGTTACGTTGCCGACTTACGGCCGTTCGTTGCCGTAGACTGTCGCGAAGCTGCACCCAAGGGCGTTCTGTCCAAAATGTGGGGCATTTTCGCAAAATCGCATCGTTAAGCCAGACATTTCGGGGCGTGTCCGAAGGTAGCGAACGTGAAACCCCTTGTTGCATGCAGGCAAAGAACTCGAAAGGATAGAACAGCAATGGCCGAGCAGAAAGAAAAGGTAATCCTGGCATATTCCGGAGGTCTCGACACCTCGTGCTGCGTGAAGTGGCTGCAGGACGAGAAGAACCTCGACGTTATCGCGGTGGTCGGCGATGTGGGGCAGGAGCACGACGGCCTGGAGAAAATCAAGCAAAAGGCGCTTCGCGTCGGTGCCCTGGACTGCCTCGTGGTCGACATGCGCCAGATGTTCTCCCAGGAATACCTGACGAAAGCGCTCGCGGCAAACGCTGCATACGAAAACAAGTACCCGCTCGTTTCCGCCCTGTCCCGTCCTTTGATCTCGAAGCATCTTGTCGATGCTGCCCATAAGTACGGCGCAAAGTACGTGGCACACGGGTGCACCGGCAAGGGCAACGACCAGGTGCGCTTCGAGTCGAGCATCACCATGCTCGACCCGTCGCTGGAGATTCTCGCCCCGGTTCGCGAGTGGGATCTGCTGACGCGCCCCGACGAGATCGCATGGGCCAAAGAGCATGGCGTTGAAGTGGGTGCGACGGTCGACTCCCCGTATTCGATCGACGACAACCTGTGGGGCCGCGCCATCGAGTGCGGCGTGCTCGAGGATCCTTGGGCGGAGCCTCCTTCGGACGTGTTCACCATGACGACCGATCCCGAGAAGGCGCCCGATACCCCCGAATACGTCGAGCTGACGTTCGCGCGCGGCGTCCCGTACATGATCAACGGCAGCCAGAAGAGCTTCCTGGGCATCATCGAGGACCTGAACAAGATCGCCGGCGCCCATGGGTACGGTCGCATCGACATGGTGGAGAACCGCCTGGTGGGCGTGAAGAGCCGCGAATGCTATGAGGCTCCGGCCGCGATGGCGCTGGTCCAGGCGCACAAGGCGCTGGAAGATCTGGTGCTTGAGCGCGAGGTGCTGCACTACAAGCTCAACCTCGAGCAGACGTGGGCCACGTGCGTGTACAACGGTCAGTGGTTCTCGCCGCTCAAAGAGGCGCTCGATGCGTTCATGGCCTCCACGCAGCGCTGCCTGTACGGCACGGTCCGCCTGAAGTTCTACAAGGGCTCCTGCACGGTGGTCGGCCGCAAGAGCGCGTACTCGCTGTACGACCATGCGCTGGCAACCTACGACAAGGGCGATGCGTTCGATCGCAGCGCGGCCGAAGGGTTCATCCAGATCCAGACGCTGTCCTGCCGCACGTGGGCGGTCAACCGCCGTCGCGAAGGCGCTCCCGCCGAGCTTTTCGACGCCCAGAACCAGCAGGGCCCGCTCAAGCGCGGCCGCTATGAGGACGTGACGCCGCTGTGGCGCGAGGCCGATCAGCAGGCGAACAAGGAAACGGAGTAGGATCATGGCGTTGTGGTCGGGTCGTTTCACGGAAAACGTCAGCGAGTTCACGCAGCGCTTTGGCGCGTCGCTTCCGGTTGACAAGGCTCTGTATGCGCAGGATGTCGCGGGCTCGAAGGCGCATGCTCATATGCTGGCGAAGGTGGGCGTCATTTCCGACGATGACGCGAAGGCCATCGCCAGCGGCCTTGATCGCGTGAAGGCGCGCATCGATTCGGGCGATTTCACGTTCGATATCAACGACGAGGACATCCATATGTCCATCGAGCGTGCGCTCACGGCCGATATCGGCGACGCGGGGGCTCGACTGCACACCGGTCGCAGCCGCAACGACCAGGTGGCGACCGACACGCGCCTGTTCGCCAAGCAGCGCGCCTGCGATTTGATGCATGCCAACATCGCCTTGCGCCAGGCGCTCATCATGCAGGCGGAAGAGCATTTCGACGTGATACTGCCGGGTTACACGCATCTTCAGCACGCGCAGCCCGTGCTCTTCTCTCATCATATGCTCGCCTACGTGTGGATGCTCAGCCGGGATTTCGACCGCTTGGCTCAGGCGCGCAAGGCCGCCGACGCCTGCCCGCTCGGAGCCGCCGCGCTTGCCGGGACCACCTATCCCCTCGATAGGCAGATGACGGCAAGCGAGCTGGGCTTTTCCAGCGTGATCCCCAATTCGCTCGACGCCGTGTCCGACCGCGACTTCCTGCTCGATCTCGATTACGCCTGCGCCGTGTCCTGCATGCACCTTTCCCGCCTGTGCGAGGAGCTGGTGCTGTGGTCGACGTCGGAGTTCGGTTTCATCGAGCTTTCCGATGCGTTCTCGACGGGGTCGTCCATCATGCCGCAGAAGAAGAACCCCGATTTCGCGGAGCTGATCCGCGGCAAGACGGGGCGCGTCATCGGCGATCTTGTCGGACTGCTCGTGACCATGAAGGCCTTGCCCTTGGCCTACAACAAGGACTTGCAGGAAGACAAGCAAGGGGCCATCGATGCCGCGAAAACGCTCGAGGACTGCCTGCAGTGCGCGGCCGGCATGATCGAAACCATGAAGATCAAGCCCGAAAACATGATGGCGCAGGCCCAGAAGGGCCACCTGGCGGCAACCGACGTCGCGGATTACCTCGCGAAGCGCGGCATGCCGTTCCGCCGCGCGCACGAGGTCGTGGGGCATCTCGTCCTTCTGTGCGAACAGCGCGGCTGCAACCTGAACGATCTGTCCATCGAAGACTTCAAGGCGCAAAGCGAGCTCTTCGAAGACGACATCGTCGAGGAACTGGACATCCCGGCCATCGTGGCCGCCCGAACGACGCAAGGCGGTACGGGCAACGCCGCGGTCCGCGAACAGCTCGCGCTGGCGAAGGACCGCCTCGCGAAGGACGAAAGCGCTCTTTAGCATTCCTCCGCAATTCTTGCGAAAAAGGAGAGGAAAGGCGCCCCACCTGCGGTGTTCAAGCTGCGGGTGGGGCGCCTTTTCGTTTCTTCGCTTTTTTCCTACGAACTTATGTGCTTTAGGGGCCGTATAGGCCTCGATGGTACAATTACCCAAGTTTACGGAGGTGTTTCGTGGCTTCACGTTCGATCAAAAACAGGCCGAGTACCAAGAAGAAGCATCCTTTCTACGGCCTGCTTATCTTTCTGACCGCTTGCGTCGCAGTTTGCGTTGCGGGTTACATCGGCATATCCGCGCTTGTTTCCGACTGGATCGGCGATGTGGAAAACTACAACGTCAAAAGCGTTGCCGAGCTGAATTCCGCCATGCCTACCACCGTGTATGCGTCGGACGAGAAGACCCAACTCGCCCGTTTTCAGATCGAGAACCGAGACCCGGTCGAGCAGAGCCAGATCAGCTCCTATGTTTTGCAGGGCACGGTCGCGACCGAGGACGAGCGCTTCTACGAACACGGTGGCTTCGACGTTGTGGGCATCGTGCGCGCGGCATTCGTCACGCTGACCGGATCGGGCAGGGAAGGCGCCTCGACCATCACCCAGCAGTTCATCCGCAACACCATCCTTGCCGACGAGATGAACGATATCTCCCTGAAGCGTAAGGTGCGCGAGATGTACCTGTCGGTGAAGCTCGAAGAGGCGTACTCCAAAGACGAGATCCTCCTCATGTACCTGAACACCGTCAACTACGGCAACGGTGCATACGGCATCCAGGCGGCGTCGCAGCGCTACTTCTCGAAGGATGCCTCCGATCTGACGCTTGCCGAAGCCGCGACGCTCATCGGCATCCCCCAGTCGCCGACGTATAACAACCCCATCGACTATCCCGACAACTGCTACGCCCGGCGCAACCTCGTGCTCGACCGCATGCTGAAAAACGGCTACATCACCAACGCGGAGCACGATGCGGCGAAGGCCGAGGAGCTCGTGCTCGATCCCTCGGTCCCAACCTCCGACGGCATCGAGAAGTATCCGTACTTCACCAGCTATGTGAAAAACCAGCTGTCCGAGCAATATTCCCAGCTGGATATCTTCAAGGGCGGTCTTACCGTCATCACGTCGCTCGACGTGAGCACGCAGGAAGCCGCGGAAGAGGCCGTGCGCACCAAAGAGGAATCCCTGTCGGACGCCATCAGCGGATCGCTTGTGGCGATCGATCCCTCGAACGGGTTCATCCGCGCGCTTGTCGGCGGAAAAGATTGGGAGACGCAGAAAACCAACCTCGCAACAGGCGAGGGCACCAACGGCGGGCGTCCGTGCGGGTCGGCTTTCAAAACCTTCACGTTGATCGCGGCGCTCGAAGAGGCGATCGATCCTCAGACAACCGTCGATTGCAGCTCCCCGGCGGTCATCCCGGACACCGCATACACCGGTTCGAACGCCCTGATGAACATCGATAACATCAACTACGGTACTCGGACCATCGCCCGCGCGTTCGCCGTTTCCTCCAACACCGGCTTCGTCCGCCTGCAAATGGCGCTCGGGACGCAGAAGGTGATCGACACCGCTCAGAAGATGGGCATCACCTCGACCCTCGGCGCGAACCCTTCGCTTACCCTCGGGCAGTCGAACGTCACCATGCTGGACATGTCCAGTGCATACGCGGTCATCGCCAACGGCGGCAAGAAATATGACGCTCAGCCCATCATGAAGATCTACGACAAGGACGGAAACCTTATCGTCGACAACACGAATCCTGAAGGGACCCAGGTCATTTCCGCCGAGGTGGCGCACGCAGCCGTCGAGGTGATGAAGGGCGTGGTGAACACCTCCGAGGGCACGGGCCAGGAGGCGAAGCTTTCCAACGGGCAGGAAGTCGCTGCAAAGACCGGCACCTCAAGCGAATACCACGACATCACCTTCTGCGGCATCACCCCGCAGCTTTCGGTCGCCATCTGGTTCGGCGATCCGTCCAACGCAGAGACGCTCCCGACGCATCTGGGGGCAGCGGATGTGTTCGCCAACTTCATGAACGTGGTTTTGGAGGGTCAGGAAACGAAGAGCTTCCCCGAAGCATCGAACCCGACGTACAAGGCGTTCCAGAATTCCACCTACCACGTGTACGCGGCGGGCACCGCGTCAAGCTCTAGCGCTTCGTCGGGCACGTCTTCGACTTACGGGAACACGAATTCCGGCTCCTCTTCTACGTACGGCAACGGCACTTCGTCGGGCACCGGCGCCACCGGCACGAACTCTGGAACCGGAACGACGGGCACCGGCGCCACCGGCAGCACCGGTGGGACTACGGGTACGGGGACCGGTACCGGCACCGGGACGGGGACGGGCTCGTCGACGGGCGGGTCTGCGACTACCGGTGGAAACACGGCGTCGACCGGAACGACCGGCACTGGCACCGGCGCTGGCACAACCTCGGGATAAGCGCTGGCGCGAAAGATCGAACTAATACCTCACGTATATCGAACGGATAAGGACAACGGCATGAATCGAAACATGGTTGGCAAGTTAGCGGCCCTCGCCTGCGCTGGCGTTCTGGGCGCGGCGGCGCTCGGCGGCTGCGCTCAGCAGCAGAGTTCGCAGGTTGCTCAGGAGGTTTCCGACAACCGCGCCTATATGGCTCAGGTCAACCAGACCATGGACGACCTGAAAACGCGCATGGACTCCTTTACCGACGCCGTTTCCCGCAAAGATGTCGTCTCGATGCGCACCCAGGCTGACAACGCGTTCAAGGTGCTCGACTCGCTGCGCACCCAAGACGCTCCGGAGGCGCTGAAGTCCATCAAGGCGGATTACGTCGAGGGCTGCGACAGCCTTCAGGACGCGCTGAACGCCTATATCGCGCTGTACACGGAAATCGATGCGGCGACCGAAGCGCAGCCGTTTGATTGGACGACCTACGATCAGCGCCTTTCCGCCATCAAGGCGACCTACGATCAGGGCATCGCAAAGCTTGAAGAGGGTGACAAGACCGCAGCCGACATGAACGGCAATTAGCGAATGCCCTGCGTTTTCGCGCAAGGATCGAACGGACGCGAAGCGATAGACGAGAGGCGCGGCGGGCTGGTGCCCGCCGCGCCTCTCGCTTTATCCCGTGATGGGTAGTGAAGCGTGCTGCCGGACGTTGAGCCTGGGCGCTAGTTGGTTTTAGGGCCCGTCGACAGCACCACGACGATCGATCCGTCGCTGTCGACGTACTGCCGTATGACGCTGTCCTTGGCAACGGTCGAGGAGTATTCCGTTATCGAGGACGCCTTCCAATCCTTCAGCAAGGTCTTCGCTTCCGAAAGCGTCTTGCCGGTTACATCCGGCGGGGTCGTCGAGTTCGAGGAGCCGACCACCGTTGTTCCCGAGGTTATCGACGTAGGAGTCTGGTTGCTGCTTGAAGAGCCCTCCTCCGCACCGAGGGAGGCCTTCTGCTTGTCGTTGAACGAATTGGTGTAGTTGGGCGCCTTGGTCTCCGCGAACTGCTTCACTTCCTTGCCGGAAGTCGCTCGGTCCATAAAATCCTTCCAAAGCGCGTTGCAATTCAGGTTGTGGTCCGTCGAGATGCTGCCCTCGGGGTTTCCGATCCATGTCGCTACGGAAATCGACGGCGTATACCCCACGAGCCAGTGATCGGCGAAATCGGTCGAGGTTCCCGTCTTGCCGGCGACCGGTTGCCCATTTTCCAGCTTCGCCGTCTGGGCCGTTCCGTCCGACGCCTCGAAAACCTGCCTGAGCACCGAGGTCGTCGCCCCCGACACCTCTTCGCTCAGGACGCGTTGGCCCTGCTCGTCCGCCTTGTAGATGACGTTGCCGTCCTTGTCTTCGATCTTGGTCACCACGACCGGGCTGTGCTTCACGCCCCCCGCCGCCAGCGTCGCATAGGCGCTGGCCATGTCCAAAGGCGTGGTGCTGGCAACGCCGAGCGTGGAGGTGTACACCGTGGTCATGTTCGACGTCACGCCAAGGCGCCGCGCCATTTCGGTGGTGGACGCCTGACCGATCGCCTCGGAAAGACGAAGGTAGCCGGTGTTGGCCGAAACGGCGGTGGCGCTTTGGATGGTTCTGACGCCGTAATCGATGTTGTCGAAGTTCTCGAAAGACTGCTCTTTGCCGTCGATCTCCTTGGTCATGGGGGAGGCGCAGTCGATTCGCGTTTGGGGGTTGATCCCCTGCTCGATGGCTGCAGCGAGGGTGAAGGTCTTGAACGTCGACCCAGCTTGCCTTCCCGAGCCGCCGCTGCCGGTGGCCAGATTCACCTGGTTCTGCCGATAGTCTTTGCCGCCGACCATGGCTTTGACCTCGCCAGACGAAGGATCTATGGCGACCAACGAACATTCAAGGTCGCTGCTCATGCGCGCTCGCTGCGCGTCGCAGGCGCTTTCCGCCGCATCCTGCATGGCGGTGTCGAGAGTCGTGTAGATGGTGAGGCCGCCTTCGAAGAGGCTGGCATAGTTGCATCCGTAGGGGTTGTTCGATTCCATCAGCAGGTTGCGCACGTAGCTGGTGAAATAAGGATATGCGTAGATGCCGTCTTCCGGCGCGTCGGGCGCGGGGTTGAGCCCGAGCGGCTCCTGGCGCGCGGCGTCGTGCTCGTCCTGCGTGATGTCGCCGGCGGCAAGCATGCGGTCGAGAACGAGGTTTCTTCTGGTCAGGCAAGCATCTGGGTACGTTTTCGGATTCAGGAACGTCGGCGACTGCGGGATACCGGCGATGGTGGCCGCCTGCGCCAGCGTCAGATCTGCGGCGCTGACCTGGAAATAATTTTGGGCCGCCGCCTCAACGCCGTAGCAGCCGTCGCCGTAGTTCACGGTGTTCAGATACATCAGCAAGATCTCGTCCTTGCTGTAGCGTTTTTCCATGTCGAGCGCCAGCTGCGCCTCTCGAACCTTGCGCCGCGCCGATATCTCGTTCGCCTCTTGGGTGAGCATCGTGTTGCGCACCAGCTGCTGCGTGATGGTGGATGCGCCCTCCAGGCCGCCGCCTGCCAGGTTGTTCACGAAAGCGCGGGCGATGCCCGCAAGGTCCACGCCGGAATGCTCGTTGAAGCGGACGTCTTCCGTGTCGATGGTCGCCTTTTTGACCAGATCGGAAACTTCCTGGCTTTCGACGGGGTCGCGCTTTTCGAGCTGGAATTCGGCCAGCACCGTGGTGCCGTCGGCCGCGTACATGACGGATTCCTGCGCGTGCGAGGTGAAATCGGTGTCCTCGATGCTCGGCAGGTCTTCCGTCCAGGAGTCCATGACGCTCAGCGCTCCCTGCACGCCGCAATAGCCGACGAACACAAGGCAAACGAGCGCAACCAACGTCACCCATGCGACGGCATGGGTGCGCATTTCCCGCTGTTTTCTCCTGTTCTTCATCCGTGCGATTATACTACCAACACTTATTTATCCGATCGCGCGTCAGCAAGGCTTTCATAGGTTTTTGGGAGCATGCCGAATATCGGCGCTTTTCGTTTGGGGGTATTTCCGCGATGCTTATGCAAGATGTCGAGCTGCTCGCTCCGGCAGGCGGCGTGGCCGCGTTCCATGCCGCTGTTCTCGGCGGCGCCGATGCGGTGTATCTGGGCCTGCAGTCGTTCAACGCCCGCCGCGGGGCCGATAATTTCACGTTGGAAACCTTCGGCGAGGCGTGCGATTTCGCGCATTTGCGCGGGGTGAGCGTGTACGTGACGCTCAACACCGTCGTCCTTCCGGAAGAGGTTGATGAGGCGATGGAGATGGCGCGCCAGGCGTACCGCGCGGGCGCCGATGCGTTCATCGTGCAGGACATCGGCGTCGCATCCGAGCTCACCCGCACGCTTCCGCAGGCGCGCCTTCATATCTCGACGCAGATGAACACCCATAACGAGGCGGGCATGCGCGCCGCCGCCAAGCTCGGCGCGTCCCGCGTCACGCTTGCGCGCGAGCTGTCCCTCCCGGAAATCGAGAACCTTGCGAGCTTGGGTCGCGAGCTGGGCTTGGAGGTGGAAACGTTCGCCCATGGGGCTTTGTGCATCTGCTATTCGGGCCAATGCCTGATGTCCTCCCTCATCGGGGGCCGCTCCGCAAATCGAGGCATGTGCGCCCAGGCCTGCCGCCTGCCGTACGAGCTGCACAACGCCGCGCAGCGAAAGCCGCTCGATTCCCCCGGGGGGCACCTGCTTTCCCCGAAGGATCTCTGCTCCGTCGACCTGCTCCCCGAGCTTGTTCGCGCCGGCGTCTCCTCGCTGAAGATCGAAGGCCGGATGAAATCCCCCGAATACGTTCGAGCTGTTGTGGGCGTGTACCGCTGCGCGCTCGATCGCGTCCTGGCCGCGCGCAGCAAGGCGCATGCGCAAAACGCCGAATCGTTCCGGGCGAAAGGGGCGACCGAGGACGAGCGGCGCATTTTGGCGGAAGCGTTCTCGCGCGGTTTCACCACCGCCTACCTTGAGGGGAACCGTGGTAACGACATCATGAGCTACGGGCGTCCGAACAATCGAGGCGTCTGCGTCGGTCGCGTGCAGAACATGCAGGATGCGCAGGTGCTCTTGGCCGTTTCGCGCGAAATCCATGCGGGGGACGTCTTGGAATTCTGGACGAAGCGGGGGCATGCCGCATGCACGGTCGTCTCGGTTCAGGAGGCGGGACGGGGCGAGCTGCGCCTTGCCCTGGATCGGCCGGCTCGCGGCGCACGTGCGGGCGATCGCGTCTTCCGCGTTCGCCAGGCCCCTTCGGCGATCGTCGACAGCCCCTTCGAGCCGCGTGTTGCGGTGACCGGCCTTGTGAGGTTGCGCATCGACTCCCCCCTGCATGCTGAGTTCCGCCTTGCCGACGCTCCCGAAAACGCTCGGCTGCTCGCCTCGCTTCGCGCGCAGGGCGGCGTCGATCAGCGCGTTTTCGGCGAAGCCGACGGGCCGACGGTGGAGCCTGCGCGCACCAAAGCGGTTTCGGAGGCGGACGTTCGCTCGCACGTGGATCGTTTGGGCCAGACGCCGTTTTCCCTTGCCGAGCTGACCGTCGAGATGGACGAGGGCGTCGGCATCGGGTTCTCCCAGCTGCATCACGTTCGCGCGGCGGCGCTCGATGCGCTCGCCGATGCCCTGCTGTCCGGCAAGCGCGACCGGCCCCTTTCCCGCTCGGAGGGCAGGTCGTGGCAGCACGGCACGCCTTCCGGCGGCGTCCGCATCGCCGTGATCGCATCGAATCCGGCCTGCGCACGAGCGGCGAAGCGCGCAGGCGCCGACGCCATCTACGTGAACGCGCTCAACCTGGAGCATGGGCAGGCAACGGTTGCGGGCCAGGTTTCCGAAACCGTCGAATCGGCAAGCTATCCCAAACAGTGCACCGTCGTGCTTCCCGCGATCGACCACGATGCGCTGGGGTCGTCGCGCGAGGCGTCGTGCGGGTTTGATCCCTGGAAGGCGGTGCACGAGGGCGCCCCCGTCGTTGCCGAGAGCTTGGGTTCCCTGGTGCGAGCCGTTCAGGCAGGCGCGATCGTCGAGGTCGGCCCCCGCCTTCCCATCACGAACGCGACGGCCCTCGATGAAGCCGCCGCCCTCGGGGCCAAGTGCGTATGGCTTTCGCCGGAGCTAAGGCTTTCGCAGATAAGGGAGTTGGCGCAAACCTCCCCCGTCGAACTCGGGCTTTGCGTGATCGGGCGGCAGGAGCTTATGGTCACCGAGCATTGCCTGCTCATGAGCCAGGGCCCGTGCAACCAGAACTGCTCGTCTTGCGCGCGGCGGAAAAGCCCGCACTTCCTGAAGGATCGCAAAGGGTACGACTTTCCGGTGATGACCGACCAGCTCGGCCGCAGCCGGCTTTTCAACAGCGTCGAGCTTGATGTTGCGCACGCCATACCGGAGATCGTCCAAGCAGGGGTCACGTGGCTGATGGTGGATGCGACGCTCATGAACGTCGAGGAAACCCAGCAGGCGGTGGCGCGCGTCGTCAAGGCGCGAAACGTGGCACATGCCCACGGCGATTCGCTGCCGAAAAAAGAAGGCGCAACTAGCGGGCATCTGTTTCGGGGCATCGCTTAGCCCGAATCGCGCACCTTGGGCACCCCTATGGTAGAATCCCGAGCAATCGTGTAATAGGAAGAGGAAAACATGCTATCCGCGGAAGAACAACTGCACATCATCAAGTCGGGTGCCGCGCAAATCGTGCCCGAATCTGCATTGCTGGAAAAGCTCAAGCGAGGCAAGCCGCTGAACATCAAGCTCGGCGTCGACCCCACCAGCCCCGATCTGCATCTGGGCCATGCGGTTCCCCTGCGCAAGATGCGCCAGTTCCAGGATCTTGGGCACAAGGTGACGCTCATCATCGGCAACGGAACGGCGCTTATCGGCGACCCGTCGGGCAAGAACACCACGCGCCCGCAACTCTCTCAGGAACAGGTCCAGCAAAACGCCGAGACCTACGTCAACCAGGCCATGAAGATCCTCGATCCCGAAAAGACCAATATCGTGTACAACGCGGATTGGATCCTCTCCCTCGACCTGAAGGGCCTGTTGGAGCTGTGCAGCAAGTTCACCGTTGCGCGAATCCTGGAGCGCGACGACTTCACGAAGCGTTACAAGTCGCAAACCCCGATCGCGCTGCATGAGTTCCTCTACCCGGTCATGCAGGCGTTCGACTCGGTGAAGATCGAGGCCGACGTGGAGATGGGCGGCACCGACCAGCTGTTCAACCTGCTTGCTGGACGCGACCTCATGGAGAAGATGGACATGGAGCCGCAGATCGCGATGACCATGCCGCTTCTGGAGGGAACCGACGGCGTGCGCAAGATGTCCAAGAGCTACGGCAACTACGTGGGCTTGACCGACGAAGCGGACGACATGTTCGGCAAGGTCATGTCCATCCCGGACGAGCTGATGGTCAAATACTATCGACTGGCGTCCACGCTTTCCGTGGACGAGATCGACAAGATCGAGGAAGGCCTTGCGAACGATTCGCTGCATCCCAACAAGGTGAAGCGAGCGCTGGCGCGCAACATCGTCGCCGCCTACCATGGTGAAGCTGCGGCAACGGAGGCCGAAGAGGCGTTCGACCGCGTCTTCAAGCAGCACGAGATGCCCGAGGACATCCCGGAGTTCAAGGCGGACCTCACGCCGAACGACGAAGGCAAGGTCTACCTTGCCAAGCTGCTCGCCGAGGCCGGCATGTGCTCGAGCGTCGGCGACGCGCGTCGCATGATCGACGGCGGCGGCGTGAAGGTAGACGGCGAAGCGGTGCCCGCGAAGTCCTACAACGTTGACCCGGCGAAACTGAGCGGGGCGGTCGTGCAGGTCGGCAAGCGACGCTTCGTGAAGCTGGTCTAGCAAAAGCATCTTTATATACGAGACGAGAGAGCCCAAGCCTGCCCGGGCTCTCTCGTTTTTTGGCAGGGGGAGGGGAACTTCCCTGATAGATGCTCGGGCCCGAATCGGGCCCGAGGCTATGTTCGGGCTTGCCGCGAGGTGTTCGGACGGATCCGCCGCAATTCCGCGTGGCGCGTCTCAGAAATAGGAAACCGTCCCACGCAAAGGTGAATGTGTGCAAAATATGAAGGAACCGTCTTTCTTGGCCGCACCTCTTGCCAAGGCGTGGGAGGGAGCGTAAAGTACTTCCTCGCGCCGAACGCGGAAGCGATACGGCGGCCGGCCCGCAAGGGCAGGCGGGAACCTTGAGAACCGGATACTGGACAGA
>CAVGWX010000002.1:0-55355 GCA_963633085.1 Prevotella sp. CAG:279 | reverse complement strand
TAGACGGGAGAGACATGGAACTGTTATCAGGAAACGAGGCGATAGCGCAGGGCGCGTGGGAGGCAGGGTGCCGCATCGGCGTCGCCTATCCCGGCACCCCCTCAACAGAGACGCTCGAGACCTTCGCGAAGAAGGAAGGCGTCTACGCCGAGTGGTGCGTCAACGAGAAAGTCGCGGTTGAGGTGGGCCTTGGCGCATCCGCCGCCGGGGCGCGCGTGCTTTCGACCATGAAGCATGTCGGCGTGAACGTGGCTGCCGACCCCCTGTTCACCGCCGCCTATACGGGGGTGGGGGGAGGATACGTCATCCTCGCCGCCGACGACCCGGGCATGTACTCGTCCCAAAACGAGCAGGACTCCCATTACTACGCCGCCGCCGCGCACATCCCCATGCTCGACCCTGCCGATTCGGCGGAGGCGCTGGCGTTTGCCAAAGCCGCCTTCGAGCTGTCCGAGCGGTTCGACGTGCCCTTCTTCATCCGCTCCTCGGTGCGCGTCTCGCACACGAAGACCCCGGTTGCGTGCGAGTGCCGCCAGGAAGTCGAGCTTAAGCCCTACGAGACGAACCCGGCGAAATGGGTCATGATGCCCGCCTTCGCGAAACCCCGCCGCAAAGACCAGCTCGAGCGCATCGAGAAGCTTGCGCACTGGGCCGAGCGCTGCGAGTTCAACCGCGTCGAGCATCGCGGCTCGTCGATCGGCGTCGTGTGCGCCGGCGCGGCCTACCAGCACGTGCGCGAGGCGCTGCCCGAGGCGTCCGTGTTCAAGCTCGGCTGCACCTACCCGCTTCCCGCCCAAGCGCTTGCCGAATTCGCTTCCGAGGTCGACGCGCTGTATGTCGTCGAAGAAGGTTCCACTTATCTTCACGAGCAGGTCGCAAGCCTCGGCATCGCCATCTCGAAGTTCCCCGAGCCCCTGCCGCGCAACGGCGAGCTGAGCCCGGGGCTCATCCGCGCCGCGTTCGGCCTGCAGGCTCCGGCCCACGCCGACAGCCCCGCCGATCTGCCCGGTCGCCCGCCGGCGCTGTGCGCCGGGTGCCCGCATCGCCTCGTGTTCAAGGAGCTCTCGCGCATCAAGGCCGTCGTCACCGGCGACATCGGCTGCTACACCCTCGGCGCGCTGCCGCCGCTGTCCGCCATGGACACCTGCGTCGACATGGGGGCGTCCGTGTCCATGTCGCACGGGTTCGAGCTTGCCTGGGCCGGCACCGACCACAGGCCCGTCGTCGCCGTCATCGGCGACTCCACGTTCGCGCATTCCGGACTCTCGGCGCTCATCAGCACCGTGTACAACAAGGGCGCCGGCACCATCTGCGTGCTCGACAACCGCACCACGGCCATGACCGGGCGGCAGGGCAACCCCTTCAACGGGGAAACGCTGCAGAAGCGTCCCTCGCGCGAGCTCGACCTCGAAGGCGTGCTCGCCGCGATCGGCGTTGCGGACGTGCGCACCGTCAACCCCAACGACATGAAGGCCGTGCGCCTCGCGCTGCGCGAAGCCACGCGCTCAGACGACCTTTCCGTCATCGTCTTCAGGAGCCCCTGCGTGCTCATCGACCGGATCCGCAAACCGGCATTCACCGTCAGCGATCCCTGCACCGCCTGCGGCGCCTGCACCACGCTTGGGTGCCCCGCCATCTCCAAACGCGCCGACGGCAAGGCGACCATCGACGCGGCGCAGTGCATCGGATGCGGCCAGTGCGCCCAGTACTGCGCCTTCGGGTGCATCGAAAACCCCGCGAAGGAGGACTAACCCATGGCACAAGCAACAACCGTTTTGCTCTGCGGCGTCGGCGGCCAGGGTACCGTGCTCGCCGCCGACCTGCTCGCCAAGACCGCCCTTGCGTGCGGCTACGACGTCAAGGTGTCTGAGATCCACGGCATGTCGCAGCGCGGCGGCGCCGTCACCACCGTGGTGCGCTTCGGCAAGGAGCCCGTGCACACCATGGTGGCCGATCGCGGATGCGCGGACTGCGTCGTGTCCTTCGAGACCGTCGAGGCCCTGCGCAACCTTCCTTACGTGGCAAAAGGCGGATACCTGCTCGTCGCCGACGAATCGATCCAGCCGCTTCCGGTGCTCACCGGCAAGGCCGAGATGCCGGCCGACATCGAAGGAAAGCTCGCGGATGCGAACGCGACCGTCATTCCCGCAGGCAAGCTGGCGGCAAGCGTGGCCACCGCGAAATCCGTGAACGTGGTCCTGCTCGGCGCGCTCGCCACGCGGCTCGACTTTCCCCACGACGCCTGGACCGACGTGATCTCCAAGCGCGTCCCCCCGAAAACCATCGAAGCCAATCTGCGCGCATTCGACGCCGGATTCGATTTCGCGAAGAAGGAGTAACCTATGAGCGTTCAGCAGATCAGCGTGTTCGTCGAAAGCAAGCCGGGGCATCTCGTGCGCGTGCTGCAGGCGGTCGAGCAGGCCAAGGTAAGCGTGAGGGGCTACAGCGCCTCGGACACCGGCGATTACGGCATCGTGCGCTTCGTCGTGGACGACCCCACCCGCGCGCTCGACGTGCTCAAGGAGATGGGGTGCGCGGCGAAGATCACCGACGTCCTGTGCCTGAAGCTGGAAGACACTCCCGGAGAGCTCGCGCGCGTCATCGACATCCTCTCCTCCTGCGGCATCAACGTGCAGTACAGCTACTCGCTCGTGCACACGTACATCGCCATGTACGTCGAAGATATCGCGCAGGCGGAAGCGCTGCTTGCGAGCAAACCGGTAGAGCTCATATCCCAAAGCGACCTTCAGTAGGAATATCATTTCGCCTGTTGACGCGACGACCCAAGGAAACCATCCCATGATCGACATCACCGAAAAAGGGGCAGCGCTCAAGGCTGCCAACGAAGGCCGTTTCAAGGAACTGCCCATTTTGCAGCCGGACATCGAATGCGCCTCGCGCGAGCGCATCCGAGCCATTCAGCTCGAAAAGCTCATCGCGCAGGTCGAATGGACCTATAACAGAGTCGCATGGTATCGCGACAAGATGAACGAGATGGGCGTCACCCCTGCCGATATCAAGACGCTCGAAGACGTTCGCAAGCTTCCCTTCACCGACAAGAGCGCCCTGCGCGACACGTTCCCCTATGGGCTGTTCGCGGTGCCGCTTGACGAGGTGAAGGAGCTGCACGCGTCCTCGGGCACCACGGGAAAGCCCATCGTCGTGGGCTACAACCAACACGACATGGACGTCTGGAACGAATGCATCATGCGACTCGTGCAGATGGCGGGCGTCGTGCCGTCCGACCGCGTCCAGATGGCGTTCGGCTACGGCATGTTCACCGGCGGCTTCGGCTTGCACTACGGCCTGCAGCGGCTCGGCTGCATGATGATCCCCGCCGGATCGGGCAACACCGAACGGCAGATCCAGATGATCCAGGACTACGGCACCACCGTGTTGGTGGCCACGCCTTCCTACGCGATGCACATCTGCGAGGTGGGCGAGAAGATGGGATACGACTGGGAGCAGTCGACCCTGCGCGTGGGCCTGTTCGGCGGCGAGCCGTGCCCGCCGGGCCTGAAGGCCGAGATCGAGAAACGCATGCACATCGTCTGCACCGACAACTACGGGCTGACCGAGGTGATGGGTCCGGGCGTGTCGGGAGAGTGCCTGGCCGAGCGAGACATGCAGCATATCGCGGAAGACCATTTCCTGTGGGAAGTGGTCGACCCCGCCACCGGCGAGCCGGTGGCCGACGGGGAGGCGGGCGAGCTCGTTCTCACGCCGCTCGACAAGCAGGCCATCCCCGTGCTGCGCTATCGCACGCACGACCTCACGCGCGTCGTCGTGGATCGCTGCGCGTGCGGCCGCACCACCGCGCGCATGCAGAAGGTCCGCTCGCGCTGCGACGACATGCTCATCATCCGCGGCACAAACGTATTCCCGAGCCAGGTCGAGGACGTACTTTCGACGATCGAGGGCGTCACGCCGCACTATCGCATCGTGGTCGACAACGAGACCGGCCTCGATCGGATGACGGTCCACGTCGAGCTCAAGCCCGAGGCGTTCAGCGACTCGTTCGAGGAAATGGATCGCTTCCGCAAGCACATCGAGGCGAAGCTGAAGAGCGTGATGCTCGTCGCCTCAAAGGTGCGCCTGGTGGAGCCGGGAGGCATCGAGCGCTCGGCCGGCAAAACGAAGCACGTCGAGGACCTGCGCAAATAACGGTGAGCAACCAAACCGCACAGAGCAGCGACGGCGCGAGGCGCCCCATCGTCGGGCGTTTCGCGCCGTCTCCGACCGGACGCATGCACGCCGGCAACATCTTCGCGGCGCTCATGTCTTGGCTGATCGTGAAATCGCAGGGCGGGGAAATGGCGCTGCGCATCGAGGATCTTGATCGCGAGCGCTCGAAACCGCACTTCATCGATGCCGTTCAGCGCGATTTCGAGCTTTTGGGCCTCACCTGGGATAGGGGGCCGTTCTTCCAGCACGACCGCGACGAGGCCTATCAAGAGGCCTTCGATCGCCTTACCGCGCAGGGGCTCGTATATCCCTGCTTCTGCTCTCGCGCCGACCTGCATGCCGCTTCGGCCCCTCACCGGGGGGAGAAACTCGTCTATCCGGGGACCTGCCGCAACCTCAGCGCTTTCGAGGTTGCGGAAAAGCGACAGCTCAGAAAGCCCGCGTATCGGCTTTCCGTCCCCGACGCCACGTACGGGTTCGCCGACGCTATACAGGGCGTCTATCGGCAAAATCTCCTGCATGAGTGCGGCGATTACCTCATCAAACGATCCGATGGCGCGTTCGCCTACCAGCTCGCCGTCGTCGTCGACGATGCCGCGCAGAACATCACTTCCATCACGCGCGGCGTCGATCTGCTCTGCTCGACGCCCCAGCAGCTCTATCTGCAAGATCTACTGGGTTTCGAGCATCCCGCATATGCCCACGTGCCGCTCCTCGTTTCCGAAGCCCATCGACGGTTGTCCAAGCGCGACCGCGACGCCTCGCTTGACGAGCTGCTTGCCGCTTGCGGCACGCCTGAAGGGGTGATCGGGCTTGTGGCGGGCCGAACAGGGTTGGCGCCCACGACCGATCCGATAACGCCTGCCGAGCTGCTGCAAACGTTCGACCTCGGCGCTTTTGCGAAATCCTGCGACGACCTCATCGAAATACCCTGGCATGCGAGGGGGATCACCGCATAAGCGCCGCGGGTTCGGCGACAAGGAATCGCTCCTTAGAAGAGCAGCGCGAGCACCGTCAGCAGCACCACGTGCGCCAAGACGAAGAGGTTCATCCGCACCGTTGAAGACCTGAATTTCGCCTGCTTATCCTGCGCAGCGCCGCTTCTGACATAGAAGGAGACGGTCGCGACCACGAAAGCCACCATCGCGACATCGCACAGAACGCTGAATACCGAGGCGGCTTCATAGGCACCAAGCTGCCGGCAGACCTCGAAGATCAGCAACGTCGCGTCAGCTGCGAAGAAGGTAAGCGCAACGGGCGCAGCGGCGTGCGCCCGCACCGAGGCCACGGCACTTGCCTGCTCAAGCTCGTGAGAGGGGACGCGCGCAAGCGAATACACGAGCCCGGTCCACCTCCCGCGCGCAAGCTGCATGCCCACCGCGCACGAAGCGGCAGCCAAAAATACGGACAGGAAGATGCGGATCATATCCATGGAGATCAACCCTTCTCGGTTTGCCTACAGGGTCAGCGTAACCGTGCTCGCAAAAATCGCTGCGACATACCAAGAACCAAGGGCGATGTTCACCGAGCAGATCTGCGCCATCGCGCCGATGCGCGTCTGGTTCACGAGCGGGTTCGCAAGCAATGCCTTCAGCAGGGGATAGGCGGAAAGGAGCATGAACGGCATCACGATGAGGCCGGCCGAGAAGCGCACGGCGACGATGACCACGATCAGCGCGATCCATATATAGACGATCGAATGGTACAGCGCGCGAGCGCGCGTGCGGCCGAGCAGCACCGGCAAGGTCTTCCTTTGCGCGGGGATGTCCTTTTCAAGGTCGCAGGTGTTGTTCGTCATCATGATGAGCCCGATGCCGAGCATCACGGGCAGCGCCCAAAGGAGCATAAGAGGGGAGAGGATGCCCGTGAGCACCTGGTAGCAGGCAAGGGGGATGAGCCCGCCCATCACGAAACCGCTGACGACCTCGCCCAAGGGCAGATAGGAGATAGGCGTCTTGCCGGCGGAGTAGATGACCACGAAGAGCGCCCCGATGACGCCGATGATCAGCGGAATCGGTCCGGCGCAATAGATGGCATAGGCGCCCAGGACAAAGGCCGCGACCAAAAGCCCGGCGGCGAACGCAAGCGCGCTTTTCGGGTTGACATTGTTGTATACGAGCACCGCATCGCTCGGATCGAGGTTGTCCTCGGCGCTGTCCAGGCCTTTCACGTAGTCGTAATAGTCGTTGAACGTGTTCACCGATGCCTGCATGAGGATGCAGATGCACAGCAGCACGACGGAGAGGCTGACCGAGGCAGAACCCTGCGTCGCCGCGGCGGCCGCCACCGAAACGGCAACGGGGATGATCGCAGCCGGCCAGGTATGCGGCGCCGAGAGGTTCCATGCCATCTGCGGCGTGAAGGGGCCGTATCCCTCGTTCGATTGGGCCTTGGACGATGCGGGGTTGCTTTGCATGAATATCGATCCTTACTCTTGGTCTTGACCATACGTTTTGTAGCGGCGTTCGTCTCCCAACTCGCTTTTCCACTTGCGCAGTCCCAAGCTTCGAAGGCGCTCGACCGTTTGGTCGCGAAGCGTCGAGGCGAGGCTCGCGATGGTCGAGGCGAGAAAGCGCTTCGTGTCGGGGTCAAGCTTCGAGCCGGCGCCGATCATCGACGCGACGTTCGATCCCAGGTTCTCCTGAAACTGCGCCCACGATTCAGCATCGGTTTCAACGAACAGATCGAAGACCGTCTGGATGAACCGCTCGCGCTCAGCAGGGGTTTTGCTTCTGAGCCACGAATCAAGCGCCTCATCGAAGAACTGAGCTGACGAGTTGATCTCCTCCTGATAGAGGAAATCATCACCGTCGACCAACCAGGAAAAGGGGTGATGTTGAAAAACCGCGAAGGCAGATGATTGCACGACCCGGTAATCTGCTCGTCGCTCCAAGATCATCCCGAAGGCCGACGATTCGGGAACCAGCTTGTGCAGCTTTTCCTTATAAGCAGCCGTGTCCCGACGAGGGGAGGGGTCGGTCATAAAAGAAGGTCCGTCGTGGTTGAACACGGCGACGATCCTCGAATAGGTGGCCTCATCGGTGCACAGGGTGGCGTATTCGGCAAGGTTGCCGCCTTTGGAATGGCCGCCGAGCACCAAAGCGCCGCTGCGCGCAGATGCAACCCCGGACAAATACGAAACCGCGGTGCGCTGCGAGGAGATCACCGGTTGATAGGCAAGGTTGAAGTCCTCTTTCCACCCCGTGAACGAGCCGTCGGTGCCGCGAAACGCGATGTATGTGCAGGCCCCATCGGCATCGTCGAAGGTGAACGCGCAGGCGGAGAACTGCTTATCGACCGCTTTCGAATACTCGTTCGCGTAGAGGGAAACCGTCACATCGCGAAAGCGGCGGCTCGCGCGTATCGCAAGGAAGAAGGCTTTCGTTTCCTCGGCGTCTTCCAACCAGCTTCCCGCCGCAAGCTCGTCGGGGGAGATGAGGGCAAGAATATCGGCAAGCAAAACCTCGCGAGACGTGTGGGCATCGAGGTTCACCGCATAGCTTTGAAGCGAGGCGGCCGAGCACGCCTCGAAATTCACATAGCACAGCGAGCTGAAGACGAGCGAATCGACCGGATTGAACGATGATTCGGCAAAGGTGCGCTGCTCGCGCTCGATGTAGGTTACGATTGAGTCCATGAATCCATTGTAGTCCATAATCATTGAAGAGGTTCACCGATGAAAGTTTGCACACCGATTACGGTCCGTTATGCCGAGACGGACAAGATGGCCGTCGTCTACCACGCGAACTACCTGCTGTATCTCGAGGATGCCCGCACGCATTTTCTTGAAGAGCTCGGCTATCCTTACAAGCTCATAGAAGATGCGGGCTATATCTCGCCGGTGCTCAACGTGAACATCAACTACGGAAGATCGCTGCGCTACGGCGATACCGCCATCGTTCGCACCTGGATCAGCAAATCGACCCCGATGAGGACGACGTATTCGTACGAGGTGTTCGCGAAAGGCCAAGACCTCGATCACGAAAAGCCGTACTGCACGGCCGAGACCACGCATTGCCTGGTGCAAGAGAAGACCTTCAAGCCAGTGAGCATCAAACGCGCCACGCCAAAGCTCTACGAGCTATACGAAAAGGTTTGCGAGAGGTAAGCTAAACGCCGAGCTATGTAAAGATTTTCAGCCGGGTCAAAGCTTCTCAACCGATTTTCGTAGTAGGTGCGAGCGAAAGCTCGCACAGCACTAGTTCAGCGTCCGAAGGACGCGTCGCATATTTTTTGGTCGGCCGGCAAGGTTCTCGTATCCCGGTACCGTCGACGGCCTGGTCGAGCTGTCGCTCGACCCAACGAAATCGGATTGCGAGGCAAAACGATAGGGAGCAAACAAGTATCGGCCGTCAGGTACCTGATTCTCACACATTAGTTAACATAACATACGTTATCAATTATTCGTATCGCGAAGAGTATCGAGAGAAGCTTCGCGTCGTCCGGCTGCTTTGCTTTTGGAGAAACGCCTTGACCGAGCGCTCGGTAACGCGCACGTCGCTGCCATTGGCGAATACCTCGAGCGAGCCCTCGGCGGCGTACTGGAGCGCACGCTGTTCCGAAACGCCCAAAGCCTGGGCAGCCTGCGCAAGGCTCACCAAGTGCGGATCGAAACGATACGATATGCGCCGAACGGCTTCTTGATCGGCCTCGCTGAGCGGCTCGTAGAGGCTGCCGTAGTCTTCACCAGGCTCCGCGCTGTCCAGCAGCACACAGACCAAGAAGCTCTCATCATCATTGAGAGCGCCTTGAACCTTCAAGGCGTCAACCGCTCGAGGAGCTTCCTCGCGCGGATGTCGGCAGAAGACCTCTTCATCAAGGATGCCTTCCGAGGTGCTGCGATCCGCCGCGCAACGCAGGACGGCAAGCAGCCGACCCCACATAAGCGTCGATTCATCAATGCCCTGATTTGGTCTCAGCATGTGAGCCACCCCCATACATGATCAGACTGCGAAAGTCCCGTTAACCCCAAACCGACGACGCCGACGACCCGGAGCCACCCGATGCGTTCAAGGAAATCTCTCCAGAGTTAACCATATCTAAGACAACCGGAAACAGCGCGATGACCGTCACGACATTGAGCACCAAAGCGATGATGCAGATCACCATGCCAGTGATGGCCGATTTGCGCATGCTCATCGCCGCAGCTGCCACCTCGGAGCTCTTCGACTGAAGAGATCCGATCGACCTATAGGCAACGATGCCGCAGACCAGCCCGATAGCGCCGAGGAGGATCCCGCCGATGAACAGCGAAAGCGGACCTGCAACGTAAGCGATGGTGATCTTCGTGCGAATAGAGCGCAGCCGCTTCTCGTCCTCAACATTGGGTGAATAGGAATGCAGGTCATGCGCCTGCGAGTACGGAGATTCAGTCTCCTTCGATTCGGTTTTAGACTGATCCGTTGAGCCGTTGTGCTCCTCAGGTGAATTCATCGTTCTAGCCTATCTCCGCTTTCACTCCGCTGCTTCCGAAACCACCGGACCCGCGTTCGCTGTCGCTTAACTCGTCAACCGGGACAAACGAGACCGCAGGAACCGGCATGACCACCAGCTGAGCGATGCGATCCCCCGCCTCGATAGTGAATGGCTCATGGGCATCTAAATTGACCAGGCAGACCTTCAACTCCCCCCGATAGTTGCTGTCGATGAGGCCGGGTGCGTTGACGATGGAGACTCCTTTTTTCACGGCAAGCCCGCTTCGCGGTAAAACGAACCCCGCAAAGCCTTGCGGAAGCTCGATCGCGAGACCCGTTGGAATCAATGCCCGCTCGAACGGTTCCAGCGTGCAGCGCTCCGTCGAGCACAGATCGACTCCGGCATCGCCCGCATAGGCATACCGGGGAACGACAGCCGACTCGGACAGCTTTTTCAAAGGGATGGCAATGCTTGCAGTCACGATCTACTTCAACCCCTCAAGAGCCGCAGCGAACTCCTCGATGTTTTGGAAGTCCTTATAGACGCTTGCGAAGCGCACGTAAGCGACGTCATCGAGTTTGGCGAGGCGCACGAGCGCCATATCCCCCAGATCCTTCGAGCGGATCTCGTTGCGCGAGGCGTTGCGCAGCTCCGACTCGATGCTGTCGATGAGCGCGCCGATCTGCTCGGGGGAAATCGGTCTTTTGGCGCAAGCGATCAGAAGGCCGCGCATGAGCTTCTGCCGATCATAGGCTTCAGAGGAACCATCGGATTTTATGACGATTAAGGGATTGTCACCCAGACGTTCATAGGTGGTGAAACGACGGCCGCACGAGAGGCACTCACGGCGGCGGCGGATCGCCGATCCTTCATCTGCTGGACGAGAATCAACCACTTTTGACTCAGCATGGCCGCAGGCAGGGCATTTCATAGCATCGCGCTCCTTAGAACTGACTTGCTAAGCCTACCATACAATATATTGCGATGCCGAATTTGTTACCGAGCGTGAAACGCGAGCAAAGCACCATATCTATTGCGCGCCGAAGAAGACCCCGAAAACCGACGATGCGCCGCGCCGTCACGAACATGCAGGGCTCGCGTGGTCGACCAGCGAAGTCTTAAATAAATGCGATGAGGTAAAACAGGAGCGAGAACGCAGCGACAGCGACAGCACAGCGCGCTGACGAGATGTTCTCGCACACGTTGCGGCTTTCCGCCGGTTTGGCGACAGGCGGAAAATCGATGATCACGGCACGCTCATCGAAACACTCGCTTTTCAGCGCCGTCGTGCCGACCGTTTGGAACCGCTGCTGCGTCTTCATTTTCTTCCTCCAACCTATTGCATAGAACCTTTGTTCGAATATATAATAAGGCGAACAAAGGTTCATGTCAACAGAAATTGAAACATTTGTTCGATGCTTAGGGAAAGGACCATCGATGACCGAAAAGATCACGAAGCGCCAAGAGGCCGTTCTTCACGTTATCGAGCAATGCATCCGGGAAAAGGGCTACGGCCCCACGGTGCGCGAGATATGCCAGGCGCTCGACCTATCCTCCCCCTCGACCGTGCATGTGCACCTGAAGGCGCTTGAAGACAAGGGCCTTATCAAGCGGGACGCCCTCAAGTCGCGCTCCATCGCGCTCGCCCACCCGCTTGACGGCGAACCGGCATCCGAGGGCGTGGCCAGCACGGGCTACGACAACGTGGTATCGGTCCCGCTCGTGGGCGACGTCGCTGCGGGAATTCCCATCCTCGCCGAGCAGAACATCACCGAGCGGATGACCTTGCCCACCGAAATCGTCGGGGATGCCCCGTCGTTCATGCTTTCGGTGCATGGAGACAGCATGGTGGAAGCCGGCATCAACGACGGAGACTACGTTGTGGTCAAAGAACAGCCGGTCGCGAACAACGGCGATATCGTGGTGGCAATCGTCGACGAAGGCGCAACGGTCAAGCGGTTCTACAAGGAAAGCAACTATATCCGCCTGCAGCCGGAAAATTCGAGCATGGACCCTATCATCGTGAACGATTGCTCCATCGCCGGCAAGGTCGTCGCAGTCTTTCGCCGCCTTTAAGCTTCGCTTTGCTCGCTTCCCTGATTATCAGGCAAAAGGTACGCATCGAACTCATGGTGCAACGCCGGGTTCACCAACAAGCGCATGCGCGTGCCGCTCTCTTCATGATCTTCGCTGATGATATGGCACCGCTCATGCGCTTTTGCGACGAGGTCGCCCCGCTGATAGGGAATCAGGACATCCATATGCGTATCGCGCGCCGAGGCGATAGCCGCGATACGGTCGATAAGCTCGTCGATGCCGAAGCCGGAAGCGGCGGACACGAACAGCGCACCATCGAAGCGCCGCGAAAGCGCATCCACCTCATCGGCAGCAAGAAGATCGCATTTGTTGAACACGAGCAGGCGCGGCAATGCCTGCGCCTTTATTTGGTCGAGCACGTCCTGCACCGAGGCGATCTGAGCCTCAAACTCTTCCGACGAGGCATCGACGACATGCAGGATGCAATCGGCGCCGGTGATCTCGTCCAACGTCGACTTGAACGCTTCCACCAGCGTCGTCGGCAGCTTTTGGATGAATCCGACCGTATCGGTGAGCGTGATCTCTCGGCCTTCAGGCAGCTCGAACTTCCTCGTGGTGGAATCGAGCGTCGCGAACAGCTTGTCGTAGGCAAGCACATCGGCGCCGGTCAGTCGGTTCAGCAGGCTCGACTTGCCGGCATTGGTGTAGCCGGCAAGCGCGACTTTGAACATGCCGCTTCCGTAGCGGCTCTCGCGCTGCACGGACCTCACCTGCGCCAGATGCTCAAGCTCTCGTTTGATCGACGTGATCCTCTTGCGAACCAAACGACGGTCCACCTCAAGCTGGCTCTCGCCTTCGCCGAAACGCGAGCCAACGCCGCCACCCATCCTATTCGAAGCCAGATGGGCCCACATGCCCCGCAAGCGCGGGAGCAGATACTGGTTCTGGGCAAGCTTGACCTGCAGGCGCCCTTCCTTGCTCGTGGCATGCAGGGCGAAGATGTCGAGGATCAAAGCCGTGCGGTCGATGACCTTCAAGTCGCGGCCCACCGATTTTTCGAGATTCGATTGCTGCGAAGGCGTCAGCTCATCATCGAAGATGACGAGGTCGGCCGAGTGGGCCCTGCACAGCGAGGCGATCTCCTCAACCTTGCCGCTGCCCACAAAGGTTTTCGGGTTGGGCGCATCGAGCTTTTGCGTGGTGATGGCAACCGTATCGGCTCCTGCGGTGTCGGCCAAGCGCTCCAGCTCCTCTAGCGAGGTGGCAACGGGCCATGACTGACCGGGGCGATCGACGCCGACCAGGACCGCGCGCTCGCGCCGCTGCTCCAAGGATGTTTTCGCCCCTTTGACGACGACCGACGATGAATATTCCGACATGCGGCAAACCTCTCGAATGCAAAACCGAAGATGAGGGCAAGATACGAAAAAAGGCATGACCCTCACAGATCATGCCTTATCAGTATAAACGAAACGCTGCGCTTAGCGGACCTCGACGGTGCCCTGGAAGGACTCGAGGGCAGGGCCGGTCATCATCACGTGATCGTTCTCGTCCCACTCGATATGCAGGACGCCGCCGCGCAGGTGCAGATCGTTTTCACGTCCGCTGCGGCCGGTCAATGCGGCAGCGACGTTGGTGGCGCAAGCGCCTGTGCCGCAGGCGAGCGTCTCTCCGCAGCCGCGCTCGAAAACGCGCATCTCGATGACGCCTTGCGAGGCAACGTGCGCGAACTCCACGTTCGTCTTCTCCGGGAAGGCCTCATGCGATTCGTAGAACGCACCGACCTTGGTAAGGTCGAGCGTGGAAAGCTGCTTGTCGGCGGGGTCTGCGAACAGCTCATCGGCCAAGGCGTCGAAATCATCGATGAAGCAGATGGCATGGGGGTTGCCCATGGAAACGCACGTGAAGGCGAAGGCGCCCCAGGGCGAGTCGATGCTGAGATCCTGGGCAAAAGCGCGACCGTCCTCGGTTTTGCCGTTGCCGTCGGCGTGGACCGGAACCTCGCCAGGTTCAAGGATGGGATGCCCCATATCCACCGTGGCCGCCGTCATCTTGTCGTCTTCGTCGACGGAAAAGCGAATCGGCTTGGGGCCGGCGAGGGTGTCGGCGACGAACTGGCCGTCGCTCGCCTGCACGAAACCGCGATCCACGAGGTACTTCGCAAAGCAGCGAACGCCGTTGCCGCACATCTGGGCCAGCGTGCCGTCGGAGTTGATGTAGTGCATATACGCGGCGCACTCGGGACGCTCGGAGGGCCGCACAAGGATGACGCCGTCGGCGCCGATGCCGAAATGACGGTCGCACAGAAGCGAAACCTGCTCCGTGGAAAGTTCTATATCGCGCGAAAAATCATCAACGAATACGAAATCGTTGCCAAGACCATGCAACTTAACGAAATCTAGCTCCATGTGGGAAGACACGCTCCTTTAGGACGTTTACCGTGCGTCGATTCTATCAAGCAGCTCAAGAGACGAAGCAAGCAGCGCTTCGGTATCCCCCGAATCTGCGCAAAGCCAGTGTATGCGGGAATCTTTTCGAAACCATGTCCGCTGACGTTTCGCGTATCTGCAGGTGGAAACCTTGATGGAGGAGATGGCCTCGTCCATGGCGCAGCGCCCATCGAGCGCAGCGACGATTTCCTTGTACCCGATCGCCTGAGGCGCCGTGATGCCCTCGCGAAAACCGCGGTCGAGCAAACCGCGAACCTCATCGACAAGCCCCTGCGAGACCATCTTATCGACGCGGCGGCAGATGCGCTGCCGCAACAGCTCCGGGTCGACCGCAAGCCCGATGAGCACCGCAGGGACGACCTGCTGAATCGAGGCGAGCTTGCGCTTCTGCTCGGCATACGACGTGCCGTCGTCGAGCAGCTCGAACGCGCGAACGAGGCGCTTCACGTCGTTGGCGGGAATCAACTCGGCGCTCTGCGGGTCGACTGCACGCAGCCGCTCCCACAGCACTTGCGGGCCTTCTTCCCGGGCAAAGCGGTTCCACTTGTCGCGAATAGGGTTTTCCACCTGCTCACCAGCCGGAAAACGGTAATCGTCGATGGCGGCGCGAACGTAAAACCCGGTTCCCCCGGCCATCACGCAGCGCTTGTGCGCCCTATCGAGGCAAGCGAAGGTATCTCGCGCATAGGCCTGGAACAGCGCAGCCGAAAACGGCTGGCCGGGATCGACCAGATCGAACCCGTGGTGGGTGACTTTACGCTGATGCGGCGGCAGCTTGCCGGTGCCGATGTCCATGCCGCGATACACCTGCATGGAATCGGCGCTGAGCACTTCCCCGCCTTTGGCATGCGCGATCTCCTGCGCAAGGTCGGTCTTGCCGGAGGCCGTCGGGCCGACGACGCAGATGACCGGATTCGCAAGGTTCGCCGATGCAGGATTCAGCCCATCGCCCGACTCGTCACGCAACGACGTCACCGGCCAGATACCACGTCTTCGCTTCGCCAACCCGCACGTTGACGACCGATCCGACCAGATCGTCGATGGAAACGCCGGCGGGGATGGGCGCGTGCACCGTCTGGTTTTTCGGGCTCTTGCCGGAAAGCAGCGCGGCGTCGCGCTTCGAGGAGCCTTCGACGAGCACGGGGACCACGGCGCCCAGCTCCGCCTGGTTGCACGCGAAAGCGTTCTTCTGCACGATCTCGACGAGCGAATCGAAGCGCTTCTGGATGACCTCTCGCGGCGTGTCGTCGACCATGCGGGCGGCGGGCGTGCCCTCGCGCTTCGAATAGATGAAGGTGAACACTTGGTGGTACCCGACCTCATCCACGAGCTTTGCGGTGGCCTCGAAATCCTCCTGCGTCTCACCGGGGAAGCCGACGATGATGTCGGTCGACAGCGCGATGTCGGGGCGAACCGCGCGAAGCTTCTCTACCAGCTCAAGGTAATGGGCCGAATCGTAACGTCGGTTCATCGCCTTGAGCACCGCGTCGGAGCCCGATTGCACGGGAAGATGAAGCGCCGGCATCAGGGATCGAAGCGTGCCGAATTTCTCGATGACCTCGTCGCTCAGATCCTTCGGATGGCTCGTGGCGAAGCGCAGGCGCTCTATCCCCGTGCCGTCGATCGCCTCGAGCACATCGGCGAAGCGCGGCGATCCGTACAGGTCCCGCCCATAGGAGTTCACGTTCTGGCCCAGCAGGGTGATCTCCTTCACCCCGGCTGCGACGTAGCGCTCAGCCTCGGCGACGATATCCTCAAGCGGACGAGATTTCTCGCGGCCGCGCACGTACGGCACGATGCAGTAGGAGCAGAAATTGTTGCAGCCGATGGTGATGGGCAGCCAGGCAGCCCATGAATGCTCGCGAGACGTCGGAAGCTCGGTCGCAAACGACGAGGAGGCATCGAGCACCTCAACGTGATGCTTGCCGTCGGCCAGGACGCCCTCGAGCAGGCGCGGGAGGCTCGCAAGGTTGTGCGTGCCGAATACGACATCGAGATGAGGCAGCTTGCGCGTGAGCTCTTCCCCGTCGCGCTGGCCGATGCACCCGCCGACGGCGATGATGCGCTTGCTCAGGCGCGAGCCGGCACGCAGAGGGACGTTCTTCATCGAGGCGACCTGCCCGTACAGGCGCGTGTCGGCGGCCTCGCGCACGCAGCACGTCATGAAGACGACGATATCGGCCTCCTCGACGGTTTCGACCGCAAGCCCGCCAAGGCCCTCCAGCATGCCGGCGATGCGCTCGGAGTCATGCTTGTTCATCTGGCAGCCGAACGTGTGGATGCAAAACGTGATGTCGGTAAAGGGAGTTTGCATAAGGGTGCAGCTACTTCCTACTAGCTTTGAGGTAAATATCTATGAGAATAACGAGACGTATGTCGCAGGCGAGGCTATTCAGCGCTCACCGGAAGGGCTTCGCCGTGGATGACCTCGGGCTTGATGGCGAAACGGATAGCGGTGCGATACTCTCCGTCGATGACGATGTCAGCAAAGGAGGGCACGCAGGAAACCTCGATGCCGACCGGAGAAAGAAACCCCCGCGAGATGGCGACGGCCTTCACGGCCTGGTTCACGGCGCCCGCTCCGACGGCCTGTATCTCGACCTTCACACCGTCTTTCACCATACCTGCGATGGCGCCGGCCACCGATGCTGGAGACGACTTGCTGGAGACCTTCAGACATCCGGTTTCGCTCGATTGGTCATGTGCGCTCATGAGGTGCCCTTTTCGTAATACGTTTCGAGTGCGTTAAGTGGTTGATATTGTAGTCCGACATATCTATGGACCATGCTCAAAGCGCGGGGAAATATCGGGAATTCCATACGCTTACCGCAGCTTGATGGCGGGAATGTCGATGCGAATCCTGTCTTTCGTCACGCTCACGACGGGATCCACTTCCCCATCGAGGAAATACGCTTGCGCCAGCGGCCGGAACGCCTCTTTCAACGCTTGCTCGAAACGCTGCAGTTCTTCGCCTGAGATGCGCAGGCCGCGCGAATCTCCGGAGGGTCGACGAGTCGGTTTCGGCAAGGCGCCTTCGCAGGAAAGATCAGACCCGTGAGGGCCCGCGACGCTGATGAGAGAAAGGAGCGGTGCGAGCGGCTCTATCTGCCCATCGAGGATTCGCCGCGCTGAGCGCTCCGACATATCCAAGCCCAACGTCGATGCGACATCGGCAAAACTTGCCGGGGTTAGGCAGATGCCCAGGCGCTTGCAAACGGCAAGCGTGCGCGCGTCATGCGCAGAGGCCCGCTCAACGCTCGAAAGCGTCGTCAGCGCGTATTGGTACAGGGTCGCGGCGACATCGGTCGCGGACCCGACGAACACCGAGCACGAAGAGCGCGCTTCGATGGCGAACTCGCATGCCGTGCGAAGGATGTTCTTCGGGCCCCTGACGAGGACGGTCCCCTCCTCCGAAAGCGAGAACGTCGGAAACGAGGACTGGTCGGTCTTCTCGGAAAGGCGGGCTGTGTCCGTCTCAACGACGAAGGACGATCCGAGCCCGGGTCCGCTTTCGACGACCGCGGCGCTCTCGGCGTTTTCCGCGATGGAGTACAGCGCCATGCCACGCCCGTGCACGCCCCATTTATCCATATGGAAGCTGTCGAGCTTGGAGGTGACGCGCGGCTCGAAGATGGTTTGACGCAAATGATCGGGGACGCCGTCGCCGTCGTCGAGCATGACGATGCGGCGCGTGCCGCCGTTCTTGCTGGTGGCGAGGAAGATGTTGCGCGCATGCGCGTCGCGCGCGTTGCGCAGCATCTCGATGACGATATCTTCGCTGCAGCGGATATCCTGCGCCGCCTGACGCCGCTGCGCTTCGGAGCTCCGAAGACGAACGAAGCCATCCCCGAGGTCGTCTTCGACCCGGAGATGGCTGTCGCCGCAAACGGTTTCAACGAACGATGCCAGGTTTGTGTCAGGCATATGAAACCTATTACCGATGGCTATTTGGCGATACCGACGGCTCGCGATTCGCGAATGACGACCACTTTGACCTGGCCGGGGTACTGCAGCTCGTTTTCGATGCGCTGCGCGATATCATGTGCCAGCACGGTCGTCTGAGCCTCGTCGACCACGTCGGGCTCGACCATAACGCGCACCTCGCGGCCGGCCTGGATAGCGTAGGTGCGCTCGACGCCCTTATAGGAGTTCGCGATCTCCTCAAGCTTCTCGAGGCGCTTCACGTATGCATCGAGCGTTTCCTTGCGCGCGCCCGGGCGTGCGGCCGAAACGGCGTCGGCGGCCTGGATGAGCACATCGAGCACCGTGTTCGGCTCGACGTCGTTGTGGTGCGCCTCGATGGCGTGCACGATGTCCGCTCGCTCGCCGAAGCGACGGGCAAGATCGGCGCCGATGACCGCATGGCTTCCCTCGACCTCGTGGTCGACAGCCTTGCCAAGGTCGTGCAGCAGGCCCGCGCGCTTGGCCTGAACGGGATCGAGGCCGAGCTCGGAAGCCATCACGCCGGCGAGGTAGGCGACCTCGAGGGAATGGTTCAAGACGTTCTGGCCGTAGGAGGTGCGGTAGCGCAGACGGCCAAGGGTGCGCACGAGCTCGGGATGCAGGTCATGGATGCCAGTGTCGAAGGTGGCCTGCTCGCCCGCTTCCTGCACGCGCTGGTTGACGAGCTTTTCAGCCTTGCCGAACATCTCCTCGATGCGGGCCGGGTGGATGCGCCCGTCGGCGATGAGGTTTTCCATGGTGACGCGGCCGATCTCGCGGCGAACGGGATCGAAGCAGGAAATGGTGACGCACTCGGGGGTGTCGTCGATGATGAGGTTCGTGCCGGTGAGCTGCTCGAAGGAGCGGATGTTGCGGCCTTCGCGACCGATGATGCGGCCTTTGAGGTCATCGGAGGGGATATGGATCGCAGACACCGTGGTCTCGGCGGTGTGGTCGGCGGCGACGCGCTGGATGGCGAGGCTTAGGATGGAGCGGGCCTTCTTGTCCGCCTCCGCCTTCGTGCGGGCCTCGGAATCCCTGATGATCGCAGCGGACTCATGGGCGACCTCGTCCTTGAGCGTATCGAGCAGCTCAGACTTGGCCTCCTCGGCCGACATGCCGGCAACCTGCTGAAGGCGACGGCCGACTTCCTGCTCGGCCTCGTCAAGATCATGCTTGCGACGATCGAGCTGGCCCTGCATGGAGGAGATCTGGTGCTCGCGCGCGTCGAGCGACTGCTCGCGGGAGTCTAGGGAGTCGATGCGACGATCGACCGATTCCTCGCGCTGAGAGACGCGCTGCTCGGCCGCGCGAACCTCCTTCAAGCGCTCCTTGTTTTCCGCCTGCGCTTCCTGGCGAAGGCGCAGCGCCTCGTCCTTGGCCTCGACGGAGGCCTCCCTTCGAAGCGTCTCAGCTTGGCGCTTAGCGTCGTCCACCATGGTTTTCGCCTCTTGGGCGGCTCGCTTCGTGGAAGCGTTTGCAAGGTACTTGGTGACGACGAAGCCAAGGGCGACGCCGACGACGGCGCCGATCACGAGCCAGATGATGATATCCATGAGCTCCCCTTTCGATCGTTCGTGTACTTCATACGTTTCTCGTGTTCAATGGCAAAAAGAAACCCGGCATAACCGGGCAAGAGCATACGTGGGCAGTATGGCGGTATTCATATACGTTTGTAGCATATAAACAGTGCGCTTCCGCGCACGTGCACTCAAGCATTCCTATCATAATGGTTTGGTAAGGTTTCGAAAAGCCCACCGAACAAAAAAGCCGGCATCACACGAAACGCTTCATACCACGCTTCATACCACGCTTCATACGCTTCATACGCTTCATATGATGCCGGCGTCGCGAAAATCATTAGGTCGGGACAAACGCTGCAAGCCGACGGGGCGGCGTCGTGAAAATCGTTAGGCCAAAATGAAGGCGGCAAGTCGATGGGCCGGCGCGCTCACTTATCGCCGATGGCGTCGAGCTGCGACTCCCACCAACTGCGCGATGCCACCAAGGCGACCTCGCAGGAGTACCCCTTCGCAATCAAGCGGCGATAGGCCGATGCGCGAGGGTTCTTCGACCGCGGTGGCTTGCGCACCAGCAGATCCATCGCTCGCGAGACCTCCCTCTCGCGCATATCGCCTTCCGAAAGCGCGGCAAACGCTTCGATGGCTTCCGCGTCGATCCCAAACCCGTCCAACTCGCGGCGAATACCCTCGGATCCCCTGCCCTGCGCAAGCCGGCTGCGAACGAGCGCATCGGCAAAGCGGGCATCATCGACCAGGCCGCATCCAAGCGCACGCGCAAGCGCATCATGAGCCGCTTGTTCGGAAAACCCATCCCGAACGAGCCGATCGAGAAGCTCCTTGCTGCAACGATCGCGAACGTTCACGAGCCGGCAGATCTTGCGAAAGCCCTCTTCCTCGTCAAGCACGGCATCTTGCGCACCCGCTTGAAGCGGCTGGGAAGCATATCGCTTGCCCATCGCCTATCGTTTGCCCTTCGGCTTAGCCACGGGAGTCACCGCATCGAAGTCTTCCTGCTCGCGCGTGATGATGGGGATCTCGTACGCTTCGCGCACCTTCGTCTCAAGCTCGTCGCGCAGATCGGGGTTCTCGCGCAACCGCTTCTTCGCGGCCTCGCGCCCCTGGCCGAGCCGCTCTTCCCCGTAGGTGTACCAAGCGCCGCTCTTTTTCGCGACACCGGCTTCGACGGCCATATCCACGATGCAGCCTTCGCGGGAAATGCCCTCCCCGTACATCAGATCGAACTCCGCCTGGCGAAACGGCGGCGCCACCTTGTTCTTCACCACTTTCGCGCGGACGCGGTTGCCCACGACCTCCCCATCATGCTTGATGGAGTCGATACGGCGAATATCGATGCGGACGCTCGCGAAGAACTTCAGCGCGCGGCCGCCCGTCGTGGTCTCGGGGTTGCCGAACATCACGCCGATCTTTTCGCGCAGCTGATTGATGAAGATGCAGGTGGTGTTCGATTTGGAAAGGGATCCGGCGAGTTTGCGCAGCGCCTGCGACATGAGGCGCGCCTGCAGGCCGACCGTGGTGTCTCCGATCTCCCCCTCGATTTCCGCCCGCGGGACCAAGGCCGCCACCGAGTCGATGACGACGCAGTCGATGGCGCCGGAGCGCACGAGCATATCGCAGATTTCCAGCGCCTGCTCGCCGTAATCGGGCTGGGAGATGAGCACGTCGTCGACGTCCACGCCGAGACGGGCGGCATAAACGGGGTCGAGCGCATGTTCCGCGTCGATGAAGGCGACGACGCCGCCGAGCGCCTGCGCCTCGGCGATGATCTGCAAAGCGAGCGTGGTCTTGCCGCTCGATTCCGGGCCGTAGATCTCGATGATGCGCCCGCGCGGAACGCCGCCGATGCCGAGGGCCGCGTCGAGGGGCAATGCGCCGGTGGGGATGGCCCCTACGCTTAGATCATGCCCGCCGTCGCCGTATTTCATGATGGAGCCCTTGCCGAATTTCGACTCGATCTGATCGGTGGCAACTTTGAGCATCTTTGATTTCTCGTCGTTCATGCGCCGCCCTTCTTTCTGCTGTTCGTTGCGTGTTCATCTCATTATACGAACGTCTGTTTGCCTGTCAAGCAAAACGTCTGGAATCGAGCGTAAGGAGGAAAGCTTGCGCGGACCTTGCGGCAATCCCGCGCAAGGTCCGCGCAAAGATGACGAGAAACCGTGAGGCAACGAGCGATGCCGTACGAACAGGCGCAAGCCTCGCCGAAGCGTGGACGGTCAACGCTTCAGCGTATCGAGCACCAAAAGCAGGGCATGATGGACCGTCTGCTCGCGCACACCTGCTCGATCCCCCTCGAAATGCCAGGTGACGCATTCGCTGCCGCGAGGACCTGCACATGCGGCGCATACCGTGCCGACCGGCTTGCCCGGCTCGGCGCCCCCGGGGCCGGCAATGCCCGTGACGGCGACGGCGACGTCGCAGGGCAGCGCGCGCAAGGAGCCCTCGGCCATCTTTTGAGCTACCGCCTCGCTCACCACACCCTGCTCAGCGATGAGGGACCCTTCGACGCCCAGAGCATGTTCCTTCACCTCGACCATATACGATGACACGCCGCCGCGGACAACGTCGGACGATCCGGGAACGGACGTCAAGCAGGCGCAGATCAGGCCACCGGTCAGGCTTTCGGCGCAGCCGAGCGTCAAACCCTGCATCCGGGCGGCATCGAGGACGGCCGCGGCGAGCTCCTCGTCGTTGAAGCCCATCTCGCAACCCGAATCGGCAGATGCGCGGCCCGAATCCAACGAGGGACCGTCGCAGGGCGCCTCGCCTGCCGCGCTTTTGCCCTTGCGCCCGATCGAGCCAAGGCCGATGAGGTCGCGCGCCTTGGAGATGTAGTCGAGCATGGACACGATGGTGAGCACGAGCGCGATGACCATGACGATCCAGCTGAGCACCCACATCACGTCGGAGAACGCCTCGACGAGAGAGCCCATGGCGTAGCTGTCCTTGATAGTGAACATGACGATGGCGATCATCTGGAACACGGTCTTGAACTTTCCGTACCAGCTCGCCGCGATCACCACGCCCTTGCTGGCGGCCACCATCCGCACGCCCGATACGATGAACTCGCGCGCGACGATGATCAGCGCCACCCAGCTCGGGAGCGCGCCGAGCTCGATGAGGGCGAGCAGCGCCGCCACCACGAGGATCTTGTCGGCAAGCGGGTCCATGAACTTCCCGAAATCGGTGACCTCCCCGCGGCTGCGCGCAAGGTAGCCGTCGAGCCAGTCGGTGCACGAGATAAGCACGAAGATGCCGGCCGCGATCAGGCTCTTCGATTCGTAAGCGATCTTCGGCAGCGAGAACCACTCGGGCCAGGGGCTCAGCAGCGCCGCCACGAAGACCGGCACGAGGCAGATGCGCACGAGCGTGACGACGTTTGCGGGCGTCAGAAGGCGCGAGGTCGCCTCGGGAGCGGACTGAACCTGCAGAGACGACACGTTATTCGCCTTCCATCTCGTAGAGGAGCGTATCGGTAACGCGGACCTTGCGGATATCGCCCGGCTCACCTTCGGAGATATAGGTCACGCCATCGACCTCGGGCGCCTGGCACATCGCGCGGCCGAACAGCTGGCCATCCTCTTCGCGTCCCTCGACGAGCACCTCGACCACAGAGCCGATGCGGGAGGCGACCAACGGCGTGCAGACCGCATCCGCAAGGTCGCGCAGGCGCTGAGCGCGGTCCGCCTTCTCGTCCTCATCGAGCTGATCGGGCAGATCGTACGCGCGCGTGCCCTCCTCGCGAGAATAGGCGAACACGCCGATATAGTCGAAATATCCTTCCTCAACGAAAGCGCACAGCTCTTCGAAGTCATCGTCGGTCTCGCCGGGGAAGCCGGCGATGAGCGTCGTGCGCAGCGTGACGCCCGGCACCGTCTGGCGAATGTGCTGCGCCAAGGCAACGTAATCTTCAACGGAGCCTTTGCGGTTCATGGCTTTCAGCAGATGGCGCTGCACGTGCTGCAGGGGGATGTCGAAGTAGCTGCAGATGTTGTCATGGCCGGCCACCGCGCTAAGCAGCTCGTCGGTGACCCCTTCAGGCTGGATGTACATGACCCGAAACCAGGTGTCGGAAAACTCCTCCGCCAACGAGCTCACCAGCCAGGCAAGCGTCGAAGGCTCCTCGAAATCCTGGCCCCAGCGACCGGTGTCCTGCGCGATGAGGACGATTTCGCGAACCCCGGACGCCACCTGGCGGGCAACATCGTCGCGGATCTGCGCATAAGGAAAGCTGTGATAACGGCCTCGGATATAGGGAATGGTGCAATAGGAGCAGAAACGGTCGCACCCGTCGGATATCTTGACATAGGCGGAAACGGCGCGCGAACCGGCCACAGCAATGGCGCCTTCGCGCACCGCGCCGAGCGCCGCCGATGCCAAGGCGGCGCGCTCCTGCCCGCCAAGCCCAAGGGCGCCGCAGACCACCTGCACGATGTCGTCCTCTTTGCTGCACGGCACGAAAGCGGCCGCTTCGGGAAGCTCGCCGGCAAGCTCGTCGCCATAGCGCGCGGGCATGCAACCCGCCACGATGAGCGATGCGCCGGCGGCGATGTTGGGCATCCCCGCGACCTCGAATATCGCCTCAAGGCTTTCCTCGGTGGCGCTCTGAATGAACGAGCAGGTGTTGACGATCACGGCGTTGGCCTCGCCCGGGTCATCGATCACGTCGAAGCCCGCGCGACGAAGCTCGGCCTGCATGCGCTGGGAATCCACCTCGTTCTTCGCGCAGCCGAGCGTCACGAACGCCACGCTCGGGATGCGCGACGCGTCAGAGAAAACGGAGTTGCTCACGATGTTCCTTAGCGATAGTTGACGTACTGGAGGGGCTGACCGTAGTCTTGGCCCTTCAAAAACGCGATGACCTCCTGCAGGGTGTCGCGGGAGGCGGAGGAGACGCGCAGCTTGTCGCCTTCGATGGTGACCTTGACCTTGAGCTTTTGCGCCTTGATATCCTTGTTGATCTTGCCGGCGGTCTCCTTGTCGATGCCGTCGACGATGGTGGCGGTGCGCCTGACGCTCTGCCCCGTCGCCGCGACGGGGTCCCCCCACGTAAGAGCGGAAAGCTCGATGCCGCGCTTGATGAGCTTCGAGGAGATGATGTCGATGACCTGCCCGGCGACGAACTCGGCCGGAGCCGACACCGTCAGGGTGCGCTTCTGCTTGTCAAGGGCGATCTCGGCCCCCGAGCCTTTCAGGTCATAGCGCTGCGACAGCTCCTTTTTCGCCTGCTGATAGGCGTTATCGACTTCCTGCATGTCGACGCTGGAAACAACGTCGAAACTCGATTCCTTCGCCATAGATGGTCCTTCCTCTCTTGCGCATGCGGACAATCGCATGCGGTTGCGTCATATGATGGAAAGCATAGCAAACGGCGAGGCGACCGGTTCGCCTCGCCATGGTTTCTGCAGCTGGGTGGAGCAAGATCCGTGAGGCCTTAAGGGCCGCCTCGCATCAAGCCGTGGTCGATTTAGTCGATGCGGCAGTCGTCGAAGTCGAGCCCGTGGTGGTTGACCCTGAACTGGTTGAGCCCGAGCTGGTCGAACCCGTCGAGCCCGTGGTGGATGTCGAGCCGGAGGCGGTCGTCGAGCCCGTGGTGGACGAGTTCGTCGAGGTGGACGAGTTCGTCGACGAGTTCGATGAGGAGGTGCCGATCACCTGATCGAGGTTGACTTTGGCGTTCGGATGCTCGGATGCCCAGGTCTTGAGGTAGTCGGTGAAGTTGACGGTGGCGGTGGGCATCCCGGTGGTCGAGTCGACCTCGAAGGAGACCTCCTTGCCATCCATCGTGATGGTGAACGCGTCGCTGACGTAAGAGGCCAAGCTCCAGGTGCCGCTGACCTCGACCGTCTCGTCGATCGGTCCGGTCAACATGGACTCGGTCGACTCGTCGTCGTTGGTGATGACGACATAGGCCTGCGTGCCCGACGCCAGCTTGTACTCGACCTTGACGCTCGTCGGGACCGACACGGTGGAAGCGGCCGTGGCCGATTCGCTTTCGCTCGAGGACGTTCCGGAACCGTCCGCCGAGGTGTCGGTGACGCCGGTGACGGGAACCTTCGGGGTATCCTGCGATGCGGAGGAACCGGAATTGCCGGACGCCATCGCGATGATGACGACGAGCAAAACCAGGATGACCGCTGCGACGATCACATAGGGAACCCTCGTCGCTTGCCCGGACGACCCCTTCAAAGAAGCCGATCCCGAATAGAAGTTGGTGAACTGCGTGGTTAAGGTCGAGCCTATCCTGCCTTTGCGGGCGGAATCGTCGGCACGCGCGGCGCGGGAGGCTAAAGACTCCCGATACCCTTCTTGATGCTGCTGCTGGCGGGGTCGACCCGAAGCCTGGCGCGCAGGTCGGCCATCGCGAGACGGGCGCCCCTCCCCGTTTCGGCGGCGCTGGGATCCTGGGGGTTCCTCGCGGGAGCTGCGCTGGGACCCCCGGGCCCCGCGCGAAGAGGACACCGATTTCCGGCCGGAAACATGGGTCGGCGAGTCCGCCTCGCTGCGGCTGCGCCCGACCTGATAGGCATACTGCTCATCTAAAAACATGCGCGTCATCTCGGACGGGTTGAGCCCGACGAGGCGCGCGTAAGCGTTCACCATGTTCTTCGTGTAGCCGCGCGGGGGCATGCGCGAGAAGTCGTTGCTCTCGATTGCCCGCAGGATATCGGGGCGGATGCGAAGCTTGCGCGCGGCGGACTGCACGTCCATGCCCTTGCGCTCGCGAGCTTCGCGAAGAATAGAACCGAATGTCATATGCGACATAGAAACTCCTAGTCGTCCACGTCATGCTGCTCGAACGCCTTGAGCGTTTCGAGTTCCATGACGTCGACGAGCACCTCTCGAGGCTTGCTGCCGTTGGGGGGACCCACGACGCCTTTTTCTTCCAGCATATCCATTATACGCCCTGCGCGCGAATAGCCCACTTTCAGGCGGCGCTGAATGTTCGAAGTCGATCCAAGGCCGCTCGACACCACGATGTCGGCTGCCTCCCAGATAAGCGGGTCGTCGTCGGTGCAGGTCCCGCCGGAGGCGTCCGAGGGGCACGACCCGAGCGTGATGAGGTTCGTCGAGAGGATCTCGGAATGGTATTCCGGCTCTCCTTGGCTGCGCAGCTGCTCGACCACGGCGTTGATCTCGTCTTCGGAAACGTAGCATCCCTGGATGCGCACGGGCTTGGCGTATTCCGGCTTGCTGAACAGAAGGTCGCCCAGGCCGATGAGGTTTTCCGCGCCGGGGGTGTCGAGCACCACGCGGCTGTCGATGCTGCTCGCGACGTTGAAGGCGATGCGGTTCGTGATGTTGGCCTTGATGAGTCCCGTGACCACGTTGGCCGAGGGGCGCTGCGTCGCGACGATGAGGTGGATGCCGGCGGCGCGGGCGAGCTGCGCGATGCGGCTGATGGAGAACTCCACCTCCTTGCCGACATTCATCATAAGGTCGGCAAGCTCGTCGATGATGATCACGATGTAGGGAAGCTCGTCGCCAAGCTCGTTTTCCGGGGGCTCCTCCCCCGCCTCCTCGGCTTTGGCGGCCTCGGCGAGGGCGGCTTGCACCTTGGCGTTGTACTGCCCGATGTTGCGCGCGCCCACCTTCGAGAAGACCTTCAGGCGGCGCTCCATCTCGGCAACGCCCCAGGAAAGCGCGCTGGCGGCTTCCTTGGCCTCCGTCACCACGGGGACGTACAGGTGCGGGATGCCGTTGTAGGGGGTGAACTCGACGCGCTTCGGGTCGACCATGATGAACCGGACCTCGGCCGGGGTCGCGCGCATGAGGATGGACATGATCATGGCGTTGATGGAGACCGATTTGCCCGACCCCGTGGTGCCGCCGATGAGCAGATGCGGCATCTTCGCCAGATCCGACACGATGCAATGCCCCTCGACGTCTTTGCCGATGGCGATTTGCAGCGGGCCTGCGGGGGCGTCCTTGATGACGTCGCCAAGCAGCACGGTCTGCCTCGTGCGGTTCGGGACCTCGATGCCGACATAGTTCGTCCCGGGGATGGGCGCGAAGATGCGCACGCCGGGGGCGGCGAGCGCCAAGGCGATGTCGTCCTGCAGCGCGGTGACGCGGCTGACGCGCACGCCGGCGGGAAGATCGACCTTGAACAGCGTGACCGTCGGGCCGGCGACCCAGCCAACGACCTTCGCCATGATGTTGAAGTCCTCGAGCGTCTCCTGCAAGCAGGCGCCCGTCTCCTCAAGCTCGGCGTCGGTCGCGCGGTCGGCCTCAGGGTTTTCGGAGGTGGCGAGCAGGTCCATCGAAGGAAGCTCGAACCCTTGCTCGGGCCGCGGCGTGGCAACCGGAGAAGCCGTCTTGGAGGCGCGCTTGGGCGCCTCGGGGGCATGAGGGGCGCTCGGGCGGTTGCGGCGGCCGAGCTTGCGCGTGATCGTCGCCGGCTGTTCCTGCGACGAACCGGCAGCCTGCTCTTCGGTGATCGGCTTGACGTCGTGACGGCGAGCGGAAAGCTTGCGCGTGGCCGCAAGGTCTCCGGGGGCGTCATCGATGACCTGGGTCTTGGCGCTCGAGATGCTCTCGGGCGCTTGATCATCCGCCTTGCGGTTGCGGGCAAGCGAGATGCGAGGCAGCAAAGGCTCGACGCCCATCTGCGCCCCATCGCCCTGCGCCTCGGCCGCTTCAGCCCGGCGCGCATTGAGCGCATCGAAGAGCTTCGAGAGCGAAAGTCCGATGATGGAAACGCCGACGACGATGATGCCGATGAGGATGATGGCCGAAACGACCAGCCCAAAAAGCTTGACCCCCGCCCATGCGATGGCCGCACCCAGGTACCCGCCGCGCGACGCAAGCTCCCCGGCCGCAAAGAGGTTGTCGGTCGAATCGGGGCTTATCTGAGGGGTGAACAGCGCCAGCAGGGCAAGCAGGGACACGAACACCATCGCCAGCCCGACGGTCACCCGCAGCGGGATGCGCTCGCGGTTGAAGCGCACCAAGCAGCTCGCCCCGACGGCGACCAGGAAAAACGGAAGGATGTACGCGCCAAGGCCCAGGGAAAGATGCAGCGCCTGCGAAGTGACCGAGGTGAGCAGCGCGTCGGTGGGGATCACCGCAGCCACGAACAGGACGATGCCGAGCACCGAGATGCAGACGCCG
This sequence comes from Prevotella sp. CAG:279, assembly GCA_963633085.1. GTDB lineage: Bacteria > Actinomycetota > Coriobacteriia > Coriobacteriales > Eggerthellaceae > Senegalimassilia. Next base: position 26,671 of record CAVGWX010000002.1, on the reverse strand, counting down.
GTGACGTCGCGCTTGGTGCGCTCGTCGAAAATGCGCGGCTCGCGCTCTTTTTCGGGTTCGGCCTTGCCCGCACCTCGCCTCTTCGCAGCCGGCGCCGCCTTCGATTTCGCCCGCGAGGACTGCGAGCGCTTCGCCGGGGATGCGCCTTTGCCGTTCTGGTTGTTTTTCTGCGCGGATCGGGCCACGCGTCCTCCTTTACCGATTCCCTAGCCTCGCGTCGAGGTCGCCTGCGAGCAGAAACGCCACGCGCCCGCAGGCGACGGACGCTTGCGGGCGCAGATGACGGTGCTCTGGTTGAGGCTCTACACGTCGAGCAGATGCATGACCGTCATCGGGCGCGTCTTCGTGCGCTCCCACAGAAGCGAAAGCAGCGCGTCGCGGCAGCCTTTCTTAAGCTCCTTGGCGCTTGCCCCTTTGCCGAGCTGCTTGGAAAGGGCGTTCTTCACGCACTTCTCGCACTCGCGCACCAGGTACGGATCGTCGCCGCCGGTGATGCCGCGCATCTCGACGCACACGTTGCCGACCACGGACTTCTTCCGGCCCGAGACCGCCGCCGAGACGGCCACGAAACCCTGGCTGCCGAGCGCCGTGCGCTCCTCCAAGACCTCCTCGGAGGTGTCGCCGACCGAAAGCCCGTCGACGAAGACGATACCGGATTGCACGACCTCGCCCGGGACGACGCCCTTCGTGGAAAGCTCGAGGCTCTCGCCGTTCTCGCAGATGAAGATGTTGTCCGCAGGCACGCCGACCGCTTCGGCCAGGCTGGCATGGGCGCGCAGGTGCGTCGCCTCGCCATGCACGGGCATGAAGGCCTTGGGCTCGACGATGCTCAGCACGATCTTGAGCTCCTCGGCCGAGGCATGGCCGGAGACGTGCACGCGCGCGCGCGACTTGTCGTACACATCGGCGCCGATCTTCGCCAAGGAGTTGATGACCTTGGTGACGGCCTTTTCGTTGCCGGGCACAGGCGTTGCCGAGATGATGACCGTGTCGCCGGCGTCCATCTCGATGGTCTTGTGCTCGCCGTTGGCGATGCGCGCGAGCGCGGAGAGGGGCTCGCCCTGGCTGCCCGTGCACATGATGACCACCTGCTCGGGCGGGATGCCCTTCAAATCGTACGCATCGATGATGTCGGCGTCCGAGACGTTGAGGTAGCCGAGCTTGCGCGCGATGTCGGTGTTCTGCACCATGGAGCGCCCCGTCACGACCACCTTGCGCCCGTTCGCCACTGCCGCATCGCAGATCTGCTGCAGGCGATGGATGTGGCTCGCGAACGAGGCGATGATGACGCGGCCGCTCGCTTGCGCGATGATGCGTCGCAGCACCTTGCCGACCTCGGCCTCGGAAGGCGTGAAGTTCGGGTTGGTGGCGTTGGTCGAGTCGGACATCATGAGATCGACGCCCTCCTGCGAGAAACGCGCGAGCGCGGCGAAGTCAGTGTGCACCCCGTCGATGGGCGTCTGGTCGAGCTTGAAGTCGCCCGTGTGCAGGACATTGCCCGCCGGGGTGCGGAAGAACACGCCCACCGCACCGGGGATGGAGTGGTTGACGGCGAAGAATTCCGCGGTCATGCAGCCAAGCTTCACCGTGTCGCCAGGCTTGATCTCGCACAGCTTGGCGTTCTTGATGCGATGCTCCTTGAATTTGCCCTCGATAAGCCCCAGCGTCATCTTCGTGCCGTAGATGGGAACCTGGCGGTCGAGGTCCTTGATGAGGTACGGCAAAGATCCGGTATGGTCCTCGTGACCGTGCGTGATGACGATGCCGCGCAGCTTGTCGGCATGCTGCAGCACGTAGGTGTAATCGGGCAGGATCAGATCGACGCCGGGATGGTTATCATCGGGGAACATCAGGCCCGCGTCATCGAGGATCATGTCGCCTTTGCACTGAAAGACGGTCATGTTCTTGCCGATGGCGTCCAAGCCGCCCAAAGGAATGATCTTCAGCGTGGCGTTCTTGTCTTTTTGCGCTGAATCGAAGGAGCGCCGCTTGGCTTTCTCGCGACCCTTCGGCGCCGCGCCCTTCCCCTCTTTGGTCAGCTGGGGGCGTTTCAAGTCAAGCTTGACATGCTTGATCGATTGCGTCGGCTTGCTCTCACGAGCGCGCACGTTATCGCCGCGCTTGCCGCGCTTTTCGTTTTGATCCATATTCTGTTTCCTAACTGCTGAGGACAAAGCTTGGCGCTGATCAGGCGCCAAGCTTTGCTCCCGGCTAAAGGACGCCGACCTCGCGCATCGTTTGCGCAAGCTCAGCCGACTGCTCCTCGGTGGCGTCGACGAGCGGCAAGCGCACGCCGCCGACCGGAAAACCGCTCAGCTTCAAAGCCTCTTTAACCAGGATGGGGTTCGCTGTCTTGAACAGCCCTTCCATAAGGGGCATAAGGCGCTCGTTCGCCTGTGCGGCCTGCTCCCATTCGCCGGCTGCGCACATATCGACGATCTCCTTCATACGAGAAGGAGCAACGTTGCCGATGGTGGAGATAACGCCTACGCCACCCAATTTCATAATGTCGTACGTGGCCGAATCGTCGCCGGAATACACGCTGAAGCCCTCGGGGGCATCGGCGGTGATGGCGGCCACCTGATCCATCTTGCCGGAAGCTTCCTTGACGGCGACGATGTTGTCGAATTCGTGCGCCAGGCGCAGCGTCGTAGCAGCTTCCATGTTCACCACGCAACGTCCGGGGATGTTGTACAGTATGATCGGAAGCTCGACCGCGCTGGCGATGGTGCGGAAATGCTGGTAGATGCCCTCTTGCGGAGGCTTGTTGTAGTACGGGACGACGCACATGAACCCGTCAACGCCGAGCTTGGCCACGTCGTTGGCGAAATCGACCGTATCGGCCGTGCAGTTGTCGCCCACGTTGGCGATGACCGGGACGCGGCCATCAACCGCGGACACGACCGCGCGGAACAGCTCGATCTTGTCCGGGTAGAACACCGTCGGGCTCTCGCCGGTGGTGCCGTTGATGATAAGCGCATCCGACCCGCCTTCGACCAGGCGATTCGCAAGCTGCTGAGCGCGATCGAGATCGAGCTCGAGGTTTTCCTTCATGGGCGTGACCATGGCCGGAATCATGCGGCCGAAACGAGGCTCAGACATCTTGGCACCTTTCCAAATGGGCATGAAGAATCGCCTTCATGCCTTGAATGCAGGAATTCAACGTGTAGGTATTATGACAGAAGGCTCCGATTACGGTATCGAAGTCCATTACTTTGCCACGCGAGCGGGCGGACTAGCCCATGAACGTCTCGAGACCGACCACGAGCCCCTCGCATTCGCGCACGCTCCTGATGCCGAGGAGCACGCCGGGCATGTAGCTGGTGCGGTCCCACGAGTCGTGGCGGATGGTCAGCGTCTGCCCCATCGACCCGAACACCACTTCCTGGCTCGCAACGTAGCCCATGGAGCGCACGGAATGCACGGGGACGCCGTCGACGAGCGCGCCGCGGGCCCCTTCGCACCCGTCAAGCTCGGTCTCGCGGCCCGGGGCGGCGCTTGGGCGGCCGCCACGTGCCTGGGAGATGATCTGGGCGGTGCGGACCGCGGTGCCCGAAGGCGCGTCCTTCTTGTTGCAGTGATGGAATTCGAGCACCTCCGCCTCCGGGAAAAACGGGGCGGCGGCGCGGGCGAACTGCATCATCAAAACGGCGCCGGTGGTGAAGTTCGGCGCATAGAACAAGCAGGTGCCCGGTGCCGCGATCGATGCAAGGTCGTCGAGCACCTCGTTGGACAGGCCGGTGGTGCCGACCACGCAGTCGATGCCCGCGGGAAGCGCCGCGCGCAGGTTGCCCTCCACCACCTTGGGCTGGGTGAAGTCGACGATCACCTCGAAACCCCCGGCGGCCACGGCTTCATCGACCGTTGCGTACACGGGGAAATCCGAGCTTTGCCCGCACGGGTCGATGCCGCATGCCATGCACATGTCCTCTGCAGCATTGACGGCATCCACCACCGCAGAGCCCATGCGTCCCGCAAAACCCGCAACCGCCACTTTGATCATGAGAATCTCCTTTTCATATGGATAGCTATTAAATGCAATGGTTCTTTGACGGGCAATGATATCCCAAGAGCCCTGCGGCGAGGGCGCTCCTGGGCGCAACTACAGAGAAAGGCCCGCAAGCCGAAACGCAGCGTCGGGTGCTGCTCGGCTTGCGGGCCTTGGATTCCGATCGGCGACTCTCTCAAGGAAGAGCCGAATGAGCGGACCTTAAGCGTCGTGACGGCGGCGCGGGGTGCGGTTCGCGCGGCCCGGGCGGACGTCGCGCTCGGCGTGGGCCTTGCCACCCTCGCGGCGCTCGCCGCCGTGGCGGTTGCCGTGGTCGCCGCGGGGCGCGGAGGCCGACCCTTCGGGGGCGTCCGGCTTGTCGAGGCGGTCAAGGGAGATCTTGCCGGTCTTGGCATCCACCTCGAGCACCTGGACCTTCACGGTGTCGCCGAGCTGAAGCACGTCCTCCACCTTGCCGACGCGGCCGTTGGCGACGCGCGAGATGTGCAGCAGGCCGTCCTTGGCGGGCGTGAGCTTCACGAACGCGCCGAAGTCCTTGATGCCGACGACCTCGCCCTCGAACGTCTCGCCCACCTCGGGCTCCTTGACGATGCCCAAGATCATGGCCTTCGCGGCCTCGCCGGCCGGGCCTTCGACGGCGGCGATATGGATGGTGCCGTCTTCCTGGATGTCGATCTGGGCGCCGGTCTCGTCCTGGATGCCGCGGACGACCTTGCCGCCCGAACCGATGACGTCGCGGATCTTGTCGACCGGGATATGGATGGTCTCGATGCGCGGAGCCGTGTCGCGCAGCTGCTCGCGCGGCTCGGGGAGCTCGCCGAGCATGGCGTTCAAGATGAAGGCGCGACCCTCGTGAGCCTGAGCGAGGGCGCGGCCGAGGATCTCGGTGGACAGGCCGCGGGCCTTGTTGTCCATCTGCAGGGCGGTGATGCCCTTCTCGGTGCCGCAGACCTTGAAGTCCATGTCGCCGAGGAAGTCCTCGAGGCCCTGGATGTCGGAGAGGATGACGACGTCGTCGCCCTCCTTGATAAGGCCCATGGCGATGCCGGAGACGGGGGCCTTGATCGGCACGCCCGCATCCATCAGCGCCAGCGTGGAGCCGCAGGTGGAAGCCATGGAAGAGGAGCCGTTGGACTCGAGCACCTCGGAAACCACGCGGATGGCGTAGGGGAACTCCTCCTCGGAGGGGATCACCGGCAGAAGCGCGCGCTCGGCAAGCGCGCCGTGGCCCACCTCGCGACGCTTCGGCGCGCCCATGCGGCCGACCTCGCCGGTGCAGTACGGCGGGAAGTTGTACTGATGCATGTAGCGCTTGCCCTCGGCCGGGTCGATGGTGTCGAGGCGCTGCCACTCGTTGAGCATGCCGAGCGTGCAGATGGAAAGCGCCTGGGTCTGGCCGCGCTGGAACAGGCCGGAGCCGTGGACGCGCGGCAGGTAGCCGGGAACGATGTGCAGCGGGCGGATCTCGTCGGGGCGGCGGCCGTCGGCGCGCTCGCCGGTGGCGATGACCATGGCGCGCATGGCCTTCTTCTCGAGCTTCTTGAGCGCGGCGGCGATGTCGGAGCCCCATACGGAAAGCTCCTCCTCGCTGAACTGCTCGGACTTGATGCGAGCCTTCAGGTCCTCGACCTTGCCCATGCGCGCGAGCTTGTCGGCGTCTTTAAGCGCCGCGGACATCTCGTCGAAGAAGGGATCGACGCGCTCGGCGATGCTCGGGTCGGCCACATGGATGGGCCACTCGACCGGCGTGATGTCGCAGCGGTCGAGGAAGCGCTGCTGGGCCTCGCAGAACGCAGCGATGGCCTCCTGGCCGAAGTTCATGGCGCGAAGCATGAGCTCCTCGGACACCTGGTCGGCGCCCGCCTCCACCATCGAGATGTAGTCGGCGGTGCCGGCGATGGTCAGCTCCAGGTCGGAGGTCTCCTGCTCAGCGTAGGTGGGGTTGACGATGAACTCGTCGGTTTCGGGGTTGTGCGCGATGCGGACGCAGGCGGCAGGGCCGTCGAAGGGGGCGCTGCCGAGCATGAGGGCGCCAGAGGCGCCGCCGACGCAGATGCAATCGGGCGGGTTCTGGCCGTCGCACACGAGCGTGGTCGCCACGACGTGGACCTCGCGCTTGAAGCCGTCGGCGAAGCCGGGGCGAATCGGGCGGTCGATCATGCGCGCGGTGAGCGTGCCCTTCTCGGAAGGACGGGCCTCGCGCTTGAGGTAACCGCCGGGGATGCGCCCGACGGAGTACATCTTCTCGATGAAGTCGACGGTCAGCGGGAAGAAGTCGTAGTTCTTCTCCTCTTTCGAGATGACGGCCGTGACGAGCACCGTGGTCTCGCCGCAGGTGACGAGCACCGCGCCCGTGGCCTGCTTGGCCAGCTCACCGGTTTCGAAGCGATACTGCTTGCCGTACAGCTCGAAGGACTCGACGATCTTTTCCATAGTTCGTTCTTTCTCTTACCTTGGCGCCGTAGTGCGTCCAAGCTTCTTTGGGCTTCCGGGGTACTCACGCTTCCCCCGCCCACGGAAAGGCGCGCCTCATGCGCGCCCGACCGTTATGCAAAAGCCCGCGTTAAGCGGGCTTTCGTTGCGCTAGATGTTGTCGCGGATGCCGAGCTTCTTGATGAGGGCACGGTAACGCTCGATGTCGCGTTCCTTGATGTAGGCGAGCAGGCCGCGACGCTTACCGATGAGCATCATGAGGCCACGGCGGGAATGGTTATCCTTCTTGTGGACCTTCAGGTGCTCGGTGAGGTTGCGGATGCGCTCGGAGAGGATGGCGACCTGGACATCGGGATTGCCGGTGTCCTGCTCGTTGGCACCGAACTCCTTGACGAGCTCGGCCGTGCGCTCCTTCGAGATGCTGAGTTTGCTGGGCATAGCTTAACTCCACCTTTCCTGCGGGTTTCCCCGCCTTCCGTGCAGCTTGTTCGCTGCGCTCTTCTCGCTTCCCGCTGGGTTGCATGCGCGCATGCCGACCAAGCGGAAAGTGACGCCCTTCTTGGGCAACTTTTGCAGAATAGACCACCGCGCCTCATATAGCCAGCGCGCAGCGTCCGATGCCACAGCATCCGCACATACCGAGCTTGCGCTTATGCGCGCGTGACGATGAAGCACGAATGGATGCGCTTGTTGCGCTCGAAATCGTGCGGGATGGTCTGGGCGGATATGTCGCGCAGGGCGACGCCGTAGCGGGCCAGCTGATCCATGTCAGGCTTGAACGACCGCAGGTTGCAGCTGAATATCGCCTGACCGCCGCTGGTGAGCAGGCGGGAGACGCCCACCAAAAGCTCCACGTGGTCGCGCTGCACGTCCCAGGTGCGCCGCCCCATGGCCTTGGAGTTGCTGAACGTCGGCGGGTCGACGAAGATGAGGTCGAAGCGGCGCGGGCTGCGGCGGCATTCCGTGATCCACTGCATGCAGTCGCCTCGCTCGAACATATGCTCATCGCCGGTGAAGCCGTTCGCCTCCATGTTGCGCCGTGCCCAATCGAGATAGGTCTGCGAAAGGTCGACCGTGACGGTTTCGGTCGCGCCTCCCGCCGCGGCCAGAACGGTTGCCGTTCCCGTATACGCGAACAGGTTGCAGAAGCGCTTTCCCGCCGCCGCGTCACGCAGCATCTTGCGCGTGTCGCGATGATCGAGGAAGATGCCGGTATCGAGGTAGCCGGAAAGGTCGACCTCGAACTGGCAGCCGGATTCCTCGACCTGCGTCACGTAGCTGCGGCTTCCCGCGTCGCGGTACTGCCCGCCGCCGGATGCGCGCACGCGCATCTTGGAGAACACGTGGTCGGGGCGCACGTCGAGCGCCACGGGCGCGAGCGCGAGGATGTCGTCGAACCTCCTGCGCGCCTTATCCGGGTCGATCGACTTGGGAGCCGCGTATTCGGCGATATGGAGATAGGTGTTGCCCGACGAGCGCCCCGCACCGGTGTACAGGTCGATGGCGCAGGAGTACTCGGGCAGGTCGGCGTCGTAGATGCGATAGCAGCTCACTCCTTCGCGCTTGGCCCACTTGCGCCGCTCCTTGGCGACCTTGCGCAGGCGGTCGACGAACTGCTGGGAGGTTTCCTCGTACGCTTCGACGTGCCGCTCCGCGCCGCCGGCGTTGTCGGGCACGGTGATGAGCGTCATGCGCTCGGGAGGGCGCATGAAAAGCAGCGCCTCGACGGCCACGCGCCCGCGGCCGAAGCGAACCTTGTCCGCCGGGCAGGCCCCGAAACGCCCCTCGACGCCGACGCCTCCGGAAACGGCGAAGACGCTGCCCGCCGGGGCCGCCTGCGACGCCTTCACGAACGCCGAGGCGTCGGCCTGTGCGCTCGCATCGCTGCGGATGCGCTCGCCGAAGGGAAGCGCGCTCGCGATAAGGCAGGGACAGCCCGCTTCCTCGGCGGGAACGCCTCGGGAAAGCTGAGCGGAAACGGCGCTCGCCCGCTCAACCGTCTCGCCCGCGCATTGCGCGTCGCCGGCCTCGATGCTCACAGCCAGGCGCACCCCCGAGCGCTTGGCGCGCTCGCGCGCCCGCGCGATGGCCGGGGAGGACGACGTCATCCCCACGATGCGCACGCGATCAAGGTCGGGGCGCGCCGAGGCGCTCGCCTGCGCCGCGCCCAGGCCCGCCATCCGTTCAAGCCCGCGCTCGAAGCGCTCGTCCGCTTCGTCGAGCAGCGCGTTCCAAGCGTCCTGGTCGAAGGCAGCCCAACCCTGAAAACCCCAGCTGGCGCGCGTGAGGCCCGGAGCTTTGTCGCAGGCGATGCCGGCAGCTTCCACGACAAGCGACCCGTTGCCGCAGGCAGGGTCGACCAGCGCCGCCTGCATGCCCATGCCGCTCCAATCCGCCATGGCCAAGACGCCGGCGGCGATGGCGCATTCGAGCGGCGCGTCCTGACCAGCTTGCGGCTCAAGGTAGCTGCGCTGGTACAGCGAGCTTCCGGACAGGTCGAGCGACAGCGTTGCGCGGCCGGCTCGAATGCGCACGTCAAAGGAGCAATCGGGGTTGTCGCCCTCGACGCTCGGACGAGATCCCGTTCGCTCGCGCAAAGCGTCGCAGATGCCGTCTTTCACCTTCAGCTCCGTGAAATGGCTGTTGCGGAGCTCGTCGTTGGTGCCATGAGCGCGCACTGCGATGGTGGCGCCCGGCGCGACGACCTCCTGCCACGCGATGCGGCGCACGCCCTCGTAGAGCAGGGCGGCGTCGCCGGCGTTCACGCGGCCGACCACCAGCGTCACCCGCGATGCGAGCCGCGACCACAAGCAAACCCGAAGCCCCGCCTCGGCGGGCCCGAAAAACGCCACGCCGCCGCCGAGCGGGCGGACGCGGCGGACGCGCAGAGCCTTCATCTCGTCGGCGAGGAAAGGCTCCAAGCCCGCAAGGCAGCTCGCAAAGAACTCGTATTCGGTGGTTTCGGCACTAGACATGGACGTCCTTCCCCATTATCCGGGCACACAAGAAAACGCGGGCCTCAAAAAGACCCGCGCCTTATTGCATCGCATTAATCTTCCAGGTAATCCTTCAGCTTCGAGCTGCGAGAGGGATGGCGAAGCTTCGCGAGCGTCTTGCTCTCGATCTGGCGGATGCGCTCGCGCGTGACGCCGAACTCGCGTCCCACCTCTTCGAGCGTGCGCGGGTGGCCGTCCTCCAGGCCGAATCGCAGGCTGATGACCTTGCGCTCGCGCTCGGCGAGGCCGTCGAGCACCTTGGCAAGCTGCTCCTGCAGCATGCTAAAGGATGCGGCGTCGGGCGGGACCACCGCGGCGTCGTCCTCGATGAAGTCTCCGAGCTGGGAATCCTCTTCCTCGCCGATCGGCGTTTCGAGGGAAACGGGTTCCTGGCTGATCTTCTGGATCTCGCGCACGCGCTCGGCCGTCAAATCCATCTTCTCGCCGATCTCCTCGGGCGTTGGCTCGCGGCCAAGCTCCTGCAGAAGCTGGCGCTGGATGCGCACGAGCTTGTTGATGGTTTCCACCATATGCACCGGGATGCGGATGGTGCGGGCCTGGTCGGCGATGGCGCGGGTGATGGCCTGCCTGATCCACCACGTCGCGTAGGTGGAGAATTTGAAGCCCTTGGTGTAGTCGAACTTCTCGACGGCGCGGATAAGGCCGAGGTTGCCCTCCTGGATAAGGTCGAGGAACAGCATGCCGCGACCGACGTAGCGCTTGGCGATGGACACCACGAGGCGCAGGTTCGCCTCGATGAGCTGCTGCTTCGCGTCAAGTCCGACCTGCTCGATGCGCCCCAAGCGGCGCTTCTCGCGGCGATCGAGCTCCCGGCCCTCTTCCTCGGCCTTGTCAAGCTCGGCGGTGGCGGCCACGCCGGCCTCGATTTTCATGGCCAGGTCGATCTCTTCCGCTGCGGTGAGCAGGGAGACCTTGCCGATTTCCTTCAGGTACATGCGCACCGGGTCGCCGGTGAGCATGGTGACGTTGGCTGCTTCGTTGCGCTTGCGGGCCGAAGAGCGCGTCTTCTTCGCGCGCACCTTGGGCAGAGACACATCGGAAGCCGCTTTCAGCTCCTCTTCCGGAATGCCCTCGAGCAGGTCCTCCTCCTCGCCATCTTCGTTGATGTTCGATTCCTGCTTTTCCTCGGTGGTGGTTTCGGCCGAGGTCATGTCGGGCTCGACATCCTCGTCGGCGTCGGTCAGCATCTCCTCGTCGGCCAGCACCTCTTCCTTGACGGCATCTGACGCAGAAGCGCTTTTCGCCTCCACGGATGCCTTTTTGGGGGAAGCGGTTGCTTGGTTCTTCGAAGACTGAGCCACGTGTCATCCTTTCGCTGAGGCGAATGCGCCCATCGGCACTGCCTGAGAATAGGCGCAAATATGCATCAAATTAATTTACCATAACGTCCTCTTCCCAACAAGGGAAAACGTGCGAAGGTGCGAGCCTGCGCTCCCTCAATCGCCCTCCCCCGATCACCGCGCGCCTGCGGCCCGCATATGCGTGCGCAGCCGAAACCAGCAATAGGCAAGCGCCAAAAGCGCGATGGCCGCCCCCGCCAAGCCGACGTAGGCCACGCCCGCATAGGTGCACACCCCGCCGCCGATGAAGCTGCCGGTGCCGATGCCGAGGTTGAAGATGCCGGAAAACAGCGCCATGGCGACCGTCTGCTCGCCGTCGTGGGCGAAGTTGATGATCTCGGCCTGGTAGACGATGCTGTAGCACGCGCCGGCAAGGCCCCAGATGAAGCAGACGACGACCACCCCTGCCAGCGAGAACGCCGCAAGGCGCAGCGCAGCAAGGGAGACGGCGACGCCGGCGACGACCGCGACCGCGAAAGCGATGCGGTGGCGGGAATACAGCTTCGTGCACACCACGCTGCCCGCGATGCCGGCCAGCCCGAAGAACACGAGCGCTCCCGTGACCGCCGCCTCGTCGAAGCCGCCCACCTGCAAAAGGAACGGCTCGATGTAGCTGTAGCCGGTGTAGTAGCCCATCGCGTACAGGGCGGTCACGATGAAGATGCCCGCAAGCGCCTTGTTGCGAAGGATGCCCGGAAGCTGCTTGAGCCCGAAGGGCTTGGCGCCGCTTACGCGAGGGAACACGGCGAGCAGATAGATGAGGCACGCCAGCGAGACGGCCCCGACGCAGGCGAAGGTGAGCCGCCAGCCAAGGGCCAGACCCACCACGCGCCCTAACGGCAGACCGACCGTCATCGCGAGCGCCGATCCCACTTCCACGAGCGACACGGCGAGCGGCGCATGGACGGGCTTCACCACACGCACGGCGATCGGCGCGGCGATGGCCCAGAACACCGAATGCGAGCAGGCGACCACCAAGCGCGACGCCATCAGCATGCCGTAGCTTGCGGAAAGCGCGGAAAGCGCCTGGCCCGCGCAGAACACGGCAAGCACCCCGAGGATCAGCGGGCGGAACGCGATGCGGGAAGCGGCGACCATCAGCGGCAGCGACAAGATCATCACCGCCCACGCGTACACCGACACGATAAGGCCCGTCTGCCCTTCGGTGGTGCCGAACGTGGCGCCGATGTCGGTCAGCAAGCCCACGGGCATAAACTCCGACGTGTTGAAGATGAAGGCGGAGACCGTCACCCCCAAAAGCGGAAGGAGCTCGGATAGACCCATCTTTCGGTCAACGAAGCGGGACACGGGAAACCTTTCTGCGAGAAAACGAAACGAAGGCATTGTAGTTCCGGGCCGAACCGAAACCGATCGCGCGCGGGCGCTTGCCATCGGGAATGCACAGGCGGCGGCGCGCGCCAGCTGCGCGCGAGGGCCTCGCAAGCCATGCGGCGGCGTCATCGCCAAGCCTTTAAACCCTATCTCGTTGTGTAATGTTTCGGCTTTGTTAACTGCCTGTTTCTTGCGTATTGCCCTGTCTATAATGCACTCGGAGTGTCAAGGAACCAACAAGGAGGTTCGTTCATGAGTTATGCAGAGCGCATCCTGGATGAGGTCAAGGCCAAAAACGCCGACCAGCCTGAGTTCATCCAGGCAGCAACGGAAATCTTGAGCACGCTCGGCCCCGCGCTCGACGCGCATCCCGAATACGAGGAGAACGCCGTCCTCGAGCGCCTCGTCGAGCCCGAACGCGTGATCATGTTCCGCGTCCCCTGGATCGATGACAACGGCAAAGCCCAGGTCAATCGCGGTTTCCGTGTTGAATTCAACTCCGCTATCGGCCCCTACAAAGGCGGTCTGCGCTTCAACCCGACGGTGACGCTGGGCATGCTGAAGTTCTTGGGGCTCGAGCAGATCCTGAAGAACTCCCTGACCACCTTGCCGATGGGCGGCGGCAAAGGCGGATCGGACTTCGACCCGAAGGGCAAGTCCAACAACGAGATCATGCGCTTCTGCCAGTCGTTCATGACCGAGCTCGCGCGTCACATCGGCCCGAACACCGACGTGCCCGCAGGCGACTTGGGCGTCGGCGGCCGCGAGGTGGCTTATATGTTCGGCCAGTACAAGCGCCTGCGCAACGAGTGGACCGGGGTGCTGACCGGCAAGGGCCTGGAATTCGGCGGCTCGCTCGCCCGCACGGAGGCGACCGGCTACGGGCTCGTGTACTTCGTGGACGAGTACCTGCAAAGCTCCGGCGACTCCTTCAAGGGCAAGAACGTGGTCGTTCACGGATCGGGCAACGTCGCCATCTACGCCATCCAGAAGGTTGCGCAGCTCGGCGGCAAGACCATCGCCTGCTCCGACACCAAGGGCTGGATCGAGGATCGCGAGGGCATCGATTACGAGGTCCTCGAGCACATCTACAACAAGAAGCGCTCCGGCAACGACAAGGGCGTATCCTTGGCCCTGTACGTCGACGAGCGCCCGGGCGCCATCTGGCACGAGGGCGATGGCCGCGGCGTGTGGCAGCTTCCCTGCGACGTGGCGCTGCCGTGCGCGCGCGAGAACACGCTGCTTTTGGAAGACGCGAAGGCGCTTGTCGCGGGCGGCTGCAAGGCCGTGGGCGAAGGCGCGAACATGCCGACGACCATCGAGGCCACCGAGTACTTCCAGGAGCACGGCGTCGCCTTCATGCCCGGCAAGGCCGCAAACGCCGGCGGCGTGCTGGTGTCCGGCCTGGAGATGAGCCAGAACGCCGAGCACTTGAGCTGGACCTTCGAGGAGGTCGACGGCAAGCTTGAGGAGCTTATGCGCTCCATGTTCCACAACGTCGACGACACCGCGAAGAAGTACGGGCACGCGGGCAACTTCGTCATGGGCGCTAACATCGCAGGCTTCGAGAAGGTCGCCAACGCGATGATCGCGCAGGGCATCGTGTAGGATCGCAATCCTGCTCGAATATCGCGGATCGCGCGCAGCATATTCACCGCCTATGAGAAAGGCCCCGAATCCTCGGGGCCTTTCTCATAGGCACTGCCAAACCCGGCTTGCGCCTGGATGCGTTTAGAGGTTGTCGCGAACCCAATCGATGTTGCCCTTGACGGTGGCGATGAGCTCAGAGATGTCGTCGAACTTGCGCATGGGGCGCAGGAAATGCTCGAAGGCGACCTTCATGTACTGCCCGTAGACATCCCCCTCGAAATCGAGCAGATGAACTTCGCAGGTAGCGGTCGCGCGATCGGCGAACGTCGCCGCCACGCCGACGTTGACGGCGGCCTTGTAGGTCTTCCCGTCGACGGTGGCATATGCGGCGTAAACGCCGTCGCCCAGCGGGCGCATCTGGTCGGAAACCTCGAGGTTGGCGGTGCGTATGCCCATGTCGGCGCCCTCGCCGCGCCCCGGCGTGACCACGCCGGTCATGAAGTACGAGCGACCGAGAAGTTCGTTTGCCTCGGCGATGTTCCCGTCGGCGAGCAAAAGGCGGATGCGCGTGGCCGTGATGGGCGAGCCATCGACGCTCTTCAGGTCATGGGCATCGACCGCCATCCCGTGCGAAGACGCCCATTCACGAAGCTCGGGAACCGCGCCGGCGGCCTTGGCGCCGAAGCGGAAGTCCGACCCCACGTGCAAATGCGCGGGAACGCCCGAGCCGAACGTGCGCACCAAGAACTCCTCGGGGGAGCTTGCGGCGAACTCGCGCGTGAACGGCAGAGCGACCACCGCATCGATGCCGGTGCTTGCCAGCATCTCGAGACGCTCGTCGTTGGACATCAGCTTCTTTAAGCGCTGCGCATGGAACATCTCGTCGGGGTCGATATCGAAGGTCAGCGCTATCGAGGTCCCGCCGCTTGCCTGCGCGGTGCCTTTCGCGCAGTCGATCAAGAAGCGATGCCCGCGATGCACGCCGTCGAACACGCCGAACGCGCACGATGCGCCCTCGAAGATCTCACGGCGAAACGTCTCGTCCGCCCTATATATCTGAGCCACGAAGCACTCCTGTCTGAAACACGCAGCACGGTTTGAAGGCCGCGCGGCGCTGATCGAACGAATACAAAGCCACCAAGGTGTTTTCAGCGATGGCGGCGACCACTTCCCCCTCGTCGGGGTCGGCCGGGCTTTCGCGCACCCCCGAGGTGCAGGCGCACAGCTGCGCTTTTGCCGCCGTCTGCGCATACTCGAACAAGGTGATCGAGCTGCGTTTGAGCAGGTTGCCGTTTGCGACGGCGCCGGAAAGCGGACCGTCGGCATAGAAGAAGCGCGAACCGAGCAGGCGCACCGGATCGAGAGCCGCGCGCACGCCAAGCTCGGACAAGGTATCGAGCGAGACGCAATCCTCCAGAGCCATAGACCCCGACACCATACGGCGCAGGGCGGCAAGGTGCGCGCACATCCCCAGGTCGCGGCCGATATCGCGTGCCAGCGCACGGATATAGGTGCCCTTCGAAACGCGGAAATCGACCACCCATACGGGATTGCCGTCCGACGGGGAGGCCTCGATCGCCAGCAGGTCGGCCTTCATCACCTCGATAGGACGAGGCTTCAGCTCGATGATGCGGCCAGCTCGCGCCTCGTCGCACGCCTTGCGGCCGCCCACCTTGATGGCGCTGTAGGCCGGCGGAAGCTGCATATGCTCGCCGACGAGACCTTGAAGATAAGCCCTTGCGAACGCCTCGTCCGACAGGCGGTCGTCGCAGGCTCCGCTGCGAATGGGAACGCCGCAGGCATCGTCGGTGTCGGTCTCGAACCCGAAAGCGATATGGGCGCGATATGCCTTGTCGTGGGAGGTGAGGTACGGAGAAAGGCGCGTGGCCGGGCCGACGCAGATGGGGAGCACGCCGCTCGCCATCGGGTCGAGCGTGCCCGTGTGCCCGACGCGCTTCTCGCCGAATATCTTCCGGCAACGGTTCACGACATCGTGCGACGTCATGCCCGCCGGCTTGTCGACGCCCACGACCAAGGACAGGCCGGATGCCCCGCGCTTCACGATGCGGCCACCGCCTTGGCGATCGCGCCCTTCACCTGACTCAGCGCCTCATCCATGGAGCAGTGCAGCGTGAATCCCGCTGCCGCGATATGGCCTCCCCCGCCAAGCCCTTCGGCGATGGCAGCCACGTTGGTGTCGTCTTTCGCGCGAATGCTGCCGCGGATGCAGTCCTCCTGCTCGCGCAGCATGCAGGCGACCCGCACGCCCGCAACGCTGCGGATCACGTTGACGAGCGGCTCGGCGTCCGACTTCACGGCGCCGAAGCGCTCGAAATCGGCGCGCGTGAGGTAGCTTATGACCGACAGCCCCGCGTCGTCGAAGCTCATGCGCTGCAAGGCCACGCCCTCGAGATGCAGCGATGCCACGGTGCGGTTCTGGAACACCTCGCGCGAGACGCTTGCCGGGTCGGCGCCCGCCTCGACCATCTCGGCCGCCAGCTTCATTGAGCGAGCGTCGGTGTTCTGGAATTGGAAACGACCGGTATCGGTGACCAGGCCGGTGTAGCAGCAGGTGGCGATGGCGCCTGAGCGCTCGATGCCCATATGCCCGATAAGCTCCCAGACAAGCATCGTGGTCGATGCGGCGTCAGGGTCGGTATAGCTCGTGTCGCACATGCGCTGGGGCACCGCGTGGTGGTCGATGGTAAACGATGCGCGAGCCGAATCCAGCAGGCGGCATGCATCCTCGCCGATGCGCTCGCGGGTGGGGACGTCAACGCCGATAAAGACCTCGACCGGCCCCTTGAACGCGCCCGCGAATACCAGCTCTTCGCTGCCTGGAAGCACGCGAGCGAGGTTCGCCTCGATCGGCTCGTCCTTGACGAGCACGCACGCGACCTGCTTGCCGCAGCGGCGCAGGGCGTGCGCAAGCGCGAGCTGCGAGGACAGGCAGTCCCCGTCGGGGCTCACATGGCCGCAGATGACGAAGTTGTCAAGCGCGGCGAACCGAGACGCCATCTGGCGCAGCGTGCAGTTCGTTTGCGGCGTCACCGTCATGCGATCACCTATTCCCCATCGACGGCATCGGCGACGCCTTCGGCCGCCTCAGCTTCATAAGCGGCCGAGATCTCGGCCGATTGCCGGTTTCTCTCGGCGTCGCGCTCGAGCGCCGTGGCGATGCGCTGCGCCTCGTCGACCGAGCGATCGAGGATGAAGCGCAAAGAGGGCGTGACGCGCCAGGAAAGCTGGCGGGCCATCAGCGAGCGGATGCGCCCGGATGCCTTGGCGAACGCCTCGGCTGCCGCTTCGTAGTCCTGCGGCTCGGCGGTGTAGAAGACGTTGCAGGCGCTGCGGTCGTAGCTGACCTCGCAGCCCGTGATCGTGACAAGCGACAGGCGCGGGTCGGAGATCTCGAACAGAAGGATATTCGCGATGACCTCGCGCGCTTGCTGGTTGACCTTGCGGTTTTGAGAACCCTGTTTCATAAGCTCACTTTTCCTTGGAACCTGGCAGGTAAGACGAAAAAAGCCGAGGTCTGCGGCAAGCAGGCCCCGGCTTGACGAGCGCAAAGCCTACTCGGTGCGCTCGACCTCCTTGATGACGTAGCCCTCGATGGAGTCGCCCACCTTGATGTCCTGGTAGCCGGCCACGCCGATGCCGCACTCGTAACCCTGCTTGACGGACTTGACGTCGTCCTTGAAGCGGCGCAGCGAAGCGAGCTCGCCCTCGAAGATGACGGTGCCGTCGCGCACGATGCGGATCTTGTCGTCGCGATGCAGCTCGCCCTCGGTGATGTAGCAACCGGCCACGGTGCCGACCTTGGGCACCTTGAAGGTCTCGCGGACCTCGGCGCTGCCGGTGTCCTCCTCGACGATCTCGGGCTTGAGCAAGCCGACGCGCGCGGCGTTGATGTCCTCGATAGCCTGGTAGATGACGCGGTACAGGCGGATATCGACCTTTTCCTTCTCGGCCTGCTGCTTGGACTTGCCGGTCGGGCGCACGTTGAAGCCGATGATGATGGCGTCGGACGCCGCGGCGAGCGTGACGTCGGTCTCGGTGATGCCGCCGACGGCCGAGTGCACGATGTTGATCTTGACCTCGGACTGGTCCATCTTGCCGAAGGCATCGCGCAGCGCCTCGATGGAGCCCTGCACGTCGGCTTTGACGATCAGGTTCAAATCGGTCTGCTTGCCCTCTTCGATGCGGTTGAACAGGTCGTCGAGGTTCATGTGCGACTTCGACTCCTGCTCGGCCAGGCGCGCACGCAGGGCGCGCTCCTCGGCGAGCTTGCGCGCATCGCGCTCGTCGGCGAACACGCGGAACTCGTCGCCGGCGACCGGCACGCTGTTCAGGCCCAGGATCTCGGCCGGGGCAGCGGGAAGGGCGGAGTCGACGTGGTTGCCGTGCGGGTCGATGAGCGCGCGCACGCGGCCATAGGACGTGCCGGCCACCACGGTGTCGCCGGGATGCAGGGTGCCGCGCTCCACGAGCACCGTGGCAACGGGGCCGCGGCCCTTGTCGAGGTTCGCCTCGATGACGAAGCCGGAAGCCTCGGCGTCGGGGTTCGCCTTAAGCTCGAGCACGTCGGCCTGCAGAAGGATCGTCTCCAGCAGGTCGTCGATGTGCAGCTTCTTCTTCGCGGACACCTCGACGAACATGTTCTGTCCGCCCCAGTCCTCGGGGATGACGCCGTACTCGGTGAGCTCCTGGCGCACGCGGTCGGGGTTGGCGCCGGGCTTGTCGATCTTGTTCACGGCGACGACGATGGGGACCTCGGCGGCCTTCGCGTGGTTGATAGCCTCGATGGTCTGCGGCATGACGCCGTCGTCGGCGGCGACGACGAGCACGATGACGTCGGTCACCTGAGCGCCGCGGGCGCGCATCGCGGTGAAGGCTTCATGGCCCGGGGTGTCGATGAACGTGATGAGGCGGTCACCGATTTTCACCACCGACGCGCCGATGTGCTGCGTGATGCCGCCGGCCTCGCCCTCGGCCACGCCGGTGTGACGGATGGCGTCGAGCAGGGAGGTTTTGCCGTGGTCGACGTGACCCATGACGGTGACGACGGGCGGGCGCGGCTTGAGATCCTCCTCGCTGTCGTGGTAGACGACGGCGAACTCCTCTTCGGGCGAGACGACGCGCACCTTGCGGCCCATGTCGTCGGCGATGAGCTCGACCAGCTCGTCGGGCATGGACTGGGTGACGGTGAGCACCTGGCCGAGCATGAACAGGCGCTTGATGACGTCGTTGGGGGCAACGCCCAAAAGCTCGGCGAACTTGCCCACGGTGGAACCCTGCGGGATCTCGACCACCGAATCGTCGAGCACGAGCTCGGGATCGAGGCCGCGCTCGATAGCTTCCATCTCCATGCGCTCGCGGGCCTCGGCCTCGCGCTTCTGCTTGCGCTTCTTGCGGCGGCCCTCGCCCTCATGGGAGTTCGCGGCGGCGACGGCGGCGCGCGCCTCGGCGAGCACCTTGTCGCGCTGCAGCTCCTCGGCCTTCACGGCCATCTGGGCATAGCGATCCTCAGGGACGTTCTGCATCTCGAGCTCGGGCACGTGCTGCTCGATATGCATGCCCTTCTTGCCGCGCTTGTGGTTGTTGCGCTGGTTGCGCGCGCCGGCACCCTGGCCGCGGCCGCCCTGCGTGCGCTGCTCGGCCTTCTGCTTCTCGATGCGCTGCTTCTCGGACTCGATCTGCGACAGCAGGCTGGAAAAACCGCCCGACTTGCGGCCGCCCAAGACGGGAGCGGGGCGCTTGGGCGCCTGCGCAGGAGACGCCTGGGCGCGGGAGGCGGCGTTCTTGCTGCCGCGATTGCGCAGCGCCTCCTCCACGGCCTGCTTCTTGGCGACTTCCTTGCGCATGGCCGCGGCGCGGGCGCGGGCCTTGCGCTCGGCCGCTTCGCGCGCGACGCGCTCCTTCTCGGACTCGATCTGATGCTGCAGGCTCTCGAAGGGGCTGCTGGAAACCTTCTTCGCAGGCGAGGGGGAAGACGCGGCGGGCTTGCCGGGCTTCTGCTCGCCGGCGCGGCGGGCGCGCTCGGCCTCGCGGGCCGCGCGCTCCTGCTCCACCGCCTCGCGGCGGGCGCGCTCGGCCTCCTCCTTCTGGCGCTGCTGCTCGGCGCGCTCCTCGGCGAGCTGCTTGGCCTCTTCGGCCGGCAGCTCTCCGGCGCGCTCCTTGATCTCGGGCGCCAGGTCCTTGCGGATCTTGTCCACGTACGGCTCAGCCAGCATGCTGGCATGGCTCTTAGCCGGAATCTTCATCTCGCGGAGCTTGTCGAGCATCTCCTTGCTCGACATGTTGAACTCCTTCGCCAATTCATGTACACGCATGCTGGCCATATACCACTCCTCTACAGTTCCCTCGCAACGCGCGCGTGCGCGGCGATATCGGCGGCGATCCGTTCGTAATCATCGCTCGTGAGCGTCACCTTCAACGCGCGGTCGAGCTTCTTTCTCTTGCACGCTGCTGCGAAGCAATTCTTGGAGCACACGTAGGCGCCCCTTCCCGGCGCGCGGCCGGTGCCATCGAAGGCAACGCCGCCTCCCGGCAGGCGCACGATGCGCAGCAGCGAGACCTTGTCGGCCTGCGCGTTGCAGGCGATGCAGCTGCGCTGACGTTTCACGTTGGAGGTTTGCGTTGCCATGGCTTCGTTTCCTTATTCCTCTACCAAACCCTCGTGGATGCCGCAGTAACGGCTGTCGGGACGGGCGTGGTTGCGGCAGCGCACCCCCGCCTCGTCGACGTAGCAGCAAAGCTCGTCATCGGCGTCGTCTTCCTCTTCGTCGATGAACATGTTGCCCTCGCTCATGAGGGGCTGGCCGGTGAAGCTGGCGGACTTGATGTCGATGTGCCAACCGGTAAGGCGAGCCGCCAAACGAGCGTTCTGGCCCTCTTTGCCGATGGCCAGCGAAAGCTGGTCGTCGGGGACGATGACCGTCGCGTAGTTGTTCTCCTCGTCGACGAGCACATGGTCGACCTTGGCCGGCGAAAGCGCGTTGGCCACGTAGATGGCCGGATCCTCGGCCCACTGGATGACGTCGACGCGCTCGTTGCGCAGCTCCTCGACGACCATGCGCACGCGGCTGCCCTTCGGGCCGACGCAGGCGCCGACCGGGTCGAGGTTGTGCTCGCGGGAAGCCACGGCGACCTTGGAGCGGGCGCCCGGCTCGCGGGCGATGGACTTGATCTCCACGAGGCCGTCGTAGATTTCCGGGACCTCGATCTCGAACAGGCGGCGGATAAGGTCGGGATGCGTGCGGGAGACCACGATCGCGGGGCGCGCCTGCTCGCCGCGCATGCGCGGTTCGGCTGAACCGGGGTCGCGCACGTCGATGATGAGAACCTTCAGGCGCTGGTTGTGACGGTAGTGCTCGCCGGCGGGGCGCTCGTTGCGCTCGCCCGGGTAGCGCTTCACGTCGTAGTGCGGCAGCTCCGCCTCGACGCCGTCGCGGATCTTGACGATGGTGAAGTCGGGCGTTCCCTGCAGCACGGTGCACGTGACCAGATCGCCCACGCGACCCGAGAACTCCTCGTAGATCGACTGGCGACCGGCCTCGCGCACGATGGAGGAGATGACGCTCTTGGCGTTCTGGGCGGCGATGCGGCTCACATCGGAGGGGGTGACGTCGCGCTCGGTGAACTCGGAATACTCGCCGGTCTCCTCGTCGGGCTCCCCCACGGGAACAAGCTCGTAGACGTAGATCTTGCCGGTCTGGCGGTCGATGGTGACGCGAGCGTCCCACTCCAGATCGAGGATGTGCTGATAGCTTTTCGCCAGCGAGGCCTCAAGACGCTCGATCAGGTAGAACTCATCGATCTTGCGCTCATGAGCCAAGGCTTGCAAAGCCTCGATCAACTCGGAAGTTGCCACGATTGTTGTCCTTTCTATCAAAAGCTCTTACGAGCTGAAATCCACCATGCCTTTAAGATGCGCGCGCTTCATGTCGCTTACGGGAAGCGACACCTCTTCCCCATCGACATCGAGCAGCACCGCGTCATCTTCAACCGACGCGATGATGCCGGTGAAATTGCTGCGCCCCTCGATCGGGTGCCCCATCTTCACCACGCATGCCTGGCCCGCAAACCGCTTGAAGTGGTCCAGGGTGCGCAGCGGGCGATCGATGCCCGGCGACGACACCTCGAGCGTGTAGGCCCCGGGAAACGGGTCGAGCGCATCCATGATGTCGTTGATCCATGCCTGCGACGATGCGAGCTCGTCGAAGCTCACACCGCCCTCGGTGTCGATGAACACGCGGATCGTCGGAGCCTTCTTCGCGCCCACCACTTGCACGGTGACGATCTCGACGCCCTCGTCCGCGGCGCGAGGCGCAAGCGCGTCAAGCAGCTCGGATTCCTTTTTGCTCAGCACGCGTTGCTCCTTTCCGGTGCACTACAACAAAAAAAGCGGGTAAGAACCCACTTTCCTGATAAACGAAAGTATGGTGCGCATCAACCGATGCGCTTGCTTGCATGCATAGCTTTTATAGCACAGATTGCGACCGCTGCCCAGGCACGAGGTGCGATAAGCGCAGATAATCACAAGAATCGCTCAACCTTGGGCGGTTTCGAAGACCTGAACGGATGCTGCAGCGACCCCTTCCAATGAGCGGCGTTTCGCATGGGGTCGCTTCAATCAAGCATTCGCGCTTAGGCGATGGCGCAAACCGAGCAAGCAGCATACGAAGCGTTGCGCACGTCGGCGGCCAAATCGCGATCAGGCGGTTCAACCGCTGCGGCGCTCCCGCAAAAAAACGCCCTGAAACCAGCGCTGATGCAAGCTTGTTTGAAAGCTTCGACGGTACGGGCGCAGGCGAACACGCCTCCGAATGCGCCTTCCCGGCGCGAACTGGGCAGCCCGAACGGCTCTTCGGATGCGAACACCCCCTGCGCGACCCATAAGCGGCCCCCGGGCGCCAAAACCCGATGAAACTCGGCCAGCGCGAGCGCCTGGTCGTAAAAGAGATTCACGACACAGTTCACGTAGACGACGTCATAGGATCGATCGGCCACCCCGGCTGTGGAAAGATCCTCCGGCCATGCCTGGGAAAAACGCAGATACACCGGCCATCTCTGCCCCGCCCAGTGGTTTTCAGCGGCGCGTGAGCGGGCGATCTGTATATTGCTGGAGTCCGGATCGACGCCGAGGACGAACCCTTCCCCTCCCGTATGGTCGGAAAGCCCGTAGGCGCCTTTTCCCTTGCGGCAGCACACATCCAGCACGCGTTTGCCCTCAAGGTTGGCGGGGATATCCATCGCGCATCGGCCGGCGAAGCTCCCCTCATCTGAAAGCATGCGGTAGTGCATGCGCATGGCTGAAAAGGTCTTATCGTCCATAAATCCCCGAATCCCTATCGATCGTCCCGCACCGAATCATAGCGCACGCCAGCGCCCATCGTCGAACGGTATGCCCAAGGAGATGCGAAGATAAGTGCGCGAAATGTCGAAATTACCCCCTGACGCGAAAGCCGAAAGAGCGCTACAGTGACCTTGGAGGAGAAGAAAGGATAAACCATGACGGAACTGACGCCTGAATACGTGGCGGGCCTGATGAGCAACATCCCCGCCGAACAAAAGGAATTCCGCGAAGCGGTCACCATCAAATGCTCGGAACCGGGCAGCGTGGTGTACGACATCGACGTGCCCTCAAGCCAGGCGAACCTGCACGGGACCATCTTCGGCGGCTTCATCAGCTGCATGCTCGAAGCGGCGGCGGGCATGGCGACCTACGCGTACGGGCTTTCCAACGTCGCTATCACCAATGCGACGAACTTCATCCGCGCGGTGAAGCCCCAGCGCCTGACGGTGAGCGCCCGCACGACGCATAAGGGCCGCACCACCACGGTGTGCCATATCGACATCAAGACCCCGGAAGGCAAGACCGTGGCGGAAAGCACGTTCACCATGTTCATCCTCGGGCCGCTGGAGCAATAATCCAGCGCTATAAATTCAAGCATAAAGAAAGCGCCCGCAAAGGGCGCTTTCTTTATGCTGCGATGTCGAAATGAATCGGCCTAGCCGAAACGATATTCGATGCCCATCGTCGGGCCGGGGTTGACCCACTTCTTGATGATGGTGCCTTCGCAGGCGATGCGGCAGGTGCCGCATTCCAGGCAGCCGGCGTAATCGAAGGACTTGTGACCGTCCTCGTCGATCTTGTACAGAGCAGCCGGGCACACGCGCACGAGCTTGAGGAACTCCTCATGGTCGACCTTGTCGATGTCCTCCTCGCACAGCTCGATGTGCGGAGTCTCTTCGTCGACCTCGTACTTGTTGACGGACAGCGCCTCATCGACGTTGACCGTGATCTCGCAAACCTTGCTCACAGCGCCTTCACCGCCTTCCGGACCTCGCCGCCAAGCTTGAACAGACCGCGCTTCTTGATGATGGGCATCATGCGCTTCATGAGCGGCTTCTGGGGCTGACCATCAACGCTGAACATCGCGTTGAAGATTTCCTTCACCATCACCGGATAATCGGTGAACATGGAGTCCCACTCCTCCATGACGTGCGGCCACTTCGAGAAGGTGCGCAGATCCTGGATGACGAAGGAGCCTTCCATAGCGTCCTTGTAGGAGGCCAGGCCGGCAGCGGAGGTGTCGCCGGCGTCGATAGCCTTGATGGCGGCCTCGGCGGCCATGCGGCCGGAAGCGACGGCGAAGTCCATGCCGCGCACCTGGTAGCCCATGTTCATGCACAGGCCAGCGGTCTCGCCAGCGATGAGGCAGCCGTCGAAGATGTACTTCGGGATCATGTTGTAGCCGCCCTCGGGGACCATGTGGCCCGAATGCTCGGTCATCTTGGCGCCCTTGATGATGGGGGCGACGGCCGGATGGTTCTTGAAATCCTCGAGCATCTGATAGACCGGCACCTCGTTGCGGCTACCGTCAGCAGCCAGCGAGATGGTGGCGACAAGACCCAGGGAGATGGACTCCTTGTTGGTGTACAGGAAGCCACCGCCAACGCTACCCTTGGTGCAGTCGCCCACGAACAGCATGGCCGCGCCCTCGCCCTCGGGAAGCAGGAAGCGATCCTCGATGGTCTGGGCGGGAAGCTCGAAGACCTCCTTGATGCCCACGGCCATCTGGTTGGCCTTCGGACGGGGGTTGCCCAGGCAGCGCTCGGAGAGCATGGAGTTCGTGCCCTCGGCCAGGATGACCACCTGCGCGGTGATCTCGTCCTCGCCGGCGCGCACGCCCACGACGCGGCCGGACTCGTCCTTGATGAGCTCCTCGACGGCGATGCCGCAGATGTACTCGGCGCCGGCGTCTTCGGCCTGCTCGGCGATCCACTGATCGAAGGGGCCGCGCAGCACGGAGTAGGAATCCTTGCCCTCTTCGCCAAGCTCGGCAGAGGTGAAGTCGATGGTCATGTTGGATGCGGGATCCATCATGGCGATGCGCTCATGCGTGATCTTGCGCTCGACCGGAGCCTCGGACTCGAAGTTCGGGAAGACCTGCTTGAGCGAGTGGGAATAGATGCGGCCGCCGGTCATGTTCTTGGCGCCGGCAAAGTTGCCGCGCTCCACGACCAGGACGGACTTACCCGCGGATGCGGCGACATACGCCGCCACGCCGCCGGCGCAACCGGAGCCCACGACGATGACGTCGAAATCAGCTTCTTCAGCCACGTTGCGTCCTTTCGTATGTATGGTTTCTCGTCTTAGATAAGCTGCCCGTTTCGCGCAGGTTCAGCAAGCGCAAGGCCTGCAGAACACGCGCGAAGCGGGCAGCGGGTGCGGAAAGGCGGCCGGTGGCCTACCTTCCCGCCAACGCTTGCGGCAGCGCTTAGGCTGCCGCTATCACCGGATCGGTGAGATGAAGCTTAGAGAGCGGCGTTGAGAGCCGGCAGAACGGCGTCGATGTCGCCGACGATGCCGAAGTCGCACTGCTTGAACACCGGAGCGTTCTTGTCCTTGTTGATGGCAACGACGCAGGCGGAGCGGTTGCAGCCGACCATATGCTGCATCTGACCGGAGATGCCGGCGGCAACATAGAGCTTCGGGGAAACCGTGATGCCGGAAACGCCGACGTACAGCTCGGTCGGGAGCCAGTTGACGCCCTCGGTGAGGGGACGGGAGCAAGCGATGGCGCCGCCCAGCTTGTCAGCGAGCTCGCGAGCCATGCCCAGCTTGCCCTCCTCGCTGAAGCCACGGCCGCAGGAGACGACGACGTCGGACTTCGTCGGGTCGGCAGCGGTCTTCTCGCGCTCGACGGAGGCGGTCACAGCAGCGGCGCGCTCGGGGGCGACCCAAGCGACGTCCTCGGCAGCGCCCGCACCGGCGGCCTTCGCGGCGTCGCAGACGCCAGCGGCCACGATGTAGACCTGCTTGTCGCCAGCAGCCTTCTGCACGCGCTCGGCGACGCCGCCGAAGTACGTGCCGCGGCCGCCTTCAGCGGTCAGCGCGACGGTAGCGGCAGCAGCGGCGGTGCCCAGCTTCGCAGCCAGACGACCGGCGATGACCTTGCCGCGGCGGGTAGCCTCGACCAGCACGACGTCAGCGGCCTCAGCAGCGCCAGCCAGCGCGTAGGCAGCGTCGTCGACCAGCGCACCAGCCGGGACGGCAACGTTGAGAACCTTGTCGGAAGCGCCATCGACAGCGCCGCCGAAGCAGACCAGGGAGACCTCGTCGGCGCCCAGCTCGCGCGCGCCGCCGGCCAGCTCGCGGGCAACGTCCACGTGCTCAGCGATAACCAATGCCTTCATGTATCAGCACCTATCCTTTCGGGTTTACAGAGCAGCCTTGATGGCGGCAGCCAGCTTCTCGATGGCGCCGTCGTCGGCAGCGTCGACGATTTCCTGCTTGCGAGCAACCTGCTCAGGAGCGAGGCACTCGACCGTGGTAAGGGCGGCGGCAGGCGCGTTGTCGGCACCGGCGACGTCCATCGGCTTCTTGCCGGCAGCAAGAATGTCCTTCATACCCGGGATGCGCGGCTCAGCAACATCAGGGG
>CAVGWX010000001.1:0-66623 GCA_963633085.1 Prevotella sp. CAG:279 | reverse complement strand
TTCTAATACGAATCCCTGATGGATTTCGAAATCGAGGGAAAACGCCTGCTTGGGGGCTGTGCTAGAATCTCATCTCACTATAAACGTAGCACAAGGGGTTTGCCTGTATGTCATTCTTGGATATCTTCTCGGGGCTGACGGGCCAAATGTCCACGGACATGGCCATCGACCTGGGCACCGCCAACACGCTGGTCGCCATCCCCGGCGAGGGCATTGTCGTCAACGAACCCTCGGTCGTGGCCATCGAAAAGAGCACCCATCGCGTGCTCGCCGTTGGCCACGAAGCCAAGAACATGATCAACCACACGCCCGACGCGTTTTCGGCAGAGCACCCCTTGCATGACGGCGTGGTGGCCGACTACGACGTCACCGAGGCCATGATCAGCGCCTTCATCAACAAGGCCGCGCCGCGCAAGTACCCGTGGCAGGCCAAGCCCCGCATCGTCATCTGCATCCCCTGCGGCGCCACCTCCGTGGAGAAGCGCGCCGTGTTCGAGGCCGCCGTCCAGGCCGGCGCTCGCCAGGCGTACCTCATCGAGGAACCCATGGCGGCCGCCATGGGCGCCGACCTTCCCGTCACCGAGCCCACCGGTTCGATGGTCGTGGACATCGGCGGCGGCACCACCGAGGTGGCCGTCATCTCCCTTGGCGGCATCGTCACTTCCTCCAGCCTGCGCTTGGCCGGCAACCGCATGGACGAGGCCATCGCCATGCACCTGCGCGACCTGCTCGGCATCAAGATCGGCGAGCGCACGGCCGAGATCATCAAGATCAAGATCGGCTCCATCCTGCCCTTCGAGGACGGTCGCGAGCGCGACATGATCATCTCGGGTCAGGACGTCATCACCGAACAGCCCAAAGAGGTCACCATCCAGTCCGAGGACGTCCGCCAGGCGCTCATCGCCCCGTGCGAGGAGATGGTCGTCCATATCAAGGAAACGTTCAAGAAGACCAACCCCGACCTGGCCTCCGACATCATCCAAAATGGCATCCTGCTCACGGGCGGCGGCGGCCTTCTTTCCGGCTTGGACCGCTATCTCACCGACAAGCTCGAGATTCCCGTGTGGGTTTCCGAAACCGCGCTCACCAACGTGGTCATGGGCTGCCTGAAGGTGCTTGAAACCCCGCAGGCGCTCAAGCAGACCCTCATGCGCTCGAAGTAAGGCCGCGCGGCTACCGTGGCGCTCAATTTCCAACAGCAAAGCTCGGCGCTGTTCCGTCGGGCCCTTCTTGCCGCCCTCATCGTCGCGAGCGTCGTGATGGTGACAGCGTACGGCAAGGAGGGCGTCACCGGCCCGCTGCATTCCCTGCAAAGCGCGGTCTCCGGCGCGGTGAGCCCTTTGCGCATCGTCGGCGGGTCCATCGAGGCCGCCACTTCCACGGTGGGCGAATCCATGGGCAACATGACGGCCGACGACGGCACCCTAAGCGGGCTTCGCGAATACAACGAGCAGCTCATCGCGCAGTACGCGCAGATGGAGGAGTACAAGCAGGAGGCTCAGCGCCTGCAGAAGCTGCTCGACTTGAAGGACACCTACCAAATAGAGGGCACCGGCGCGCGCGTGATCGGGCGCTCCTCCGAGGCCTGGAGCCAAACCGTCACCATCAACAAGGGATCCGACGACGGCATATCCTCGGGCCAGACCGTGCTTGGCACCTCCGGCGTGGTCGGGCAGGTCGTTTCCGCTTCCACGTCCACCGCCACCGTGCGCCTGCTCACCGACCCGCAGTCGGGGGCGGCGGCCATGGTGCAGTCGAGCCGCGCCGAGGGCATCCTGCGCGGAAGCCTCGTGGGGCTTTTGTACCTGGAAGACCTCGACGCCGATGCCGAGGTTGCCGCGGGAGACGTGGTGGTCACCTCGGGTTTGGGCGGCAGCTACGCGCGCGGCCTCATCATCGGCACGGTCGTGAAGGTGGACTCCTCGCAGGGCACCTCGTCGAGGCGCGCCGTGGTTTCCCCGAACGATTCCATATCAACCCTCGAGGACGTGCTCGTCGTCTCGAGCGTCGGCAGCGATGACGACTCCGACGATGACGACGATTCCTCGTCGACCGCAACGTCAGGAGCCGCGAAATGATGGGGGAGAAGAACAACGTCGTGCTGGTCATCGGCTGCATCGTCGCCTTCGTCCTCCAGGTGGCCTTGGCGCCGAGCGTGTCGCTGTTCAGCGCGCAGCCGAATTTCCTGCTCGCCTACGCGCTCGTCGTCGCCATCGTCATCCCCGGCGAGGCGGGCCCCGTGCTTCCCTTCGTGCTCGGCCTGCTCTACGACCTCACGGGAACGGGCCCGGTGGGCGGCATGGCGCTTCTTTTGGTGGTGGGCTGCTTTGCCGCCTCGCGCGCCTTCACCGTGCTCGACAACGACACCATGTTCATGCCCATCGCCATCTTCGTGGTGGTGGCGCTGCTTATCGAGCTGTCCTACGGCATGCTGCTCATCGCCTGCGGGCTTTCCGCCAACCCGGTAGAGGCCCTGCTCACGCGTGCGCTTCCCTGCGCGCTCTACGATTGCGCCGTGGGGCTCGTGTTCTATCCCATCATGGTGCGCCTGCTTTCGGGCGGCTCGCAGGATCGCGGTCTTCGCACGCCGAAGCTGAGGTAGGTGGCCCGTGTTCACCGCGCTTATCGCAACCGTCATAGCGCTCATCGTCGTCATCGTGGCGCTCGTCATCGTCTACGCCGTCCTTCGCGGGCGCAAGACGGACAGCATCAGCGTCAAGCACGACGTGCGCTCCATATCCTCCGTGGGCGTGAAGTCGTCCCTTGCCGATGCCGATCGCCGGCCGGCGGGCGGGGCCGGGCGCGGGGCGACCGCCGCCCAGCCCGTTGCCAACGTGGGCGATTCGCTCAAATCGCGCTTTCTGGCCGTCGGCGTGCTCGCGGGCGTGGTGTTCGGCACCCTGGCCACGAAGCTCTGGAGCATCCAGGTGCTCGCGGGCAGCAACTACCGGCAGGAGTCGGAGGACAACCAGTACACCACGGTATACACGCCCGCCCCGCGCGGCGACATCCTCGACGCCGACGGCGTGGCCATCGTGAAGAACCGCACGTCGCTCACCGTGCTCGCCGACCCCGACGTCGCCGAGGACCGCGACGTCATCATGCGCCTGTCGGCCGTGCTGGGCCTTCCCGTCGGCGTGGTGCGCAAGCGCCTGGCCGACACGTCCTCGGGCGCGCAAAGCCAGCGCACCGTGGCCTCCGACGTGACGATGCGCAACATATCGTTCATCGCCGAGCACGCGAGCGCCTTCCCCGGGATCACCGTGCAGACGCGCACGGTGCGCGACTACCCCTACGGATCGCTCGCCGCGCATGCGCTGGGATACATCGGCAGCGTCACCTCCGAAGACATCGCCGGCGTCACGGCGGGGCGCGACCTGGAGATGGGCGACACCGTCGGGCGCAGCGGCCTGGAGCAGACCTACGACAACCTGCTTTCCGGCGACCACGGCGAGCGCAAGGTGATGGCCGACGCGCAGGGCAACATCGTCGAGGTCGTCAGCGAAACCCAGCCCGTAAAGGGGTCGGACGTCTACACGACCATCAAGGCGTCGGTCCAGTACGCCGCCGACAAGGCCCTCTACGACCTGATCACCCCCGACGGCGGAAGCATCGGCACGGGTACGGGCACGGCGGGCGCGCTCGTGATGATGAACGTGGAAGACGGCAGCATCATCGCGATGTCGAGCTTCCCGACGTTTTCGCCCAAGGCGTTCGTCAACGGGCTGGACGATGAGACCAACGATCTGTACTTCGACGCCGACACCTCGAAATCGGCGCAGCTTCCCATGCTCAACCGCACCATCGGCGGCACGTACCCCGCCGCTTCCACCTACAAGACCTTCGTGAGCCTCGCGGCGCTTGAGACCGGCATGGCCACCACCGACGAAACCTGGACCTGCACCGGGGAATGGGACGGGTTCGGGTCGGGCTCCCCGCAGAAGTGCTGGGACGAGAACGGCCACGGCACGCTCGATCTGTACGGCGGCATCGTGAACTCCTGCGACGTCGTGTTCTACGACATCGGCTACAAATACTGGGACGCGGCCTCCAACCAGGGCAAGAGCGCTACTTTGCTGCAGGATTTCCTCGCGAAATACCGCCTGGACCAGAAGACCGGCGTCGATTTGTCGGGAGAGAGCGCCGGGCGCATTCCCACGCCCGAATGGAAGGCGAGCCAATACCGCGACACGCCCGAGGAGGCGGCGTGGAAGGGCGGCGACTACACGAACATGTGCATCGGCCAGGGCTACGTGCTCGTGACGCCCATGGAGCTGTGCGTGGCCTACGGCGCGGTCGCCTCGGGCAACGTCGTCAAGCCTCATCTGCTTAAAGAGGTGCGCAACGCCGCGGGAGACGTGGCGCTGACCTACCGTTCGGAGGTGGTTTCGGTCCCCGACGTTTCCATGGCCGATCTGTCCACCGTGCGCACCGCGCTTCGCGGCGTGGCCACCGACAACTCGACCATCGCCAAGCTCTTCTCCGACGAGGGGATCGACCCCGACACCGTCGCCTGCAAGACGGGCACCGCCGAATACACCGACATGGAGGACACCGGCTGGTTCGCCTGCTATGCGCCCTACGATAACCCCAAGTACGTGCTGGCGTGCGTGGTCGAGCACGGCGGCGGCGGCTCGTCGACGGCCGCGCCCATCGGGGCGAAGGTCATGGCCGCGGCCCTTGCCGCCGATGCGGGCACGACCGGCGACGTCGGCGTCATCGGGGCCGCGTCGGGCACCGCGGCCGACGGCGCGGGAACGAGCTCGTCGAGCGGGCGTTCGGATTAAGGAGGGGAGAAGTCCATGCCGCAACTGCCGCAGATACATTCGCTTCGGCACCCCGACGCGTCGGTGGCGCAGGCCACCCGCACCTCGAGGTTCCCTTTCCTGCACCTGCCGTTCATCCTGGTCATCGTGCTGCTCGTCACCTACGGGCTCGTGGTCGTCTATTCCGCCGTCAGCGTGGATGCCGACTACCAGTACTCCCGCCAGATCGGCGGCGTGGCCGTCGGCGTCATCTGCATGATCATCATGTGGCGCTTCGATTATCGGCGCCTGTCCGAATACACCACGCTGTTCCTCATCATCAACGTGGTGCTCATCATGTCGCCGCATATCCCGGGCCTGGGAACCGACGCGGGCATGGGCGCGAAGAGCTGGATCAAGCTCGGCATGCAGATCCAGCCCGGCGAGTTCGCCAAGATAACCGTCATCCTGATGGACGCCTCGGTCATGGCGCGCTACGGCGGGCGCTTGGACGATGTGCGCGAATATCTCAAGGCGCTCGGCATCATGCTGGTGCCCTTCGCGTGCATCATGACGCAGCCCGACCTCGGTACGGGCCTGGTGTACCTGTGCATCGCCGCGTTTGCGCTGGTCATGGGCGGAGCACGGGCGAAGTATCTGCTCATCACCCTGGCCGCGTTCGTCGCCGCGGTGGCGGCGGTGTTCGTCATCGACGAGCTGCTCAAGGCATCCACCGGCGAATACAAGCTGCTCAAGCAGTACCAGCGCAACCGCCTGCTCGTGTTTTTGGACCAATCGGGGTCGGCCACGACCGACGAGGGCTACAACCTCCAGCAGGCCAAGGTGGCCATCGGTTCGGGCGGGCTGTTCGGCAAGGGCCTGTTCCAGGGCACCCAGCATTCCCTCGGCCTTTTGCCCGAGGCGCCCACCGACTTCATCTTCTGCGTGCTTGCCGAGGAGCTGGGTTTTTTGGGAGCGCTCGTGCTGCTGGCGCTGTACGGCGCCCTCGTTTTGATAAGCTTGCGGATAGCAAGAACCTCCGGCGACCTGTTCGGGCTGGTCATCGTCATGTGCGTCGTCGGCATGTGGCTCTTCCAGATCCTGGAGAACATCGGCATGGACTGCGGGCTGATGCCCATCACCGGCATCCCGCTGCCGTTCATGAGCTACGGTTCGTCGTTCATGGTCGTCAACTTCGTCATGCTCGGCATGATCGGATCGGTTTGGTCCCATAACGCGTCGCTGACCAAGAAGCGCTGAGGCGCACGGCAGGAAGGAGCCACCCAGATGCAGCTTCCCGTAGACATAAAGGCGGTTCTCGAAGAGGCCGTCGACGTCGAAGCGGCGCGCCAGGAGCCGTTGTCCGTTTCCGTTTACCTTGACGAGAGCGCCCCGGCCGACGTGCAGGTGCACGTGCGCCAGGCGTTCGCGAGCGCCTCCGAGACGGCGCGGGTGTCGCTTATCTACCTGGACGGGCGCGAGGTCGTGCCCTACGAGGGCGACGACATGGCCTGCATCGTCGCGGGCCTTTCCGATCGCGTCGGGGCCGCCGCCGCGAAGCTGCGCTCCTTTGGCGTGCCCGTCATGGTGGTGACCACGCTGCCGCAGCTCGTCGACGAGATCGCCGCCGCAGCGGGGCATCCCATCCCTCAGGGCGACGTGGTCGCGCCCGCCCTGACGAAGCTCGTCTACGATCACGTGAGCGCTCCCGTTGCCGGCGCGCCTGCGCTCGGTGCCTCGTGGGGCAAGCCCAAGCCGCCGGTGGGCGGGGACACGGGCGCCTACGAGCCAATCGAGCTTATCGAGGAGGCCGCCCGAAGCCTCGACGAGGCCATGGGGGCTTGGGTCGCCGAGGCATGCCGCGCGAAGCGGCTGGCCTTCGCGTGGGCGTTCCCGTTCGTGCGCCGGCCCTTGGCGACGGAGGTGGTGCGGGCCACCGCGATGCAGAACGCCGGCGTGGGCCTGCTCGTGTTCATCCCGGGGGCCGACATGCCCGTGATGACGCTCAACCAGGCGAAGATGCTGTTGCAGGTCGCCGCCGCCTACGGCAAGGCGCTCGACATGGAGCGCGTCAAGGAGCTCGCGGCGCTCGTCGCGGGGGCCTTCGCGTGCCGCGGCGTTGCGCGCAAGGCGGCCGGCGCCGTCCCCATCGTCGGTTTGGGCGTGAAGGTCGCCGTCGGATATTCGGCGACGCTTGCGATGGGCCATGCGGCCATCGAGTACTACGAGGGCCTTCCGAGCGTGGCGAAGGTCGTCGAGGCCGCCGCGACCGCTCGCGACGGCGCGTTCGCGGCGGCGGCGAAGGCGGCGGCCGACCAGGCGAGGCGCTCCGGGGCCTCGGCCGTGTCGTCTCTGCGCGCGAACGCGCAGCGGCTTGCCTGCCGCGCCGGTTCCGCCATCGGGCGGGATCGCGGCTAAACCAACGATTTCAGGGGGTACATCGTGACTGACCTATGGCCTAGGCTCGAACCGCTGCTCGCGCAAGCCGAGCGGCCGGCTCGCTATCTGAACCACGAGTTCGGGTGCGTCTACAAGCCCGAGGCGACCTTCCGCTTCTGCATGCTCTACCCCGACACCTACGAGCTGGGGCAGGCGAACCAGGCGCTTCGCATCCTGGTGAACGTCGTGAACGCGCGCGAGGGCATGGCGGCCGAGCGCGCGTTTTTGCCTGCCGCGGAATTCGGCGACGTCATGCGTCGTGAGAACATCCCGCTGTTCAGCATCGAAAGCTGCGCGCCCCTTGCCGAGTTCGACGCGCTCGGCATCACGCTGCCGCACGAGCTGGCGGCCACCAACGTGCTCGAGGCGCTCGACTTGGCCGGCATCCCGTTGCACGCGGCGGACCGCGGCGAGGACGACCTGTTCGTCATGGCGGGCGGGCCGTGCGCGTTCAACCCCGAGCCTTACGCGCCGTTCTTCGACTTCTTCAGCATCGGGGAAGGGGAGGAGTCGCTGCCCGAGGCGCTCTCGCTCATCGCGTCCATGCGCGAAGCCGGCGAGCGCCGCCACGACATCCTGCGCGCCTTAGCGAACCTGGATGGCTGTTACGTGCCGAGCCTGTATCGCTGGCGCGACGAGGAGCAGGCCCAGGAGGCGGGAAGCTGGATCGAGCCGTTGGAGGAGGGCCTGCCTGAGCGCATCGACAAGCGCGTCTTCGAGGGGTTCGCGCAAAGCCCGGGCTGGGAGCCGTGCATCGTGCCGTTCACCGAAGTGGTGCAGGACCGCCTCAACGTCGAGGTGCTGCGCGGCTGCGCGCGCGGGTGCCGCTTCTGCCAGGCGGGCATGATGTACCGCCCCATCCGCGAGAGATCGGCCGACAACGTGGTGGCCTCGGTGGTGGAGGGGCTTGCGAAGACGGGCTACGACGAGGTGAGCCTGACCTCGCTTTCCACGACGGACCATTCGCAGATCGCCGACATCCTCACGCGCTTAAACGATAAGTACGCCGACGCGGGCGTGCGTATCTCGGTGCCCTCGCAGCGCCTGGACAGCTTCGGCGTGGACATGGCCGAGCTGGTGGCCGGGCGCAAGAAAGGCGGCCTTACCTTCGCGCCCGAGGCCGGCACGCAGCGTTTGCGCGACGTCATCAACAAGCAGGTGACCGAAGACGACCTGTTCGGCGCCGTGGACGCCGCCTTCGCCGCCGGTTGGCGCCGCTGCAAGCTGTACTTCATGATCGGCCTTCCCACCGAAACCGACGATGACATCAAGGGCATCGCGAGCTTGGTGCAGCGCGCCTACGACCGGGCGAAGAAGGCCACCCCGCCCGAGCAGCGCGGGTCGATCCGCATGTCGGTTTCCTGCGCGCTGTTCGTGCCGAAGGCGCAGACGCCGTTTCAGTGGGACGGGCAGATCGCTCCTGAAGAGGCGCTTCGGCGCGTGGGCGTGCTTCGCCGCAGCGTGAGGTACCGCGCCATCGACGTGCACTGGCACGACCCTTCCACCAGCTTCGTGGAGGCGGTGATGAGCCGCGCGGGCCGCGAGGCGGCCGCGTGGGTGGAGGCCGCCTGGAGGCGCGGCGCGCGCTTCGACGCGTGGACGGAGCACTTCAACGAGCAGGCCTGGCGCGACGCCGCCGTGGAGGTGGGGATCGACCCCGCCAAGGTCGCGCAGAGCAGCTACCCGACCGACCGCGTGATGCCCTGGGCGCATATCTCGACCGGCGTGTCCACCCGCTTCTTGGCTCTGGAGCGCCGCCGAGCCGATGCCGGCAAGACCACGCCGGACTGCACGTACGAGCGCTGCGCCGGCTGCGGGGCATGCCCGGGCCTTGGCGTCGACAACGAGCTGGCCAGCCCGCGCATCGCCGCCGGGTCGAACGCGCATGCGCCGGCGGAGGATGTGTGCGAGGGCGCGGGTGCCGATGGCGCCGTGGCTCAAGACGGGCGCGCGCCGAGTGTCGCTCAGGAGCTTGAACGTGCAGGCGAAACGGAGGTTGACCGATGAGCGATCCCAATCAGTTCAGGCTGCGCATCACCTTCGTCAAGCAGGGGCGCTTGGCGCTGCTGTCGCATTTGGAGGTGGCCCGGGCGCTTGAGCGCGCGGTGCGCCGCTCCGCGCTTCCCTTTGCGGTGTCAAACGGTTTCAGTCCGCATATGAAGCTCGCGTTCGGCGCGGCCCTGCCGGTCGGCGTGGGCGGCACGGGCGAGCTCGCGGATTTGCAGCTGGTGAGCTATGTTGCGCCCGAAGAGGCGCTTTCGGCCTTGCAAAAGGCTAGCGTGGCCGATCTTATGGTCACCGGATGCGCCTATATCGAGCCGAAGGCGCCTGCGGCCTCGGCGGCGTTCCCTATTTCAACGTACCAGGTGGTCTTCTCCCGGGCCTTGCAAAGCCTGCCCATCCCCGCGCAGGTGCACGTCGTGCGCAAGAAGAAGGAGAAGGTTTTGGACGTGGCCGAGTTTTTGGTGGGCGAGCCGCGCCTTGCGGGCTGCGAGCTTGTGCTCTCGCTCGAGCAGAAGCCCACCGGCAGCCTGCGGCCCGACAAGCTGCTCTCGGCGTGCCTGGCGCTTCTGGGGCCCGCGGATCCCGGAAACGGGGGCGAGGAGGCGCAGGAAGGGCCTCTGAGCTCTGCTAAGCTGTCGGAAGAGGGATCGAGCGAGGTGCCTTCCGAAGAGGTGCGGAATCAGCCGTCCGGGGAGCCAATGGAGCCGTTGATGCGCGTTGCGAATTCCGAGGAATTCGTCGCCGAACAAGCGGCAGATGAACCGTTGCGCGTGCTGTCCATCACCCGCATCGATCAGCGCAGCGCATAGGCGCATGCCGGCCACTCGGCCGGCAGATGGGTGACGCGCCCTTCGGGTGCTGATTTTATGATGCGCGTGAAACAGGTTGCGATGTCGACTCATCCCGCCTTTTTGAATTATGTGTCGCACCTTCGGTGCTCTTTTGTGCGGGTCGAGCTAATAGCTCGACCCCACGAATTCTTGCTGCAAGTCTTAGGGTCGCAGACCCAAAATTCGTGGGCGCGAGCGAAAGCTCGCGCATCATTAGGCCAGCGCCCGCAAGGGCGCGTCACACGCTTAATCTGGTACGTTGCCTCACCCGTCCTGGGTCAACCCCTGCCGCCGATTTCACCTTCGTCAAAACTTTTTTCAAATTAGGGCTTGCGCGTAGGGGGAGATTCCTGTAATGTATCCACTCGCAGCTGAACGGGGTGTTAGCTCAGTTGGTTAGAGCGCCGGCCTGTCACGTCGGAGGTCGCGAGTTCAAGTCTCGTACATCCCGCCATCGAAATTAGAAAGCCGTCCACAGGGGCGGCTTTTCTTATGCAGCTCGTCCGCGTGCGCCTGGTTCAAGGCTTATGACCTGCGCTGGCCTTCGCCTTTTCGCGAAAGGGAAGGGCTATCCAAATTCGCAGGAGCGCGCAACCGTTTCGCCATGCGTTTCGGCGTTCATTCGTTTCTGTTTGTATTCGCGAATAAAATAGAGCGCTTCTGGTGCATTGTCATGGCGAACAGTACTGCTAAACTCTAACAGTATGTGCAACTTGTGGAGCGCACAAGGCCGGGCAAGGGGTTGTTCGGTTGCTCCCAAGATGTCGAGGGCCTGTGGAGGGGCTCTAGCAATAGCTCGACAAGGTGAAGAGGTTGCCCATGGCTTTCATGAAAAGGTCGTACGGCGGCATTCAGCCGTACATTCCCTGCGGAATCCTGCGAATCCGCCTTCCGTTCGTTCATTTCAAGATCTCGCCGCCCGAGGTCGTCACCGGTCTCATGAACGCGTGCACGTCCTACGGCGCGCTCGCGGTGCTCATCTCGACGCTCGGGCTCGACCCGGAGGTCGCCTGGGCGCTCGTGGTGTTCGAGACTATGATGTACACCTGCAACTGGCTGCTCGGCGAGCCGTCCATCTGCGGCTGGATCACGCCGGCCATGGCCATCGTCATCGTCTTTCTGGAAGGCTTCGACCCAGGGGTCGTGCGATTGCAGGCGCTCACAGCCGTGCAGCTTGAGTTGGCCTTGCTCTTCCTCATATTGGGAGCGACAGGCTTATCGAAGAAGCTCAACACGCTTCTGCCGCCGGGCGTGAAGGCCGGCATCGTGCTCGGCGCCGGCGTGAACGCGGTCTACGCGCGCCTGTCCGAGGGCGGCGCGGTCGACACGGCCACCATCGGCTGCATCGCGGGTCTGTGCATCGTGTTCTTCCTCATGTTCAGCCAGCGCATCCGCAAGCACATGGACAGCCATCGCATCCTGCAGATCCTGGGCAACTACAGCTTCCTGTGGGCCATTTTGGCGCTGTTCATCGTCGGCGGCTTCACCGGCGAGTTCCAGTACAACTTCTCGGGACAGATCCTTCGCTTCCCCGATTTCCCCGCGCTGTTCGCCTCGGTGAGCCCGTTCTTCATCGGGTGGGCTGAGCCGAGCGTGTGGATCCGCGCGTTCCCGATCGCGCTGATCGCCTGGGTTATCGCCTACGGCGACTTCGTCACCGTGCAGCAGCTGGGCATGCAGGCGCTGCGCGACGACGAGTTCATCGAGTTCGACCCCAACCGCACGAACATCATCTGCGGCATCCGCAACCTCGTGCTGTCTCTGTTCGCGCCTTACCCGGCGCTCGCCGGCCCGCTCTCGGCCCCGTACTGCGTCGCCACCTACCAGCGCTACAAGCAGTCCGGGCGTCAGGGCATGGACTCCATCTACGACGGATCGGGCACGAACCTCATCTTCACCGTGGTGGGCCTGTTCGTGTTCCCGCTCTACGAGGCGTCGCTGGCGGCTTCGGGCGCCATCCTCGTGGTCGTGCTGTGCATCCAAGGCTTCGTCTGCGCGCAGATCTCCTTCGACTTGGCGCGCGACAAGATGGACCAGGGCTTGGCGGGCATGATCGCCGGCTTCATCCTGGCCCGTGGCGGCGGCGTGGGCCTGGCCGCAGGCTTGGCGCTGTACTTCCTGCTTGCCGATAACGACAAGATCCGCGAGGACTACCGTCTCAACCGCGAGGCGCAGGAATCGGAGGACCGCAAGACGCGCGAGATGCTCGACGAGCTGGAAGCGCGAAGAGCCGAGTTCAAGGAAGCCTCGGCCGCTGATGCAGGCAAGCATTAGCGAGCTGGTTTCGCCGGCGAAAGACGCGAGGGTTTCGACCTTGGCCGCGTCTGCTCGAGCCGATTGTTTTTCAGCTTGATGAAGGGCTCCTTCCCCGTGCAGGGAAGGAGCCCTTTTCGCGTGCGGTGGTTTTCGATCAGAACGGACTTGATCGACGATATGGACAGAAACACCGAGGTAGTCTAATATGTCGCGAATTCGCGAACCCGTTAGAGTGAAGGAGCTCTCATGTCCGACAAACCTTATTCCACTTGGCTTAAAAACACCGTGCGCGACCCGCTGTGGTGGGTATGGATTATCTCGCTCGTCATCGTTGCGCTGAGCGCGATCCTCGACATGGTCGGGGTCATCGACAGCGATGTCGCTCCCTATAACGCGGTCTACAACGTTTCGTGGGCCGTGTTCGGCCTCACGCTCGTCGCCGTCGCCGTTCGCGGCAAGGACATCGGGGAGGACAAGCCCATGAGCACCGGCCTGCGCATCTTCTCCGCCGTGCTCGGCATCTTCGTTGCCCTCGTCGCCATCGTCTTCGGCCTCATCCTGAAGTAGCAAGGCGCGCTGCGCCCGCGGCAAGCGGTCGTTGCGCGCAATCCGGCTGCCCGCTTGCGGTCGGGTTGCCGCCGGATAAGCTTGCGAGTCAGCCCCGGTTGCCGCCGGGCCGCTCATTTTCGTAATTTGCCTGCATAAACGCGTCTGCGTTGCGCTCTTTGCTATAATGTGCGGCTGTATGTGCACCAAACCGCGAACGCGGGGCGGCGCGATGAGTGCAACGGGCGCCTGGCATGCGTCTTTGAGCCAAGAAGAATGGGGACAACATGAGCGATTTGCTATCGCAGCTTATCACGCCGCAGGTTCAGGCGGCTTTTTCGGGCGTCGTCGTGGTGCTGGTCATCCTGTACATCCTGTCCATCGTGTGGGTCTGCCGCGACGCGTACCAGCGTGGCACCTTGTGGTACGTGTGGGGCATCGTGGCGCTTATCCCGCTGCTCGGCGTCATCGCGTACTGCCTGCTGCGTCCCTCCATGCTGCTCATCGACCGCGACGAGCAGGAGCTTGAAGTCGCGCTCAAGCAGCGCCAGCTCATGCAGTACGGCGAATGCGCGAACTGCGGCTATCCCGTCGAGGCCGACTACGTGCTGTGCCCGAACTGCCATCAGCGCCTGAAGAACCTGTGCCCCTCGTGCGGGCATGCGCTCGATCCGGCTTGGACAATCTGCCCGTACTGCGCCACCCCTGCGGGCAATCAGCGCCCGCAGCAGTCTCGCCGCGTTTCCGCTCCGGCGGTTCAGCAGCGCCCGGCGCAGCAAGCCGCGCGTCGCTCTGCTGAGTAACGGACGCTTTTGCAGCTTCCCAAGCAATCGCATGCGAAATGGGCTTCTATCGGGGCCCATTTTTTGCGCCCGAATCTGCGCCCGAATCTGTGCTGACAGCTAATGAAATGCCCGAACCCTTTCCCTACCATGAAAGCGAGCATGCGCGCACGTAAGAATACGGGAAAGGAAGAACATGGATAACGTCTCATCTCAGCCCCCATCGCCGAAGGGCAAGTCGGCAATGGGGATCGCCGGTTTCGTGATCGGCTTGGTTGCCCTGTGCACCTCGTTTCTGCCCATCATCAACAATTTCTCGGCCTTCTTGGCCGTGATCGGATTCGTTTTCGCCGCGATAGGCACCGTTGCCTGCGTGCGCGGCAAGAAGGGAGGCAAAGGGCTTTCGATCGCAGGTTTGATCATTTGCATCGTCGCCTTCGCCGTCGTGCTTGCCACGCAGAGCATGTACTCGAAGGCCCTCGACGATGCCGCTTCCGGCCCTTCGGTGACCTCCACGTCGCAATCGGGCGCGAGCGGCTCTGAGGACGCGGCAAGCGAGGGAGGGTCGTCGGCGCAGAAGGCAAGCGAGCTTTCCGTGGGAGCGACCGCGACGCTGAGCAACGGGTTGAAGGTGACGGTGAACTCCATCACCGGCGGGCTTGCGAATTACAGCGGCGAGGAGTTCGCGAGTGTCTCGGTCACCTATGAGAACACGGGCAGCGATACCGTGAGTTTCAACGCTTACGATTGGAAGGCGCAGGATCCGCAGGGCGCGCAGCGCAGCGAGTCCTATCAATACGGCGGGGATGCGGCCGAATCATCAGCGCGCTTGAGCTCCGGCACCTTGGCGCCGGGGGGAAGCGTGACGGGAATCCTGGAATTCGATGGTCAGGTTTCGAAGGTCGTCTATTCGCCGTCGTTTTTGAGCGGCAAGAACGATGTGACCTGGCTGGCTGAATAACCCGGCAAAGCTCGTCTTCGCCTTCGCAACCCGGGGCGTAGCTTACGCGTTTAACGCGAGTCGCCCCGATGCGCATGCCGTCCGTCCGCCGCCCGGTCCGCTTAGGGTGGGCCCCTTCCGCTACAATGGCATTTCGTATATGGATGCCGAAGCGGAAGGGACGGCCTGGCGTGGAAGAGCCTTTGACCGAGGAGTTGCTTGACGAATTGCTTGATGCGCCGGCGCCGGAGGCGTTCGTCGATGGAGCTTTTGCGAATCGCGACCTTGCCAGCTACCTGACGCAGCTGGCGGACGAGAAGGGCCTCAAGCGTTCCGAGGTGGTGCGCGAAGCGGGGCTGGATGCCACGTTCGGATACCAGATATTCAAGGGCCAGCGCGGCGCATCGCGCAACAAGGTCCTGCAGCTTGCCTTCGCGCTGTCGTGTTCGTTGCGCGAGGCGAATCGGGTGCTGAAGGCGGCCGGCCACAACGAGCTGTACTGCAAGAACAGGCGCGACGCCATCATCATCTTCTGCCTTGCGCACGGCTGCGATCTGCGCAAAACGGAAGAGGAGCTGTTCCGCTTCGGCGAGGAAACCATCTGCTAGCCGCGCTTTGCGCGCATTCGCGCCGCGGCGCGCTCTGTTACTATGAAAGCCATGATCGACGAACTTGAGCACACCCTTCAATCCCTTGCTCGCGAGGACAGCTATCGCGTGGACGCGGTGCTGAAAACCAGCGAGCTCGAGCGCACCGAGCGCGTCTTTTTCGTGGGCGTAAGCGGTGGGGAGCTCGGGCCGTTCGTGCGCAAAACGTTTCGTCGAACCGACGGCATCGGCGCGGCCTGGAAGCGCATCTTCGATGCGCAGCGGGAAGGCGCGCGTTTCGCGCATCTGCCCCGCATCTTCGATTGCTACGAGGCGGGCGAGGACTGCGTCGTCATCATGGAATTCATCGCGGGGAAAACCCTTGCCGACGTGGTGTACGCGCGCGGGGCTGCCGCCGAAGTTGCCCGCGACCTGTTCCCGGGCGCTTGCGACGCGGTCAGGGAGCTGCACGAGCGCTTCACACCGGCGATCATCCACCGCGACATCAAGCCGAGCAACCTCATATGCTCGGGAGAGACGGTCGTGCTCATCGATCTGGGCATAGCCCGTTCGTTTGATAGCGACGCCGCCGCCGACACCGCGAAGTTCGGCACGCGCGGCTTCGCGCCGCCCGAGCAGTTCGGCTTCGGGCAGACCGATGTGCGCAGCGACGTGTACGGGCTCGGCATGCTCCTGCTCTATCTTTTGGTGGGGAAGATTCCCGAGCCATCGGCTTTGGATCAGGTTATGCGCGAGCATAATATCGCGCAGGCGATGCGTTCGGTGGTGCTCAAGGCGACGGCCTTCGATCCTGCGTCGCGCTATCAGACGGTCGCCGAGCTGAAGCGCGCCTTCGGGCAAGCGTGCATCGCCTGCAAGCTCGTCGAATCGCCGCAGAAGGAGCGGGGCGCTTCGCCCGGCGCGCCTGAGGGCGGCAAGGCGCATACGGCTTCGCTTTTGCGAGCGGGAGTGGTGTGGGACGTCCTTCTTGCCGGGGCAAGCTTGGTGTTGCTGCTGATGTGCCTGGTGGGATGCCTCTTCCCGGCAGGGGAGGCGGCGAACACGCCTTTCGCTGCGCGCGCTGTCCAATATCTGGCGATCTGGGTGCTCTTGTCCGCCCCCGCGCTTGCGCTGTGCGACCCGCGCCCGCTGCGAAGCGCCCTTCCGCGCTTTGCGGCATGCGGCTTCGCGAAACGGCTGCTGCTCGCCTTTATCTTCGCTGCCGTCGCGATCGTCCTTTTCGGGATCACCGGCGGCATCTCGGGAACGATAGGGAACTGATGCGTTAAAAAGTCTGACGCGCCTTTGGCGCTGGCTATTGATATGCGAGCTTTCGCTCGCACCCACGAAAACACCTGATGGGGTTGCTTTTCTCGAAAATTCGTAGGGTCGAGCGAAAGCTCGGCCCGTCCTAGTGCGCCGCAAGGCGCTCACCAATTTCCCTTCAGCAAGTGAAAACGCCCAACTAAAAAGCCCCTCGATCGAGGGGCTTTGCTGTTAGTTGGCGGAGATGCGTGCGAATCGAACACACCCGAGACGTTCTGCGCGCCTCACAACGGCTTTGAAGGCCGCGGGGCCCACCAGGACCCATCCATCTCCATATGCTTGCTTCAAAGCAGCAATTCATTGTAGCGCAATGCTGCTGCCCTGATTTCGGAAACCGGTTATTCGACAAGCTCTCGCGTGTCACCGGTGCGTCTGGTCAGGCCAATGGCGTCGAAGTGCTCGAGCAGCGGGATCGCGTACTTGCGCGTCGTTTCCATGGCGTCTTTCAGGTCGGCAGCCGAAGCCGGTCCGGAGGAAAGCTTTTCGCGAAGGCGGGCCTTCAGCGTATCAAGCGCCGATGCGGCGAAATAGAACTCGTCGCTGATCTTCACCGCCGCGCCTGCGCGCTCAAGCGACCCAAGCGCCTTGTATCCCGCCTGCGGCGTGACTTCGGCCTTTGCGAGCAGGTCCTTCGTCGCAGGCGGGGTGGGGCCTGCCTGCTCGAGCAGGTCTAGCAGGCGCTGCGCGGTCTGCTCCTCCAGCTTGCGCGCCCCCGCGCCCGCCTCGGGATGGCTGATCTCGCCGCCGTCCCGAACGATGCGCTGCGCCTGGGCGGCATGGGCGATGAGCGCGTCGAAGGCGGCCGGCGCGCATGCGGGCGCAAGCGAGCTGCGCAGCGATTCCTTCGAGATGCCGGTGGCGGCGGGGTTTTCGGCATGGAACTTCAAGAGCGCGTTTTCCAGCGCGGCATCCATTTTCTGCAGCATGCGCTTGGTGGCGAACAGGGAGGTTCCGTCGCTTTCGCCTTCGGCCTGTCTGCCGGCGCCTTGGACGCTCGGGGAAACCTTCACGGCCTTTTGAGCGGCGGAAAGCTCCTCGAGCGCCGCGCGCGCCGCTTCCGCGTCGAGGTCGGCCGCTCGCGCGATGTCGTCGGCGGTCAGGGGGTAGTCGGACCCGTCGAGCACGGCCGCCGCGGCCGCTGCGGCATCTCCTTTCCGCAGCGCGCTGATAAGGGTTTGCTCGCTTTGCGTCAGGTTTGTCGAGCGGCGGGGGTGGGCCCGCAGGATCTCGCCGCCCCCGATCACGTGCACGGGGGAGTAGGAGCGGATGATGAAACGGTCCCCGCGCGCCACCGCCAAATCCTCTTCGGTGCGGATCTGCGCGAGCGCCTTGGCGCCGGGGGCCAGCTTTTCGCCGTCCATGAGCAGCACGCGCCCGACAACCTCCCGCGTGCCGTGCGCCACGTGCACGCGCGCGCCGCTTTCGAGCGCCTTGTCGCTGCCGGGG
This sequence comes from Prevotella sp. CAG:279, assembly GCA_963633085.1. Lineage (GTDB taxonomy): Bacteria > Actinomycetota > Coriobacteriia > Coriobacteriales > Eggerthellaceae > Senegalimassilia. The sequence goes on along the minus strand of CAVGWX010000001.1, from coordinate 48,722 downwards.
ATCCCCAGGTAGGTGATGTCGACGTCGAAGTGGTCGCTCGGGCGCAGCGACCCGGGCGTGGCGAGCATGTCTCCCGGGCGCACCTCGTCGGTGGTGACGCCGTTGAGGTTGAGCGCCGTGCGGTGACCCGCCCCGGCTGCTTCGACCGGCTGCCCATGCACCTGGATGGAGCGCACGCGCGCAATGGCGCCGGCGGGCAGTATCTCCACCTCATCGCCCACGCGAACCTGCCCGCTCCACAGCGTGCCCGTGGTGACGGTGCCGGCGCCCTTGATGATGAACGAGCGGTCGACGGGAAGGCGGAAGATGCTGCTCGCCGTGCGCGTTCGCGTCGACCGCGCGGCCCGTTCGATGGCCGCTCGAAGCTCGTCGAGCCCCTGGCCGGTCTTGCTCGAGCAGGGGATGATCTCGGCGTCGGCGTACGGCGTGCCCGAAAGGCGGCCTCGCACCTCTTCGGTCACGAACGCGCACCACTCCTCGTCGACCAGGTCGGCCTTCGTGAGCGCGACGACGCAGGTGGGTATGCCCAGAAGCGTTAGCACCGCGAGATGCTCCTCGGTCTGCGGCATCACGCCGTCGTCGGCGGCGATGCACAGAAGCGCGACGTCGATGCCGGTGGAACCCGCGATCATCTGGCGCACGAAGCGTTCGTGCCCGGGCACGTCGACGACGCCCATCTTCTCGCCGCCGGGCAGTTCCAGCTGGGCGAACCCCAGCTCGATGGTGATGCCGCGCTGCTTTTCGGCCGCAAGGCGGTCGGGGTCGGTGCCGGTGAGCGCCAAGACCAGCGACGACTTGCCGTGGTCGATGTGCCCGGCGGTTCCGAGGATGAGATCGCTTTCGATCAGCTCTTCGCCCTGTTCCATGTTAGGCCTCCTTGCTCGCGGCAGCTTCTGCGAAATAAGCGCCGATCGCTTCGGCGATCTCGGGGATGTCGCGCTCCTCGATGGTGCGCGCGTCCAGCAAGACCGCTTCCTTCTTGATGCGCCCGATGACGGGGATGCGGCGTTTCTGCTGCAGGAAGCGCTCGCAGTCCTGCGCGCAGCCGCATTTGAACTCGATGCGCACGCAATAGGTGTCGATGTCGCACATGGGAAGCGACCCGCCGCCTGCGCGCCCCGTTTCCTCGATCACCTCGAGATGCGCCTGGCGGGCCGTCACGTTCTTGCGCAGCGCGTGCGAAAGCGCCGTCGCGCGCGCCTGCACCGAATCGGCGGGCGCGGTGAGCATGCGCAGCGTCGGGATCTTCTGGAGCGCCTCGTCGGGGTTCAGGTAGATGCGCAGCGTGGCCTCAAGGGCGGCGAGCGTCATCTTGTCCAGGCGCATCGCGCGGGCGAGCGGGTTTTTCTTCAGGCGGTCGATGAACTCGCGCCGCCCGACGACGATGCCGGCCTGCGGGCCGCCGAGCAGCTTGTCGCCGGAAAACGACACGAGGTCGCAGCCCGCCTCGAGCGATTCGCGCACCGTCGGCTCGGCGTATTCGCCGAAGACCTCAAGGCGCATGAAGGCGCCCGACCCCTGATCCTCGTAGACGAGCACGGGTGCGGGCGCGGTGTCGCCTTCGGAGCCGGCCGCCCGCTTTTCGCGGCGAGCGTTCTCGGCGTCGGCGATGCGCCGCAGGTCGCTTTTGCTCACGCTTTCGGTGAAGCCGACCAGGCGGTAGTTCGACGGGTGCACCTTGAGCAGCATCGCGGTGTCGTCGGTGATCGCCCGCTCGTAGTCGACGGCGTGCGTCTTGTTCGTGGTGCCGACTTCCACCATGGCCGCGTTGGACTGGGCCATGATGTCGGGCACGCGGAAGCTTCCACCGATTTCCACCAGTTCGCCGCGGCTGACGATGGCCTCGTGCCCGCGTGCGAACTCGGAAAGCACCATCATGACGGCGGCCGCGTTGTTGTTCACGGCGATGGCCGCCTCGGCGCCGGTCAGGCTGCAGATCAGGTGCTCCACGTGGTTGTGCCGGCTGCCGCGCGCCATGGCCTCGGTGCTGTATTCCAGCGTGGAATAGCCCCGCGCCGCCTCGGCGACCGCCGCGACCGCCTCCTCGGCAAGCGCGCTGCGCCCCAGATTGGTGTGCAGCACCACGCCGGTCGCGTTGATCACGCGCCGCAGGCTCGGGCGCAGGTTCGCCAGCGCGCGCGTGCAGGCGGCGTCGGCGATGGCCGTCGCATCGGGGCTTTCGTCGGCTCCCGTCAAAATGCGCTGACGGGCCGCATCGATGCTCTGACGTGCGCATTCGACGAGCACCCCGCGGGGGACAAGCGCATCGAGCGCCTGGATCTGCGGTGCGTGCATCAGCTCTTCCACCTGGGGAAGCTGCCGCAGCGCTTGGGTGTTGGGGGCTTTTGACATGGTGTCTCTTTTCGCGTGTGCTTCCGAGGGCTTTTCGCCGGCTCGGCTGTTCGATTTGTCTTGATTGATGTTCAACCCTGCAGTATAGCGAACCTTTCGCGCATCTTCGCCGATTGCCGCCGACCGTCGGTGTAAGGAAGGCTATACTCGATGCAAAAGGCGCGCATTTCTGCCTCTGCCGCCCTTCTCTTCGGCCCGCTGGCGCTTCGCTTGCGCGGTGCCTCTTTCTGCGATCAATGCCAGACGGGAAAGGATGTGCGTGGCCATGACCGATGCCGCGATTGATGATCGAACAAATGCTGGGGAGGCCGAAGCGGCCGACTCCGCTGTTTCCGCAAACCCTCAAAGTGCGGAACCGGCCGTCCCCACCGACCTGCCTTCCATTTACGAAAGCTTCGACGAGGCGCGCCGCGCAAGCTTCATCGCGGCCATGAACTACAAGCAAAACGGCGGGCGCCTTGCGGGGTATCTGTGCTCGTACAGCCCGCTTGAGCTGCTCGATGCGGCCGGCGTCGCCGCGGTGGGGCTGTGCGGCATGAACAACGAGACCATCCCCGATGCGGAAACGGTGCTGCCGAAGAACCTCTGCCCGCTCATCAAGGGCACCTACGGCTTCGCGCTGACGAACAAGTGCCCCTTCACCTACTTCAGCGACCTGGTGCTCGGAGAGACAACCTGCGATGGCAAGAAGAAGATGTACGAGCTGCTCGCCGACATCAAGCCGGTGCACGTGATGCAGCTGCCGCAGAGCCAGACGCGCAGCTATTCGGCCGATATCTGGTACGAAGAGGCGAAGCTCTTGAAGGAGGAGCTGGAAAGCCGCTTTTGCGTCGCCATCACCGACGAGGCGCTGCGCGAGGCGGTGCGCAAGCGCAACCGCATCCGGCGCGCCATGTGCGACCTGTATTCGCTGCAGGCGCTCGAGCCGCCGGCGATGAGCGGCGTGGAGCTGATGGCGACGCTGCTCAAGGCAACCTTCAGCTTCGATGTCGACCAGTACGCTGAAACGCTCGAGGGTCTGGCGGCCGCGCGCCGCAGCGCCTATGAGGCGGGGGAGCGCCCGGTTCCGGCCGGCGCGAAGCGCATCATGCTGACCGGTTGCCCCAGCGGCGGCGTCATCCAGAAGGTCGGCATGACCGTCGAGCGCGCCGGCGGCGTCATCGTGGCGCTTGACGACTGCTCGGGCGAGCGCACGCAGTCGATGCTCGTGGACCCCGACGCGCCCGACATCCTGCGCGCCATCTCCGACCGCTACCTGAAGATCAACTGCTCGGTCATGTCGCCGAACGCCGGGCGCATCGAGCATATGATGGAGATGGTGGACAAGTACAAGGTCGACGGCGTCGTGGAAGTGGTGCTGCAGGCCTGCCACACGTTCAACATCGAGGCGGTGAAGGTGCAGGCCGCCTGCGAGGAGCGCGGCGTGCCCTATCTGAAGCTCGAGACCGATTATTCGACCAACGACGCCGGTCAGGTGGAAACGCGCCTCGCGGCGTTCATCGAGATGCTGTAGGAGCGGTGCGGTTGGTTTACGTGTTCGGTGTAAAACGGTGTAACACGTGGTCAGTTCAGTGTTGATCGCGTTCGAAAGACAGCTTGTTCAAGCTTGATGAAAGGATGGGTATCATGGAAAAGCTCGATTGCAAAGGTATGGCGTGCCCGCTTCCGGTGGTCAACGCGAAAAAGGCGCTCAGCGCGATGGGCGCAGGCGAGCTTGAGGTCGTCGTGGACAACAAGACGGCCATGCACAACCTGGAGAACCTCGGCAAGTCGCTGAAGCTTGCCACGGCAAGCGATGAGCGCGGCGAGGCGGAATTCGCCGTCGTGTTCACCAAGACCGACGCCGCCGCGCCTGCCGAGGCCGGCTGCGGCGAGCTGGTGCCGGCGGGCGATAAGGTCGTCGTGCTGTCGAGCGAGTTCATGGGTGCGGGCGACAACGCGCTCGGCGCTACGCTCATGAAGGCGTTCACCTTCGCGCTCACGCAGCAGGATGAGCTTCCGCAGGTCATTCTCGCGTACAACGGCGGCGTGAAGCTGACAGTCGAGGGGAGCCCCGTGCTCGAGGATCTGCAGAAGCTCGCCGAAGCCGGCGTGGAGATCTTCAGCTGCGGCACGTGCCTGAACCACTACGGGCTTACCGAGAAGCTTGCCGTGGGCGAGGTCACGAACATGTACGTCATCGCGCAGAAGCAGCTTGAGGCGCGCGTCGTCGTGCGCCCGTAAAGGAGTGCCTGTGCGACAAAAGACGCCTCATGCGGTCGTGACGTTTTCGAGCACGGCCGACGCGATGGCCGTGCAGGCCGCAGCCGATGCGGGAAGCGTCGCGGGGCGCATGATCCCCGTGCCCTCCGAGATCTCCGCCGGCTGCGGTCTGGCCTGGTGCGCCCCCGACGCCGATGTCGAGGGTGCGAAGGCATCGCTTGCCGCGAAGGGCCTGCCCTTCGCGGCGATAGACGTTGTCGAGCTGTACTGACGGGGGAACTGCTACTCGATGCTACCTGCGGTTGGGGAATAATCTGACGCGCCTTCGGCGCTGGCTATTAAGGTGCGAGACAGTGTCTCGCACCCACGAAATACTTGCTGCTTCGTTATCCCAACAGCAAGATTTCGTGGGGTTGAGCGACAGCTCAACCATTACTGGAGAGCGCGTCAGCGCGACACATAATCTAAGAGCGAGCGAATGGCGTTTGCCCTGCTTATTGAAAAGTCTGACGCGCCTCTCGGCGCTGACCTATTGATGTGCGAGCTGTCGCTCGCACCCACGAAATCACCTGTTGAGGTTGGCTTTCTCGAAGATTCGTGGGGTTGAGGGGCTTCTCAACCATTATTGGAGAGCGCGTCAGCGCGACACATGATTTAAAAGCCCGCGAGCGGTGTACCGCTTCGAATCATGAAAAGTCTGACGCGCCTTCGGCGCAGGCCTATTGATGTGCGAGCTGTCGCTCGCACCCACGAAGTCTTGGCAGATGAGGTAACCCTTCCATTAAAAATTCGTGGGGTTGAGCGACAGCTCAACCCGTTCTCGAGAGCGCCGCCGCGACACCAACTTTAAACGCGCTACCGACGACTCGGGGACGCAACCGGCTCGAGCGAGCCGCTCTCTTCCGGCTCATTTTCAAACGCACGGCCGCGAGATGAAACCGCAACCGTTAAGATAGTCATAAACAGGGTCTCGTGGACGCGAGCGCACCGCATAGGATGCGCATGTCGAAAGGGGAGATGCTATGACGCTCAGAATCATCAAGATCGAAGGGCCCGACGACGGCTCGGGCGAAGAGGGGTCGGCTGAGGAAAAGGCGCTCTCGCGCGCGCTTGCCGGCGCGCTGCGCCAGCAGACGTTCTCGGCGACCATCGGCGATTTGGAGCGGGCGCTTCTCAAGGAGTTTCCCGCCGAAGACGCCGAGGACTGGGACCGCACGGGGCTTTTGGTCGGCGATCCGGCCCGCCCGATCGCGGGGGTGGCCATCGCGCTCGACCCCACCATCGACGCCATCGAAGCCGCCGCGCGCGCCGGCGCGAACGTGCTGCTCACGCATCATCCGGCGTTTCTGACGCCGCCCGATTCCTTCAAGCCCGCGCCTTCGCCGGCCCTCTGCTCCGGGGCGGCGGTGTATCGAGCCATCGAGCGCGAGGTGGCGCTCATGAACTTCCATACCGCTCTCGATGTGTCGCCGGCTGCCCAGCGCTTGCTGCCCGGCCTGCTCGGGCTTGCGTTCGACCGCGTGGTTGAGCCGCTGCCTCATGCACCGAGCAAAGGGTATGGCCAGCTGTGCGCGATCCCGGGCCCCGCGATGTCTCTTCACCAGCTTTCCGCGCGCTGCACGAGCGTCTTCGGGCGCGCTCCTCGGGTATGGGGCGACTTCTCGCGTGCGGTGCGCACCGTCGTCACGTGCACGGGGTCGGCCGCCACAACCGGGCGCGCGGCGCTGGCGGCCGGTGCGGATTGCCTGATCGCCGGCGAGGTGAAATACCACGAGGCGCTTGATCTTTCGCAGGCGGGGCTTAGCGTCGTCGATCTGGGACACGACGTGTCGGAGCTCCCGTTCTGCAGCGTGCTTGCCCGCACCGTGAGAGAGCTCGGCGTGCCGAGCGAGCTTGTGATGATCGTGCGGCAAGACGACCGGTGGGCATATCCCGAAGCGGTGCGCGTATAATTGTTCTAAGTTCAACTGGTCGCAAGTCTCGCCGCTTTGGCGACAAGGATGAAGGGTGTGCGCTATGCGAATCGATCCTCAGGATGTGGCGACGCTCCTGCACATGCAGGAGCTCGATATGCAGGTTATCCGCACGAACAAAGAACTCGAGGGCATGCCTGAGCGCAAGGCCATTCTCGAGTCGCGCGTGAAGCAGCGCTCAGTTGCCGAAAAGGCCGAGCAGGTTGCGGCGCTGCTTTCCAAGGCCGAGGCCAAATTGGCCAAGCTCGTCGAGGAAGACGACGGCCTTGTCGAGCGCCAGGCGAAAATCCAGGCGGAAATCGACGAGGTGAAAGGCGACTTCCGCAGCGTGCAGTCGCGCACGAAGGAGCTTTCCGGCATCTCGAAGCGCCGCGAGATGCTTGAAGGGGAGATGCGCGCGGCCGACGGTGAGGTGGAGAAGGTGCGCGGCGTGCAGGCGCAGATCGAGGCGGCCTCCCAGAAGCTTGCCGATGCCGAGGCGGCGGCCACCAAGGTCTTCGTCGATAAGGGCGGAAAGCTCAAGGCGCGCATCGCCTCCCTTGAGGCCGAGCGCGCGCAGCTGTCCGCCGAGGTGGACGCCGAGGCGCTGCGCACCTACGAGCGCACCGCCCGGGCAACGGGCGGCGTTCCGATGGCGCTTCTGGCCGAAGACAAGTGCGGAGCCTGCCGAGCCGCGGTCGATCACGGCCGCGTGGCCGACATGCGCAGGGACGGCAACGTCGGCTCCTGCCCCAACTGCGGCCGCATGCTCGTGCTGTCAGCGCAGTAGGGGATTTTCGAAGCTGTGGTCGGTGCCGATGCCACGATGAGGGCGTTTTGCCGGCCAGCGGAAATCGGTGACGCGCACCTTCGGACGCTGTTCTATTGATGCGCGAGCTGTCGCTCGCGCCCACGAAAAACGTACGTGCGCAAAGCACCTGACGGGAGAGCCTATCTGGTAGCTAGAGGGAGTTGGCGATGCCTTGCGCAGAAGTGACGCGCCCTGCGGACGCTGGTCTTTTGATGCGCGAGCTTTCGCTCGCGCCGAAATACAGTTACGCGACACTACCACCCCTGATGAGAGAGTCGATCTGACATCAAGAATTCGTAGGGTCGAGCGACAGCTCGACCATAACTAGTGCGCCGAAGGCGCTCACTGCCTTGCGCGCTGCCAAGCGCGCTTTCAAAACGCCGTTCCCAACGTAATCTGCCCTCATCAATCGAGAAGGCCCGCCTCATACAAGGCGGGCCTTCTCGATTGAGTCTATGGGAGGTCGTGCGCTATGCGCGGGTGACCTTGCCGGCCTTCAGGCACTTCGTGCAGATGTTGGCCTTGCGGACGCGACCCTTGCTGTCCTTGATGGTCACCTTCTGGATGTTCGGACGGAACCAACGGTTCGTCACGCGGTGAGAGTGGCTGACGCTGCGCCCAGCGACGGGAGCCTTACCGCAAACTTCGCAAATCTTAGACATTACTCATCACTCCATGTACCTAGGTTGCATGCATCGGCGTTTTCGCCGCTCTTGCACAAAAGCCCTCCCACTATAGCACATGAAACCAAGCTCGTACAAGAATTTTTCGTGTAGGATGCCCAAGGCTCCACGGCCTAGCGAAGCGGCCGTTCGCGCGCATGGGGTATACTCTCAGTTCATACGTTACACGTAAACGCGTTTGCGTACCGCGCAAGAAAGGAACGCCATGACTGAAGCCATTCCCGGCAACCTGCATGTTGCCAACGATGTTCTCGCCGACATGGTCGGCAGCGCCGCACTCGAGTGCTACGGCGTCGTCGGCATGGCGGCACCTTCCGCCGCAGACGGCATCGCGAAGATCCTGCCCGCCAGCCGCCTGCGCCGCGGCGTGACGGTCAGCGCCACCGATGCGGGCGTGCACGTGGCGCTCTACGTCGTCATCGAATACGGCACCAACATCAACACGGTGTCGCAGAACCTGGTCGACCAGGTCAGCTTCGTGCTGAAGGAATATGCGCGCGTACCGCTCGACGGGGTGGAAGTGCACGTGCAGGGCGTCAAGGTCCGCAAATAACTCGCACCCGCTCACCTGCGCGCTATTCATTTCATCCGAAGGAGCCTTCTATCCATGTCTGAACAATACAGTGCAAACGACCTGATCAACGCTATTGCGGCCGCCAGTCGCAACCTGAGCGACCGTGCCGGGGAAGTCAATCGCCTCAACGTGTTCCCCGTTCCCGACGGAGACACCGGCACCAACATGTCGCTGACGGTGGAATCGGTCGTTGCAAGCCTGGCCAAGCTGCCCATCGGCGCCGAGGGGGCCGACATCCGCAAGGCCATCACCACCGGCGCGCTCATGGGCGCGCGCGGCAATTCCGGCGTCATCACCTCTCAGATCCTGCGCGGACTGTGCGAAGGCAGCGTCGGCCATGAGGTGCTCGACGCCTCGGCCATCGAAGCGGCGCTCGCGAAGTCGCAAGAAGTCGCTTTCCACGCCGTGCGCAAGCCGGTCGAGGGCACCATCCTCACCGTGCTCAAAGACGCCGCCGCTGCTGCCAAGCACGCGCGCAAGAAGAAGATGGGCGCCGACGACGCGCTCGCCTACGTGGTCGAGGAGGCCTACGCCTCGGTGCAGCGCACCCCCGAGCTGCTGCCCGTCCTTAAAGAGCACGGCGTGGTCGACTCCGGCGGCTACGGCCTGGCCATCTTGATCGACGCGTTCGTCGCGGCCCTCACGGGCAAGGAAGGCCCGCTCGTCGACGAGCTGGCGTTCGCGCGCGAAGCCGCCCCGAAGGTGGAGATCGAGCAGATCAACGACTGGGAGGGCAGCACCTACACGTACTGCAACGAATTCCTCGTCGATTCCGACGTGCTCGACCGCAGCGAGGCGCTCGACTTCCTGTCCACCATGGGCGACTGCGAGCTGTGCGTCGGCGAGAACCCGAAGTTCAAGGTGCACGTGCACTCCAACACGCCGGACAAGGTGCTCGCGTACTTCCTGGAGCGCGGGCAGATTTCCGAGGTGTTCATCCACAACATGAAGCTGCAGTCGGCCGAGCGCACCGAAAAGCTCGAGGCAGAGGCGGCCGCCGAGCGCAAGCCGCTCGGCTTCGTCGCCGTCGCCGCCGGCGCGGGCAACGCGAAGATTCTGGAATCGCTCGGCGTCGACGTCGTCGTTTCCGGCGGCCAGACGATGAACCCCTCCACGAAGGACCTGCTCGACGCGGCGTCGAAGGTCAACGCCGACGCCGTCATCTTCCTGCCGAACAACAAGAACATCATCATGGCCGCGCAGACGGCATGCGAACTTGCCGATTTCCCGTGCGGCGTCGTTCCCACCAAGGCGGTCCCGCAGGCGTTCGCCGCCATGTTCGGCGTCGATGCGGATGCGTCTCTTGAGGAGAACGTCGAGTCGATGACCGAGGCGTTCGAGGACGTGAAGTGCGGCGAGGTCACCACCGCCATCAAGGACTCCAAGGACGTCAAGGGCAACCCCATCAAGGACGGCGACGTCATCGGCATTTCCGACGGCGCCATCCTGTCGGTCGGCGAGAGCATCTCGGACGTGGTCATGTCCCTGCTCGAGAACATGGACGCCGACGACGCCGACACCTGCACGCTGCTCGCCGGCAAGGATATGTCCGACGCCGACTTCGAGGCGCTGCAGGCCCGCATCGAAGAGGCCTACGAGGATCTTGAGATCGACGCGCATCGCGGCGATCAGCCCCTGTATCCGATTATCTTCTCCGTGGAGTAGCCTTCATGCCGGATAGGCTTTCGGCAACATTGGCTCTTGACGAACCCGTATCGCGGGTGAAGTTGGTCAGTCCCGCCCGCGCAAGCGCGCTGGCGGGACTGGGCATTCATAGCGTGCGCGACCTGGTCACGCATTTTCCGCGCCGCTACATCGACCTGTCCGTGAAAACGAGCGTCGCTGCGGCGCGCATCGGCCAGTCGTGCACCGTGCAAGGCTTGGTGCACGAGGTCAAGCTCAAGCGCCCCAAACCGCATCTTCCCCTCGTGGAAATCTCGCTCGTCGACGAAACGGGCGTGCTCATGATCACCTGCTTCCGCCAGCCGTGGCTCGCCGACCAGCTCTCGGTCGGATCGCGCATCGCCGTCGCCGGCAAGGTGGAGTTCAATTACGGCTTCAAGCGCATGGTCAACCCTTATCTCGAGGTTCTCGACGGCGACGACGCAGCAGCCGGCATGGTGATTCCCGTCCATCCGGCCTGCGAGAAGATATCGGTCGCATGGATGCGGCGCCTCGTGTCGAACGCCCTGATCCACATCGGCGGCGCCCTCGACCCCCTTCCTTTGGAGCTGCGCGCGAAGTACCGCCTGATGTCGCGCGGGCGCGCCCTTTCCTGCATCCATTTCCCCGAGAGCATGGCGGAGGCGGCCGAGGCGCGCCGCCGGCTGGCCTACGAAGAGGTGCTGCTGCTCGAGCTCACCTTGATGGGCCAGGCCGCGCGCGCAGGCGAGGGGGCTCGTCCGGTCGAGCACGTCACGGACGGCATCTGCGTGGCGGCGCTCGAGCAGGCGATGCCGTTTTCCCTGACCGACGAGCAGGCCCGCGCTCGTGAGGACATCCTTTGCGCCATGGCGTCGCCGCATCGCATGAACCACATGCTGCTCGGCGACGTCGGCACGGGCAAAACCGCCGTGGCCGCCTTCGCGCTTGCCGCCTGCGCCGACAGCGCGACGCAAGCGGTTCTCCTGGCCCCGACCGAGGTTCTGGCCCGCCAGCACGCCGATAAGCTCGGCGCGCTCTTCGACCAGGTGGGCATCGCATGGGCTTACCTGAGCGCCTCGGTGAGCGCCGCGGAGCGCCAACAAATCATCGAGGGCGTTGCGGGCGGCAGCGTCACGGTGCTCATCGGCACCCATGCCGTCCTGGAAGACGACGTCGCCTTTGAAAACCTCACGCTCGTCGTTGTGGACGAGCAGCAGCGCTTCGGCGTCGAGCAGCGCGCCGGCCTTCTGGCCAAAGGCGCCGCACCCGATGCGCTGTACCTGACGGCGACGCCCATCCCGCGCACGCTGGCGCTTGCCATCTACGGCGACATGACCCTGTCCTACCTCAGGCAGCGCCCCTGCGCCCAAGCGCGCAGGGAAACGTTCGTCCACGCGAAGGCCGACCAGGGCGCGGCCTACGACGCCGCGCGCCAGGCGCTCGCGCGCGGCGAGCAGGTGTACGTGGTGTGCCCGCTCATCGGCCAGGACGCGCAGGCGCGCGACGCCAAGGCCGTGCGCGGCCGTGCCGTTGACGAGGAGGCCTACGAGTACGCCGCCATCAGCATCGAGGGCGACGATGACTTTATCGACGACAACATCACGGCGGCGGCCACCGAGGCGTCCTATCTGCAGCAAACCGTGTTCGCCGATTGGAGCGTGGAGCTTTTGCACGGGCGCATGAAAGCCGACGAGAAGCACGACGTCATGGAGCGCTTTCGCGCCGGGGAGGTGCAGGTGCTCGTGGCGACGACGGTGATCGAGGTGGGCGTTGACGTGCCGAACGCCACCGTCATGATCGTCCAGGACGCCGATCGCTTCGGGCTTTCGCAGCTCCATCAGCTGCGCGGGCGCGTGGGGCGCGGCGGCAAGGATGCGCAGGTGCACCTTATCTCGGCATCGAAAAGCGAGTCGTCGCTCGCGCGTCTTGGCGCGATGGAGCGCACCGACGATGGGTTCGAGCTGGCGAAATACGATTTGTCGCTGCGGCGCGAAGGAGACATCCTCGGCAATCGCCAGCACGGGGCGAGCGCGCTGAAGCTCGTGAACGTGGTACGCGATGCGGCCATCATCGAGGCCGCGCACGCCGATGCCGCCGCCATCATGCGGGAGGACCCGAACCTTCAAGAGCCGCAGCACCGCGCGCTCGCCCTCGAGGCGGCGCGCACCTTCGCGCCATCGTCTCATACGGAAAGGAAGAAAGCATGAGGATCATAGCCGGCGACCTGAAAGGCCGCACGCTCGCATGCCCGCAGGGGCAGGGCACGCGCCCGACGACCGACCGGGTGCGCGAGTCCATCATGAGCTGCGTGTTCAGCGCGCGCGGGGGCTTTGAGGACGCCATGGTGCTCGACGCGTTCGCGGGAAGCGGCGCGCTGGGCTTCGAGGCGCTTTCGCGCGGGGCCGCCCGCGCGGTGCTCTACGAAAAGGATGCGGCCGCTCACAAGGTGCTCAGCGCGAACGCGGCCAAGCTCGGCCTCGACGCGCGCCGCGCCACGCTTATGCGCGCCGACGTCATGGAACGCCCGCCGCGTTTTTCGCGTCCCGCGTTCGACCTGGTCTTCCTCGACCCGCCGTACGCCTATTCCGCGGCGGACGTGCTCGGCATGATCAAGGCCGCGCGCGACGCCGGCGTCGTTTCCGCCGATGCGATCATCGTCTACGAGCACGCGACCGCTGACGACGACGCCTGCTCGCTTGTCGCCGCGCAAGCCGGATTCTGCCTTGCGCAGCGCAAGAAGTACGGCGATACTACCGTAGACGTGTATCGCGCCAGCTGCTAGGCGGGCGCGCCCTGGCGCATCGCGCGGACCTGCGATGCGAAACGAACCACGAGAAACCTTTGGAGCCTTTCAAATGAAGCGAGCATTGACGCCCGGAACGTTCGACCCCATCACCAGCGGGCACCTTGATGTCATCACCCGAGCAAGCCAGCTCGTCGACGAGGTCATCGTCGCCGTGGCCGTTTCGGCCAAGAAAAAACCGCTCTTCGACCTCGAGGAGCGCGTGGAGCTTGTCCGCCAGGCGACGGCGCACCTGCCCAACGTGCGCGTCGAGCCCTTCGAGGGGCTTTTGGTCGACTTCGCGAAGAAGATGGACGCCACCGCGGTGGTCAAGGGCCTGCGCGCCATCACCGACTTCGAGTACGAGTTCCAGATGACGGCCATGAACTACCAGCTTTCCCCCGAGCTGGAAACGCTGTTCATCATGTCGCTGCCGCAGCACATGTACCTGTCCAGCTCCATCGTGCGCGAGATCTCCTCGATGGGCGGCGACGTGGAGCAGTTCGTCCCCGAGTGCGTCAACGCCGCGCTGAAGCGGAAGTTCTCCGAAGCCTAAAGGCCTTGCGCGAGCGCGCGCCGCACCCGGCTCATGCAGGGTGCCGTGGCGATGCTGTGCGCATCTGGGCCTGCGCGTTCGACGCGCCGGCGACAATGAGGTAGCATGGGAAAATCTTTAACCGCCGGCGGGCTTTAAGCCTGTCGGTTTAGGTTGCTCTGCAAAAGGAAAGGAACCGAATCATGGAAATCGTTCTGCCCGACGGATCGAAAAAGGCCCTTGCCGACGGCGCCACCATCGCCGACGTCGCGGCTTCCATCGGTAGCGGTTTGGCGAAGGCGGCCTTGGCCGGGAAGATCGATGGCGCCCTGGTCGACCTCACCGCCCCGGTGACCGACGGCGCGCAGGTCGAGATCGTCACGGCGAAAAGCCCGGAGGCCCTGCATATCCTGCGCCATTCCTGCGCGCATATCATGGCCGAGGCCGTCCAGGAGCTCTACCCCGGAACGCAGATCGCCTTCGGTCCTGCCACCGACGACGGCTATTTCTATGATTTCCTGCTTCCCGAGAACATCTCCTCGGATGACTTCGCCGCCATCGAGAAGAAGATGGCGCAGATCATCAAGCGCAACGAGCCGTTCGTGCGCGAAGTGGTCAGCATCGACGAGGCGAAGGAGATCTTCGCCGATCAGAAGTTCAAGCTCGAGCACATCGACGACCTGACCGATGGGGAGATCTCCATCTACCGCCACGGGTCCTTCGTCGATCTGTGCGCCGGCCCCCACGTTCCCCGCGCCGGCAAGATCGGCGCCTTTAAACTGATGAAGCTCGCCGGCGCCTACTGGCGCGCCGACGCCTCGCGCGAGCAGCTGCAGCGCCTCTACGGCACGGCGTTCTTCAAGAAGGCCGAGCTCGACGAATACCTGCACAACCTCGAAGAGGCCGAAAAGCGCGACCATCGCAAGATCGGCCGCGAGATGGACCTGTTCATGATGCGCGACGAGGCCCCGGGCTTCCCGTTCTTCCTGCCCGCCGGCATGGTGCTGAAAAACACGCTTCTGGACTACTGGCGCGAGATCCATCATAAGGCGGGCTACGTGGAGATCTCCACGCCGCTCATCATGAACCGCCATTTGTGGGAGACCTCCGGCCACTGGGACCACTACAAGGACAACATGTACTCGACCACCATCGACGAGGAAGAGTACTGCGTCAAGCCGATGAACTGCCCCGGCGGCGTGCTCGTGTACGCATCCAAGCCGCACAGCTACCGCGACCTACCCATCCGCGCGGGCGAGATCGGCCTGGTGCACCGCCACGAGATGCGCGGCGCGCTGCACGGCCTGTTCCGCGTGCGCTGCTTCAACCAAGACGACGCGCACCTGTTCGTGCGCCCCGACCAGCTCACTGACGAGATCATCGGCGTCGTGCGCCTCATCGACTCGGTCTACCAGCAGTTCGGCTTCAAGTACCATGTGGAGCTGTCCACCCGCCCGGAGGACTCCATGGGCTCCGACGAGGACTGGGCGGCAGCGGAGGGCGGCCTGAAGTGCGCGCTCGAGAAGCTCGGCATGGAATATGAGCTCAACGAGGGCGACGGCGCCTTCTATGGCCCGAAGATCGACTTCCACCTGGAGGATTCGCTCGGACGCACCTGGCAGTGCGGCACCGTGCAGCTCGACTTCCAGATGCCGCAGAACTTCGATCTGGAATACGTCGATGCCGACGGTTCGCGCAAGCGCCCGATCATGCTGCATCGCGTGTGCTTCGGCTCGGTCGAGCGCTTCGTGGGCATCCTCATCGAGCACTACGCGGGCAAATTCCCCGTGTGGCTCGCGCCGACGCAGGTCAAGGTGCTGTGCGTGTCGGAAAAGAGCCGCGACTACGCGCACGAGGTGGCTTCTGCGCTCGACGCGGCGGGCATCCGCGTGGCCGTCGACGATCGCGATGCGAAGATCGGCTACAAGATCCGCGAGGCGCGCAGCATCGACCGCGTGCCCTACATGATCGTCGTGGGCGAGAAGGAGGCGCAGGAGGGCACCATCGCGGTGCGCGACCGCACCAACGAGACCGTTCCTTCCACGGTTGCCGACTTCACGGCCAAGGTGCTCGAAGAGGTGCGCACGCGCGCCTAGCGTCTGCAGCTCATCAACCGATAAAGGCTCCCGCGGGGTTTCCTGCGGGAGCCTTTTGTTTGCGGGGCATTTGGGAGGGGCGGGTTGTTCGCCGCCGGCTTCGACGAAGCTTCCTACTTCGCCAGGTAATCCTGGATGGCGGGCCACCTGCGCGCGGCCTCCTCGTAGCCTTGCGCGTACAGGTCGAGCAGCTTGTCCTGGTCGTGCTCCATGCTTGATATGGTCACCGGGCGCTGCGGGCGCACTACGACGATCTCCCCGGCGTCTTCCAGGCGCGCGATGTTGCGGTACGTGCGGTTGTAGTCGATATGGCGATAGCGCAGCCGCTCAAGGTAGTGCGGGTAGTCGGCATAGGTACCCTGCAGGATCGGCATGAGCTTGTTCGGCGCCTTGCGGCAGGTCGCGTCCTGCGTGAGCACGACGATGTGCTTTTTCGCGCCCGTCAGGCGGCTGTAGGTGACGGGCACGCTGTCGCAGGTTCCTCCGTCGAGCAGCTTCTTGCCGTCCTTCTCGATCACCTTGCTCACGAGCGGCATCGACGACGACGCCATCAGGTAGGGCAGGTCGCCCTCTTCGCTCAGGTCGCGGATGTCATGGTAGTCGGCCTCGCCGAGCTCCAAATCGCTCGACACCGCCGTCAAGGTGATGGGGGATTTCAGGTACGCGTCGAAGTTGAACGGCTCCAGCTTCTCGGGCACCTCGTGGAACGCGAACTCTCGCCCGCAGGCGTTGCCGGTGGAAACGAAGCTTTTCATGGAAAGGTAGCGCGGGTCGTTGGCGTACTTCATGTTCAGAAAGCAGGTGCGTCCCAAATCCCCCGCGACGTAGCAATAGCCGCACAGCGCGCCGGCGGAAACGCCGATCACGTGGTCGCAGAACAGCTCGTGCTCCATGAAGAAGTCGAGCACGCCCGCGGTGAACTGCCCGCGCATCGCCCCGCCTTCGAGCACCAGGTTCGCGTGGGTGATCTTCTTCCCGCGCCAGGCGGGTTCGTGCGGGAGGCTCTCGTCCGGCGCCGCCTCGTCGTGTTTGTCAGTGTGCATATCGGTCATGGTTTTGCTCCGTTTCGCTTTGCTTCTCTGGCTAGTATAGCCTTGGGGCGTTTGCCCGCGCTCTCAGGGTTTTCGCCGTCAGCGTTTCGTTTCCAAACGCCGCGCTTTTTATTCTCAGAAATGGTACTAAAATAGTAGCAATATAACGAAACGGTAACGATGCGCCCAAAGGGCCGGGCGCGCTCGTACAATGCAGCCGAAACAAAAAGGAAGGGCCCGCGGAATGCGGCGCCCAGCGAACAGGAGGTGGCCCTATGAGCCAGATCGTATCTTCAGCCGATTTCAAGTCCGCTGTCTTGGATGCACCCGAGCCGGTGCTCGTCGATTTCTTCGCAACCTGGTGCGGCCCGTGCAAGATGCTCGCGCCGGTGCTCGACGAGGTCGCCGGCGAGGTGGCCGGCAAGGCGAAGGTGGTCAAGGTCGACATCGACGCCTCGCCGGACCTGGCGCAGCGCTACGGCGTGATGAGCGTGCCGACGCTCGCAGTCTTCAAGGGCGGCGAGGTGGCCTCGCAAGCCGTGGGCGTGCAGCCCAAGCAGGCCATCCTCGGGCTGCTCGGCCTGTAGCTCGCCGACGCAGCGAAAGGCGTTGAGACGAAAGGGTAGCAGGGGAGCGGGCTGTCGGCGCATCAGGCACGTGTGATAGCATTGGACGTCGCCGGATGCCGCCTGCTCCCATCGCGCGAATAAGGGGTTGCGCGGCTCGGCTGCATCACTTGTTCCAAGGGGCCTTCTTGCGCACGGTCCCGTGTAGCGAAGGAGCGAGCCTGCGTGCTACCCCTCTCCCTTATCCCGAAGTACCTGAAATACGTCATCCCCACCATGGTGACCTTCACCTTGACGGGCATCTACAGCATCGTCGACGGCATCTTCGTCGGCCATGCGGTGGGCGATGCGGGGCTTGCGGGCATCAACGTCGCCTATCCGCTCGTGTGCTTCGTGTTCGCGCTCGGCACCGGGATAGGCATGGGCGGCGGCGTCATCTCGTCCATCAGGCGCGGGCGCGGTGAGGAGGAAGCTGCGCAGCGGGTCGTGGGAACCACGCTCATCATGCTGATCGCGGTCTCCATCCCCGTCGCCATCGCCTATAACCTTGCCGCCGAGCCTGCCTGCCGCATTCTCGGCGGGCAGGGGGAGACGCTTCAGCAGGCGGTCGGCTACCTTGAGGTGATCGCGCTCGGCGTGCCCTTCCAGCTGGTGACCACGGGGTGCTTGCCGCTCATCCGCAACAAGGGCGAAGTGGCGTACGCGATGTTCGTGCAGATGGCCGCCGGTGTGGTGAACGTGGTGCTGGACTGGCTTTTCATCATGGAATTTGGCTGGGGTGTGGCCGGCGGGGCGTTGGCCACGGCCATCGCGCAGGTGGCCGCCGCCATCGGCGTCGCGGGGTTTTTCGCCCGGCGCGCCAACCGCATCCCGCTGCGCGCGCTTATCCCCTCAGCGTCCCATGCCGCGCACATATGCAAGCTGGGGCTTGCCCCCTTCGGCCTGACGATGCTGCCCGAGGTTTCCACCGTCGTGAACAACGTGAGCTTGTCGCACTACGGTGGGGAGACGGCGCTCGCCGCCTATGCGGCCATCGCCTACGTCGCGTTCTTCGTGCAGGTGATGATCCAGAGCGTCGGCGACGGAAGCCAGCCGCTGATCAGCGTGTATCGGGGCGCCGGAGATGCCGATACGGTGCGGCGGCTGCGCAACACCAACTATGCGGTGGCCATCGCGTTCGGCGCGGTCGGCCTGGCGCTCATGTACCTGCTGCGAAACGCCATCCCGCAGCTGTTTGGTGCCTCGGCGTCGGCGGCGGAAGTGATCGCCTTTGCGCTGCCGGTGTTCTCCATCTGCTATGTGTTCTACGGCTTCACGCATACCACCACCTCGTATTTTTACGCCACCGACGACGCCCGCGCGTCGAATGTCCTCGTGATAAGCGAGGCGATCATCGTGTGCGTGGCGGTGTTCTGCTTAAGCGCGGCCTTCGGGGTTGTGGGCGTGTGGTTCTCGCCGACGGTGCTGCAGCTGTGCCTGTGCGTCATCGCTGCCGTGCTTTTGCGCCGCCGGCACGTCGCGAGCGCATCTCGCTCGGCATCGAGCTAAGCCGGCTTCAGGGGCCTGCGGGCGCTGCATGGCTTATGTGATTCGTAGCCGCCTGTCCGTGCGGGCGATGGCGGCTTGATTTCGAAAGGTTGGAAGCATCATGGATGCGAAAATCGAGTCGGGCGCGATGGGCGTTGCGCCCGCTGATTCGGAGGTTCTCGACGTCGCGGTGATCGGCGCGGGGCCGGCGGGGCTTGCCGCCGCGCTGTACGCTTCGCGCGCCGGTTTGGACGTGGCGGTGTTCGAGCGAACCGCGCCGGGCGGGCAGCTCGCCCAGACCGAGCGCGTGGACAACTACCCGGGCTTTCCTGCGGGGGCGGGCGGCTTCGAGCTGGCCTGGTCCATGAAGGAGCAGGCCGAGCGCTTCGGCGCGCGCATCATCTCCGAGGAGGTTGACGGGTTGGATCTTGCTCCTCAGGTCAAAACGCTTGCCACGCCGTTTAGCACCTATCGGGCGCGCAGCGTCATCGTCGCCACCGGCGCCAGGCCGCGCAAGATCGGCCTGGCGGGCGAGGAGGAGCTGGCCGGTCGCGGCGTGTCGTATTGCGCCACATGCGACGGCGGCTTTTTCCGCGGCAAGCGCGTGGTGGTGGTCGGCGGGGGAAACACCGCGGTCGCCGATGCGCTGTATCTCTCGCGCATCGCTTCGGAGGTTGTGCTCGTGCATCGCCGCGACCGCCTGCGCGCCACCGCCGTGTACGACGAGCAGCTCGCCGCCGCGCAAAACGTCCGGCTGGTCCTTCAGGCGAACGTGGTCGCCCTGCGCTCCGAGGGCGGCAAGCTTGCGGCCGTGGACATCTCGCATGACGGCGGGCCGGTCGAGACCGTTGACGCCGACGGGCTGTTCGTCGCCATCGGCACGCAGCCGAACACGGAATTCCTCTCCGGCGCGCTGCCTTTGGACGAAGCTGGCTATATCGTGGCCGATCAGACCGGTCGCACCGGGGTGCCGGGGGTGTACGCCGCGGGGGACGTGCGCGCGAAGGAGCTTCGCCAGGTGGTCACGGCGGTTGCCGATGGTGCAGTCTGTGCGGAGCAGGCTGCAAGCGAGCTTTCAATCTGATAAACTTTGAAAGTTCGAATACGCGCCCGTTCGGCATTTTTGCCGCAGGCGCACGCGCTTGGACGCCGCGTTGCCGGTTTTCCAGGCGTTATGGCACTGCTCATAGAAGGATGCATCGACCATGCAAGATAACGATATGCGCGAGAAGCTCGAGAAGATCATCAAGGCCTACGAGGAGCTGCAGGCCAAGATGACCGACCCGGCGGTTCTTGGCGACCAAAAGGAATACAACAAGCTTGCCAAAGAGTATTCCGACCAGGGGCCTTTGGTCGAGAAGGCGCGCGCCTACCTGCAGTGCTGCGCCGACATCGACGAGGCCAAGGAGATGCTCGGCGACGCCGACATGAAGGACTTCGCGCAGGAAACCATCGCCGAGGCCGAGGCGAAGATGCCCGCGCTCGTCGAGGACATCAAGTTCATGCTCATCCCCTCCGACCCGGCCGATGAGAAGGACATCATCGTCGAGATCCGCGCGGCCGCCGGCGGCGACGAGGCCGCCATCTTCGCGGGCGACCTGTTCAAGATGTACGAGCGCTTCATCTCCTCCCAGGGCTGGAAGACCGAGCTCATGGACGTCAGCCCCTCCGAGGCCGGCGGCTACAAGGAAATCCAGTTCAAGGTGAAGGGCGACAAGGTCTATTCGGTCATGAAGTACGAGTCGGGCGTGCATCGCGTGCAGCGCGTCCCCAAGACCGAATCGCAGGGCCGCATCCACACCTCCACCGCCACCGTGGCGGTGCTTCCCGAGGCCGACGAGGTCGAGGTCGACATCAACGAGAACGACCTGCGCATCGACGTGTTCCGCGCCGGCGGCCCGGGCGGCCAGTGCGTCAACACGACCGACTCCGCGGTGCGCATCACGCACCTTCCCTCCGGTTTGGTGGTGCAGTCGCAGGACCAGAAGTCGCAGCTGCAGAACAAGATCGCGGCAATGGCCGTTCTGCGCGCGCGCCTGTACGAGAAGATGCTCGCCGAGCAGCAGGCCGCCGAGGGCGCCGAGCGCCTCGCGCAGATCGGTTCGGGCGACCGCTCCGAGAAGATCCGCACCTACAACGGCCCGCAGGACCGCGTGACCGACCACCGCATCGGCTTCAACTCCACCTACACCGCCGTTCTGCAGGGCGACGGCCTTGGCGCCGTCATCACGGCCCTTCAGGCGGCTGACCGCGCCAAGAAGCTGGAGAGCGCGGTCTAGGCGATCGCTTCACGAGTAAATTCGACCGAAGGCGTGGGCGCGTGCTCGCGCCTTCGGTCTGTGTTGTGCCGAAAAGAGCATTCATGGAAGAAACCTGGACGATCAAACGGGCCCTCGACTGGACGCAGGGCTATCTTGCCCGCAAGGGCGACAGCTCCCCGCGCCTGTCCGCGGAATGGCTGATCGGGGAGGCGACCGGGCATTCGCGCATCGAGCTGTACACCTGCTTCGACGAGCCGCTCACCCCCGAAGAGCGCGAGCGCCTGCGCGGCTTCGTGACGCGCCGCGGAGCCGGCGAGCCTCTGCAGTACATCAGCGGGCATGCGGCGTTTCGCTACATCACCGTGAAGGTGCACCCCGGCGTGCTCATCCCGCGCCCCGAAACCGAGGTGCTCGTGAGCGAGGCGCTCTCGCTCCTGCCGCCTGCCGCGCGCCGCGTCGCGCTCGACAGCACCATCGACGCCTGGGAGGGCGACGTGCTCAGGCAGTCCATGGATGCGGCCGGACGCCTTTCGGCGCAAGGCGATGAATCCGCGGACAGCGTTGACGAGCAGGCGCGTCAAGCGTTGTCGGAATATCTGTGCGACAGCCGTGGTGGCGACGAGGACGGGGGAGAGCCTGTGCCTGCCAAGCCCGCCCGTCCTTTGCTGGTGGCCGACATTTGCACCGGCAGCGGCTGCATCGCCTGCTCGGTGGCCCACGAGCGTCCCGATGCGCGCGTCATCGCCACCGATATCTCGCCGGTTGCGGTTGAGCTCGCGAAAGAGAATGCTAGCGAGCTCGGCTTGGCCGACCGCGTGCGCGTGGAGCTTTGCGACTTGGGCGTGGGCGTTCCAGCGGCGGCATTGGGCAGGCTCGATCTGGTGGTTTCCAACCCGCCCTACGTGCCCACCGCCGTTCTTGCCGACATCCCGCGCGAGGTTTCCGATTTCGAACCGGCGCTCGCGCTCGATGGCGGCGCCGACGGCAACGACATCCTGCGCCGCCTGTTGCCGTGGACCATGGTCGCCCTGCGCCCCGGCGGCGGTTTCGCTTTCGAGCTGCACGAGACCTGCCTCGAAGCTGCCAAGGATCTCGCCTGCACCGAAGGCTTCGAAGGCGTGCGCATCGTCGCCGATTTAGCCGGCAAACCCCGCGTCCTCACCGGCAGAAAACCGGAGAGCCAAATCCGGTGAAAATCGGTTACCGGCCTTCTCGTAAGATTTTGCAGCCCCGAAATCCATGAAAGCGATCAAAGGATCGCCCAGCTCACAGGCCGTTATGGTGTTGGTCGTCGGCGAGTTGCTCCGGGTCGTTTTCGGGCGAGCTCTCGCTCGCCCCTACACACAGATTCCGTGATTTCCAAATAAAATACTTGCTGCTTCGTTATCCCAACAGCAGGATTCTCGTGGGGTCGAGCGAAAGCTCGACCAGGTCGCCGGCGATTGGGGGATGGAAGCGCCTAGCCGGCCGGCAGTAAACCTCGGCGCACGAGCCTCGTTCGGCAGACGGCTGCGGCAACCGAGCCGGTTACTCCTGCAGCGCGATGTGGGGGATGTTGCGGGGCATGTTCGCTCCGCTGATGAGGATTCCCTCGCGCTCCATCTGCTTTCCCGCGTCGATGTAGGTCTGCGCATCGACGTCGTTGACGAGCGCCTCCTCGTCGGTGATCGTGCGGATCTGCTTGGCGGGGACGCCCACCATGACGGCGCGCGGCGGGACGACCTTCCCTTCCGGGATAAGAGCCCCGGCCCCGATGACGGCGCCTTCGCCGATGACGGCGTGGTTCATGATGGTCGCGCCCATCCCGATAAGCGCGCCGTCCTCGATCGTGCAGCCGTGCACCGTGGCGTTGTGCCCGATGATGACGCGCTTGCCAACGGTAAGGGGGCTGCCCAGATCGACATGCAGGCTGCACCCCTCCTGAACGTTGGTCCCCTCGCCGACGGTGATGGCCTCGCCGTAATCGCCGCGGATGGCGGCGCCGAACAGCACGGTGACGTCGCGGCCAAGCGTCACGTCGCCGACGACGGCGGCGGTCGGCGCGATGCGGCATTCGGGGTCGAGCTTCACGCGCTTGTATGTTTCGATGGGCGGTTTCCTTAACGTCAGCATGGGTGCTCCTCACGTGGTCCTGTCGGCTCTTCGTTGGTTTCGCGCTCCCCATTGTGGGAGCTTTGTGCGCAAATCTCGAGCAAATTCAAATTCATAGCAAAGAAGTGTTGCGTACCTTTTTCGTCAGCGTATACTGGGCAACCACAAGTTCATAGACGAAATGCTATGACGAGGACAGTAGAGACGAACCCATCTTCAAGAGAGTCGGCGGTTGGTGCAAGCCGACGGTGGGCGGGCTCGAATGCCCCCTCCGAGCAGTTCCGGTGAACGTGCAAGCATGCAGCGAAAAACCTTCGTGTGCGGCTTGCGCAAGTAGTCTGAATCGGGTCGCTCCGTTACCGGCAGAACCGCATGCGCGGTCCTTTCGCAGAAGTCCTGATGCAGATGCTTGCAGCAGGATTTTTTTATGCCCGCGCACGCGGGCATGATGAGAGGGAAGAAGGAAGCTTATGCAACTTCGCAGCGATGCCATGAAGAAGGGCGTAGCGCGCGCGCCGCACCGCAGCCTGCTGAAGGCCGACGGCCTCACCGATGAGGAGATGGCCCGCCCGCTTGTCGCGGTCTTCAACTCGCGCAACGACATCATTCCCGGCCACAACAACCTCGACAAGATCTGCGAAGCCGTCAAGGCCGGCATCTACTTGGCCGGCGGCGTGCCGTTCGAGATTTCCACCATCGGCGTGTGCGACGGCCTGGCCATGAACCACGACGGCATGCATTACTCGCTCGTTTCGCGCGAGGCCATCGCCGACAGCTTCGAATGCGCCGTCCAGGGCCATGCCTTCGACGCGGCCGTCTGCATCCCGAACTGCGACAAGATCGTCCCGGGCATGATCTTGGGCGCTCTGCGCGTGAACATCCCGACGGTGTTCGTCTCCGGCGGCCCGATGCTTCCCGGCCATCAGCCCGGCTGCACGGACGGCCCCACCACCGACCTCAACACGCTCTTCGACGGCGCGGGCCAGGTCACGGCCGGCACCATGACCGAGGAAGAGCTCAAGTACTTCGAGGAAACCGCCTGCCCCACCTGCGGAAGCTGCTCGGGCATGTTCACGGCCAATTCGATGAACTGCCTGTGCGAGGCGCTCGGCATCGCGCTTCCCGGCAACGGCACCATCCCGGCCGTCTACTCCGAGCGCCTGCGCCTGGCCAAGCACGCCGGCATGAAGGTCATGGAGATGCTCGAGAAGAACATCCGCATCGGCGACATCATCAACGAGGCCGCCATCCACAACGCCATGGAGTGCGACATGGCCTTCGGCGGCTCCACGAACACCGTGCTGCACCTGACGGCCATCGCCATGGAGGCTGGCTGCCCCATCACCATGGACGACTGGGACGCCGCAAGCGCCCGCACGCCGCATCTGGTGAAGCTGCAGCCTTCCGGCCCGCGCCCGCTCATCGACCTGTACGCCGTCGGCGGCGTGCCGGTGGTCATGCACGAGCTCGGCGAAGCCGGCCTGCTCGACCGCAGCGCGCTCACCGTCATGGGCACCATCGACGAGTATCTGCAGAATTGCACGAAGCCGGCCGACGGGGAAGTGTGCCGCACGCACGACAACCCCTTCTCGAAGGTGGGCGCGCTTCGCGTGCTGCACGGCAACATCGCGCCGAACGGCGGCATCGTGAAGAAGTCGGCGGTCGACCCGAGCATGCTCACCCATACCGGCCCGGCCCGCTGCTTCAATTCCGAGGAAGAGGCCTGCGAGGCCATCTTCGCCAACCAGATCAAGCCCGGCGACGTCGTGGTCATCCGCTACGAAGGTCCCGCCGGCGGCCCGGGCATGCGCGAGATGCTCACGCCTACCTCGGCCATCGTGGGCATGGGGCTTTCCAAGTCGGTCGCCCTCATCACCGACGGGCGCTTCTCCGGCGCCTCGAAGGGCCCCTGCATCGGGCATGTGAGCCCCGAAGCGGCTTCCGGCGGCCCCATCGCGCTCATCGAGGACGGCGACGAGATCACCGTCGACATCGAGGGCGGCAAGCTTGAGCTCAACGTGCCCGATGAGGTGCTTGAAGCTCGCCGCGCGGCCTTCGTGGCCCCGGCGCCCAAGCACAACCACGGCGTGCTGGCCAAGTACGCCAAACTCGTTTCCTCCGCAGACAAGGGGGCCTATCTCTCATGAGCGAAAGCAAAATGGACAAGCACGCCTCAAGCGCCGGCGAGGTGCGCGGGCTGGGCAGCAAAACGGCCAAGCAGGGCCAGCAGATGATCGGCGCGCAGGCCGTCGTCGCCTCGCTCGAGGCCGAGGGCGTCGATAGGGTCTTCGGCTACCCCGGCGGCCAGGCCATCAAGATCTACGACGCGCTCTACGACAGCAAGCAGCTGCACCACGTGCTCGCGCGCCACGAGCAGGGCGCCGTGCACGAGGCCGACGGCTACGCCCGCGCCACGGGCAACGTCGGCGTCGTCATCGTGACCTCCGGCCCCGGCGCCACCAACACCGTCACGGGCATCGCCACCGCCTACATGGACAGCGTGCCGCTCGTGGTCATCACCGGCCAGGTGCCGCGCGGCGTCATCGGCACCGACAGCTTCCAGGAGTCCGACATCGTCGGCATCACCATGCCGGTCGTGAAGCACTCCTTCCTGCTGCAGTCCACCGACGAGCTCACCGCCACCTTCCGCGAGGCGTTCCATATCGCCGCCTCCGGCCGTCCCGGCCCGGTGCTCATCGACATCCCCTCCGACATCCTGTCCGAGTCGATGACGTTCGAGTACCCCGACAAGGTGAACCTGCCATCGTACCGTCCCACCTACCGCGGCAACGCCAAGCAGATCCGCGCGGCCGTGGCGCGCATCGAGCGCGCCGAGCGCCCGGTGCTCTACGTCGGCGGCGGCGTCGTGTCCTCCGGCGCGTCCGAGGAGCTTGTGCGCCTTGCCGACATGCTCAAGCTGCCCGTGGTCACCACGCTCATGGGCAAGGGCGCCTTCCCGGCGTCCAACCCGCTGAACTTCGGCCTCGTGGGCATGCACGGCTCCAAGTACGCCAACCTCGCCATGACCGAGTCCGACCTCATCATCGCCTGCGGCGCGCGCTTCTCCGACCGCGTGACGGGCAAGCTTTCCGAATTCGCGCCGCACGCCGAGGTCATCCATATCGACATCGACCCGGCGGAAATCGGCAAGATCCGCGAGGTCCAGGTGCCCATCGTCGGCGACCTGAAGGGCGTGCTCGCCGGCATCGCGGACGCGGCGGAGAAGGCCGGCGTAAAGCCCGCGACCGACGCGTGGCTCGAGCAGATCGGGGAATGGCGCCGCCGCTTCCCGTTCTACCATAGGCAGCTTGCGGAAGAGACCGGCACCATCGTCCCCGAACGAGTGCTGCAGAGCCTTTCCGCCAAGCTCGATCCCGCCCGTTCGATCGTCGTCACCGAGGTCGGCCAGCATCAGATGTGGGCGGCGCAGTTCATCAACCGCGAGCGCCCGCGCACGTTCATCTCCTCCGGCGGCCTGGGCACCATGGGATTCGGCTTCCCGGCCGCCATCGGCGCGGCCTTCGGCTGCCCCTCTTCGCAGGTCGTCTGCATCGCCGGCGACGGCTCGTTCCAGATGAACAGCCAGGAAATGGCCACCGCCGCCATCAACAACGTGCCCGTGAAGGTGCTCATCCTCGACAACCGCGCCCTCGGCATGGTCCATCAGTGGCAAAAGCTCTTCTACGGCGAGCGCTTCAGCTCCACGATCCTCGACGCGAACCCCGATTTCGTCAAGCTCGCCGACGCCTACGGTTGGGCCGGCAAGCGCATCGAGCGACCCGAGGAGGTCGAAGCCGCGCTCGACGAGATGCTCGCGAGCACCAGGCCCTACCTGCTCGACGTGGCCATCCCCGCCGACCAGAACGTCTTCCCGATGGTCGCCCCGGGCTCTGCCATGAGCGACGTCATGGGTGCCATCGACGTGGCGGTCGGCGCGGTCCGCACCGACATCCCGCCCCATGTTCAAGCCGCAGCGGAGAAAAGCCCCTGCGCGACCATCGACGCTCAGTTCGGGGGGCGCTGGGAAAGCGATCCCGCTGACAAGGCCCCGCGTATCGGGGAGGTTCCCGAACCCGCTGGTAAGGAAGGGGAGTAGCGATGAGGCACATCCTGTCCGTTTTGGTTGAGAACAAGCCCGGCGTGCTCTCGCGCGTCACCGGTTTGGTGTCGCGGCGCGGCTTCAACATCGATTCGCTGTCGGTCGGCCCCACCGAGGACCCGACGATGTCGCGCATCACCATCATCGTCAACGCCGACGAGCTCGGCTACGAGCAGCTCAACAAGCAGCTCAACAAGCTCATCAGCGTTTTCAAGATCACCGACCTCACCGACAAGGCCGCCATCGACCGCGAGCTGGTGCTGTTCAAGGTCAACGCCGCGCCCGAACGGCGCAGCGAGCTCATCGAGATCGCGAGCATCTACCACGCCAAGATCGTCGACGTGGGACGTCAGAGCCTCACCATCGAGGCCACCGGCACCGACGAGTCGCTCAAGGACATGGAGGATTTGCTGCGCGCCTACGGCATCAAGGAAGTCACGCGCACGGGCATGATCGCCATGTCGCGCTCCCCGAAAGACGCTTAAGGGCATCTGTTATGGCCACCCATCGCGCCGAGCTTTGGCTGCATCGCCTTCGATGCTGGTCAACGCCATAGGCGCAATCCATTGCCTGCCAAGCGGCGTGCTCGCTTGCAACGAACATACGGGAAAGTCAGCCAACGAAGAAAGGACATCATCACCATGGCTGTTACGATCTATTACGAAAACGACGTCGATCCGAAGATCATCCAGGGCATGAAGGTTGCCGTCATCGGCTACGGCTCGCAGGGCCATGCCCATGCGCTCAACCTCATGGACTCCGGCGTCGACGTGCGCGTCGGCCTGCGCGAGGGCTCTTCCAGCTGGGCTAAGGCCGAGGAAGCCGGCCTGAAGGTCACCACCATGGACGAGGCCGCCGAAGAGGCCGACCTCATCATGATCCTCGTTCCCGACGAGCTGCAGCCCGAGGTGTACGAGCAGCACATCGCCAGCCACCTGAAGGCCGGCAACACGCTCGCCTTCGCCCACGGCTTCAACATCCACTACGGCTACATCAAGGCCCCCGAGGACGTCAACGTCATCATGTGCGCCCCGAAGGGCCCGGGCCACATCGTGCGCCGCCAGTTCACCGAAGGCTCCGGCGTGCCGGATCTGGCCTGCGTGGCTCAGGATGCCACGGGCAACGCCTGGGATATCGCCATGTCCTACTGCTGGGGCGTGGGCGGTGCCCGCTCCGGCATCATCAAGGCCACCTTCGCCCAGGAGACCGAAGAGGACCTCTTCGGCGAGCAGGCGGTGCTGTGCGGCGGCCTCGTCGAGCTGGTGAAGGCCGGCTTCGAGACGCTGACCGAGGCGGGCTATCCGCCGGAGCTGGCGTACTTCGAGTGCTACCACGAGATGAAGATGATCGTCGACCTCATGTACGAGTCCGGCATCCACTTCATGAACTACTCCATCTCCAACACCGCCGAGTACGGCGAGTACTACGCCGGCCCGAAGGTCATCAACGAGCAGTCCCGCGAGGCTATGAAGGAGATCCTGCATCGCATCCAGAACGGCGACTTCGCCCGCGAGTTCGTCGCCGACTGCAAGAACGACCACAAGTGGCTTCTCGAGCAGCGTGAGGCCATCAACACCCACGAGATCGAGACGACCGGCGCCAAGATCCGCGAGATGTTCTCCTGGACCAAGTAGTTCGGGCAATCCTGCGTTTCGCCACCCCTGCTCGGGTCATGCTTTGAGCGGGGTGGGGGCGGTCATGTTGGCCGTTCTCCGAGAATTAACCTGTCGCGCCCCCGCGCGGCAGGTTTTTTCGTATCATGGGTACATCTCCGGAAATCACGAAGGGTGGTAGCGCGCTATGTCGAACAAGGTCCTCGTCACTGAAAAGCTCGCCGAGGCGGGCATCGAACGCTTGCAGCAGAAGGGCTTGGAGGTCGATGTCAAGCTCAAGCTCAGCACCGATGAGCTCAAAGACGTCATCGGCTCATACGATGCGCTCATCGTCCGCTCGGCGACGCACGTGACCGACGAGGTCATCGCCGCCGGGAAGAACCTGCGCATCATCGGCCGCGCCGGCGTGGGGATCGACAACGTCGACGTTGATGCGGCGACCGAGGCCGGCATCATCGTCTGCAACGCTCCCACCTCCAACATCGTATCGGCCGCCGAGCAGACGATGTGCCTGATGCTCGCCTGCGCCCGCAACACCTGCCAGGCCAACGCGAGCATGCACGACCACGAATGGTCGCGCGCCAAGTTCTGCGGGTCCGAGCTTTACGAGAAGACGCTCGCCATCTTCGGCCTGGGCCGCATCGGCGGGCTCGTCGCCGAGCGCGCCCGCGCCTTCGGCATGCGCTTGGTCGGCTACGATCCGTATTGCAGCCCCGAGCGCGCCGACCAGCTCGGCGTCGCCCTGTACGACCGCGTGGAGGAAATCCTGCCCGAGGCCGACTTCATCACCGTCCACCTTCCGAAAACCGCCGAGACCATCGGCATGTTCGGCCCCGAGCAGTTCGCCTGCATGAAAGACGGCGTCATCCTGGTCAACGCGGCGCGCGGCGGCATCTACAACATGAAATCGCTCGCCGACTTCGTGGCGGCGGGCAAGATCGGCGCCGTGGGCATCGACGTGTTCGAAGAGGAGCCGGCTACCGATAGCCCCCTGCACGAGTTCAGCAACGCCATCCTCACGCCGCATCTGGGCGCCTACACCAAAGAGGCCCAGGCCCGCGCGGGCATCCAGATCGCCGAATACGTCGCCGCCGGCCTTGAGGGGAGCATCGTTCCCACGGCGCTCAACATGGCGCCGGTGCCTCCCGAGGTCATGGACGCGGTCGGTCCCTACGTCCCTGCCTGCCAGATGATGGGCAGCATGCTCGCGCAGCTTGGCGGGGAAGTGCCCACCCGCCTGTCGCTCACCGCGGCCGGCAAGGCCGCGCCGGCCGACCCGACGGTGCTCGTCGCCGGCGTCATGCAGGGCCTGCTGTCGTATAAGAATCTCGCCACCGTCACGCCCGTCAACGCCGAGGCCGTCGCGCGCCGCCACGGCATCCGCGTGGACACCGGCGCCCATGCTTCCGCCGGCGCCTACGCCTCCTCGGTTTCCGTCGTCGCCGACGGCCGCGAGATCGCCTGCACGCTTTCGGGCGAGGACCAGCACGTGCGCCTCATCAACCTGCTCGGGTACAGCGTCGATATCGCTCCGGGCCCGCAGGCGCTCATCTTTGAATACGTCGACCGCCCGGGCCGCGTGGGCACCATCGGCTCCATTCTCGGCGCCGCCGGCATCAACATCACCACGATGCAGATCGTGAACAACCCGGCCGAGCAGCAGGCCATCGTCTACATGAACGTCGAGGGGGATGTCGCCCCCTCGGTTCTGGACGATCTGCGCGCCCAGCTAGACGACCTGAAGAACCTCTGGCACGTGAAGCTCTAAGCTTATTCGTAGCGGTTTCCCTGCAAGAAGGCGTCGCCGGTGACGGCGGCGCCTTCTTGCATCCAAGCTGTTTTCGGTTAGCGGTACCGACTGAGCTGATGTGCGGTGCGCAACCTGGAAAAACCCCTGCATTCCTCGGGTGCATCCCGCGCCTGCTGTACTAAAATATCTCCCTAGGTTTGCAAACGAAACTGAAAGGACCTGACATGACGCGCAAGATCGCAATTTTCGACACGACGCTGCGCGACGGCGAGCAGTCGCCGGGCGCATCCATGAACACTGAGGAGAAGCTCGTTGTCGCGCGTCAGCTGCTACGCCTTAACGTCGACGTCATCGAAGCCGGTTTCCCCATTTCCTCTCCGGGCGACTTCGAGAGCGTTCGCCGCATTGCCGAGCTTGCTGGCGACGATGCCACCGTCGTCGGCCTCACGCGCGCGGTTGCCAAGGACATCGACCGCGCCGCCGAGGCGCTCAAGGACGCCAAGCGCCCGCGTATCCACACCGGCATCGGTGTGAGCCCCTCGCATATGCACGACAAGCTGCGCATCACCGAGGATCAGTGCATCGAGCGCGCCGTCGCGGCGGTCAAGCACGCGAAGTCCTACGTCGAGGACGTTCAATTCTACGCCGAGGACGCCGGCCGCGCCGACTACGCGTTTCTGGCCAAGGTCATCCAGGCCGTCCTCGAAGCCGGCGCCACCGTCGTGAACATCCCCGACACCACCGGTTACAGCCTGCCTGAGGAGTTCGGCCGCCGCATCAGGTACCTCATGGAGAACGTCCGCGGCATCGAAAACGCGACCGTATCCGTCCACTGCCACAACGACCTCGGCATGGCCACGGCCCTGTCCCTGGCGGGCGTGCAGAACGGCGCCACGCAGGTCGAGTGCACCATCAACGGCCTGGGCGAGCGTGCCGGCAACACGGCCATGGAAGAGGTCGTCATGGGCATCAAGATGCACGGCGAGGAGCTCGACGCCCACACCGACGTCAACACCCGCGAGTTCATCAAGGCGAGCCGCCTGGTTTCCTCCATCACCGGCATCAACGTGCAGGTGAACAAGGCCATCGTCGGCGCCAACGCGTTCGCCCATTCCTCCGGCATCCATCAGGACGGCGTGCTGAAGAAGCGCGACACCTACGAGATCATCGACCCGGCCGAGGTCGGCGCCGGTCAGTCTCAGATCGTGCTCACCGCCCGCAGCGGCCATGCGGCCCTGAAGCATCGCCTCGAAGAGCTCGGCTACGAGCTCGACAAGGAAAAGCTCGATAAGATGTACGACGCGTTCCTCGACCTGGCCGACAAGAAGAAGGAAGTCTACGACTCCGACCTCGAATCGCTCATGCACGAGAACCAGCGCCATGAAACGGCTCTCTACACGCTCGAGTCCGTGCAGATCTCCTGCGGCTTCCCGCTCAAGCCGACGGCCACCGTCACGCTGCGCACGGCTGCCGATCAGGTTGTCACCGCGTGCGACTGGGGCACCGGCCCGGTCGACGCCATGTGCAAGGCCGTTGACAAGATCGTGCAGGTCGACAACGACCTGTCCGAGTTCGCGGTCCAGTCGGTCACGCGTGGCATCGACGCGCTCGGCGAGGTCACCATCCGCGTGACCGCCCCCGACGGCGAGGTGTACACCGGCCGCGGCGCCGATGGCGACATCATCGTCTCCTCCACGAAGGCGTACCTCAACGCCCTGAACCGCCTTCTGAGCGACAAGGCGGAGCATCGCAAGTAGGTAACCCTGCTACCGTAAAAGGCCCGGAACAACCGTTCCGGGCCTTTTTGTTGCTGCGAAACGAAAAGGCCGCGCTGCGTGTGCGGCCTTTTCGCAAACCTGAAAGGTATCTATGGCTTAGAAGAACAGGCTTTCGATGTAGGGGATGTCCATCTGCTTGCCGGTCCAGATCTCCTCGCCGATGGCGGCCTGCCACATCATCATGCCCAGGCCGGGAACGACGGTGCAGCCGTGCTCCTTCGCAAGGGTGATCATCTTCGTCTCAAGCGGGTTGTAGACGGTGTCGGCGACCACCAGATCGCTGCGCATCAGATCCTCGGGCAGCAGGTTGCCGTCAAGGTCGGGAGCCATGCCCACGCGCGAAGCGTTGATGAACATGAAGGATTCCTTGACGCTTCTGGCCAGGTCGTCGACATCGGCAAGGTCGTGCATGGTCACCTTCGCGCCGGTGCGCTCGGAAAGCACGCGGCAGCGCTCCTCGGCCGTTGCGAAGAAATCGTCCTTGATGTTGAAGACATCGATCTCGGCGACACCGTCGAGGGCCGCCTGGGTGAAGATGGCGGAACCCGCTCCGCCGGCACCGGCAAGGGTGATCTTCTTGCCCTTCGGGTCGATGCCGTGCTCAGTGACGTTGCGCCAGAAGCCGGCGCCGTCGGTGTTGTGGCCAACGGCCTTGCCCGTATGCAGATCGACGCAGTTCACCGCGCCCATGAGCTCGGCTGCAGGGGTCAGCTCGTCGAGATACTGATGGATGATGGTCTTGTTCGGCATGGAGACGTTGTAGCCCAGAAAGCCCATCGCGCGCATGCCCGCGCAGGCCGCCTCAAGCTGCTCGGGGGCAACGTCGAAGCACAGGTAGACGATGTCTTCGCCCATGTGCGCGAAAGAAGCCGTATGCATCGCCGGCGAAAGCGAATGCCTGATAGGGGTGGCCACCAGGCCCACAAGCTCGGTGTGGCCGGTGATGTTCGGAAGTTCCTTCATGTCTGCCATGGCACTCTCCAATCATGAGAACGGATATGCTCTATTTTCGTCCTCAAAAGCGCGGTTGTCCATGCAAACGAGTGGTATTCGCGCCCGTTTCAATGGTATGCATGCCAATCATTGAAACGGGAAATGGAACATTCATCGGCGGATGCGCGCCTTGGCCTTATGCTACTTGCGAAGCGTTTCGGTCGGGGCTTTGTGGGTCCGGCTCCTTGGAGTCGTCGCTGCTCTTCGGCGTGTCCGCATGGCGAGGGGACTTGTTCCATGAGAACGTCTTCGCGAAGCTGATGAAATTCTCGAGTGCACGCGATTTGAAGGCGCTCGTCTTGTACACCATGCAAATAGGGTGGAACTCGTCTTTGATGCCGTGTACGCGCTTGCTGACGATCTTGTCTTTGAACGGAAGCAAGCCGATCGTGTTCAAGGCAAGGCCGACGGACGTGCGGTCCGACTCGACCATGCTCGCAAGCGTGATCTCGTCGTTGTAGAACGGGGCGACGGTCGTCATGCCCTCCGGTTTCAAGGTGGCCTGCACCTCTGATCCGATAGGCGTTTCGGGAGGGTAGGAGTAGAGCCGGTTGACCGATTGAAGATCCTCGAAGGTCAGCTCGGGCTTTTGCGCCAACGGGTGCTCGTTCGACATGATGGCCACCAGCTGCTGGCAGAACACGGGGATAAAGGTGAGGTCGCTTTTGCCCTTCACCTCCGCGGCGAAAACGACTTCGTAGCGATCTTTCTCCAAATCCTCGATAAGGGGCAGGGTGAGGCCCTGGTAGATGTTCGTGGTGATGCTCGTGCCGTATTCCTGGCGGTAAGCCGACATCAGTGCTGGTAGATAGTCCCCCTGAATGGTGTAGATGGTGCCGATCTCGATGCTGCCCGACAGCGAGCCCGCATGCTCGTGGGCGATGTCGATGCCCTTGTCGAGCGCGTTGAGCGCCTCGGTGATGTACTGGTAGAACTCTCGCCCGTATCGGGTGAGCTTCACGTTGCGGTTCTCGCGTTCGAAGAGGGGGATTTCCAGTTCGCGTTCCAGTTGCGAAATGGAGTTGGAAAGCGTCGGCTGCGTGATGTAGAGTTCCTTGGCTGCCTTGGTGTAGTGCTGTACTTCAGCGAGCTTTTTGAAATAGTACAACTGCGGCAGATTCATGCACACCTCCACGACAAGCAACTACCCATATTTCTGGGACGCTATCAGAACAGTGTAGCGGTTTCATCATGGTTTGTGCATACAAAAAAGGAGCCAACCATAAGATTGGCTCCTTTTGCGATCGGAATCGCTATGCTGCTTGACGCAGACTGGGCGATAAGTACGACTTAGAAGTTGTACTTGACAACGCCGTTGTGGTTCTGGCACTCGCGAGCAATGGTGATGCGCTGCACGCAGGGAGCGCCTTCCTCCAGCCACATAGCGCGGCAGTCGCGGTACAGACGCTCGGTCGGGCCCAGCGGCTCGTCCTCGAAGTAGCCGTCGCCACCGAAGATCTCGAGCATCTCGTCGGACACCAGCTTGACGGTGTCGATGGAGAACAGCTTGCAGATAGCAGCCTTCTCGGTGATGTACTCGTTCTTCGGATCCAGATCGTAGTCACGAGCGAAGTCGTAGATGGCGCAACGCAGGACATGGATCATCTTCTGCATCTCAGCGATCTTCTGCTTGATCATCTGGCGGGAAGCGATCGGCT
Organism: Prevotella sp. CAG:279; assembly: GCA_963633085.1. Lineage (GTDB taxonomy): Bacteria > Actinomycetota > Coriobacteriia > Coriobacteriales > Eggerthellaceae > Senegalimassilia. The sequence goes on along the minus strand of CAVGWX010000001.1, from coordinate 13,724 downwards.
TACCGAAGGTGATGCGCTGGTTGGCGCGCTTGAGGGACAGCTCCAGCATGCGCTGAGACATGCCCAGGTTGGACATGGCGATGTGCACGCGGGACACGGACAGGGAGTGGATAGCAACTTCCATGCCCTGGCCCTCTTCGCCGAGCAGGTAGATGGGGTCGAGGTCCACGTTGGTGAACTTCAGGCCAGCATGGCCAGCGCCGCGGCAGCCCATCATGTGGGACATCTCGACGATCTCGAAGCCCGGAGCGTCGTTCGGCACGAAGAAGGCGGACAGACGGGAATCCTTGTCGGACTCGGGGTCGGTCACAGCGATGACGTAGGTGAAGTCGGAGCAGTCGGTGTGGGAGATGAGCCACTTCTCGCCGTTCAGCAGGTAGTGACCGTTCGGCTGCTTGATGGCGGTGGTGTGCAGGTCAGCACCGGTGCCGCCGGTCTTCTCGGTGATGGCGAAGTTGCAGTAGATGGTCTTGTCCTGGAACTTGTCCATGTACTTTTCCTTGAGCTCCGGTTTACCGTAGTCATCAAGGATGCGCCAGTTCATGTCAGCGGCGTGATGCAGGTGCATACGCATGCCGCCCGGGCCACGGGAGAACTCTTCCTGCACACGCAGGATCTCGAGCTCGTTCAGGTCCCATCCACCGTACTGAGAGGGCATGTAGAAACGATACAGATCGTTCTTGATGGCCAGATCGTAGAACTCCTGCGGGAAGGTGTTGGTCACCTCAACTTCCTTCTGGATCTCCTCGAAAGGACCTTCGACCAGTTCGCGAACCTGCTTGAGGTAAGCCTCAAACTGCTCGTCGGTGATCTTGGCGTTCGGATTCATCGAAAACCTCCTCAACGTTTGTGTACCCAAAGCCCCAACAGCTTTGTTGTTTCTATTATGTGATGCTCGATACCCAATTTCCAATTCGCCGCGTATTGGAAATTGGGTTGCAATCATAGGGAAAACCAATAGGTGCGCCAAAGGGGATGAATACTGCCTTATAAACAGAAAGAACCCCTGGTCAAAGCAGACCAGGGGTTCTTTTGAGCCTTGACTTTGCCAGGCCAGGTTCCGGTTTTGCCTGCGAGCTTACTTGCCCTGCAGCACAGCCAGATCGATCGGGCCGGACACGGAGCCGTCGGCCTCGGCAGCCTTGAACTCCTCTTCGGTGTAGCCGAGTTCCTTCATGACGGCCTCGGTGTCGCTGCCGAGCTTGCCGGTCGGCTTGAGCGGGCGAACCTCTTCGAGCTCGAACTGAACCGGGGCGGTCGGGCACCACTTGCCGCCGTTGGGGTAGGGCACCTGCTCGATGTAGCCGTTGACCAGGGCGTTCTCGTCCTCGTAGATGTCCAGCGGCGTCTGAGCCGGCTCGCAGGGCATGTCGTTTTCCTTGAACATCTTCAGCAGCTCGTCAAGGGTGAACTGCGCGAAGCCGTCGTCGAGGATCTTGGTGACCTCGGGGGCAAGGCCCTTGGCGTTGACGGTGGTGCACACGCTGTAGTCGGGGTGCTCGGCGAGCTCCTCGCGGCCGATCAGCTTCATGACGCGCGGCCAATCGCGGTCGTACTCGGGCAGGCACAGCACGACCCACTTGTCATCCTTGGAGCGGAAGACGTTGTTGAGCGGGTTGTTGACTTCCAGACGGCTCTTCGGGTAGGGGTTGCCGTACTGAGCGGAAACCATGCCGGTAGACAGGGCGTAGATGCCGGCGTGCTGCAGCGCGCAGGTGACGTAATCGCCCTCGCCGGAGGTCTCGCGGCCAACGTAGGCGGCCAGGATGCCGGCAGCCAGGAACAGCGAGCACTGGAAGTCGCCGTAGCCGTTGGTCGGGATCATCGGGGCGTCGCCCTTGTTGACGGTGGTGCCGAAAACGCCGCCGCGGCCCATGTAGCAGGTCACGTCGAAGCCGGCAGCGTCCTTTTCCGGACCCTTCTTGCCATAGCCCAGGCCGTGGCCCATGATCAGGCGGGGGTACTTGGCATGCAGGCTATCCCAGTCCAAGCCCATCTTCTTGAGGGACTTGGCGCGGTTGTTGGTGATGAAGATGTCGGCGTCGGCCAGCAGCTTGTGCATGACCTCGAGACCCTTCTCGGACTTCAGGTTCAGCGAGATGAAACGCTTGTGCATGTTGGACATGTCGAAGCCGAGGTTCTCGTCGTCGCTGGAGGGCATGCCGAACACGGCAGCCTGGTTCACGCGGCCGGGATCGCCCTTGGCGGCCTCAACCTTGATGACGTCGGCGCCCCACTCGCCGAGCACGCGACCGGTGGTCGGCGTGGCCAGAAACGTGGTCAGATCAACGACTTTAACGCCTTGCAATGGTAACATCGCTACCTCCTTGGTACCCGGTTGCCCGGGCATCGCTCTTTTACTCCCGAAGCGTTCGGCCAATTTCCTTGGGAAGGCGTTTCCCTTGGGGTTTGGTCCTTGTAGATATTGTGCGCTTCGGTTGGGGGCATTTCCAATTCGTCAATGCTATGAAACTTTTCGCATTCATAAAAGGTGCGAATGCATCGCGGCGATAAACGGTTTGGCGGCTTTGTTGGTTGCGGAGGCGGTATTTCCTGCGCAAAATATACCCATAGTGCGCAAGCTGTGTAAAATTATGAGCGGTTTGCCTTGATCTTCATCTCGTTTGTTCAGCTTCTCTGGAAGGGAGTTGGGTACATGGATTTCGGTTTGACGGACGACTACCGTACGCTTGTTGCCGCGGTGCGCGCGTTTGCCGAGCAGCATTTCTCTTTCGACAACGTAACCCAGTGGAGAAGCGACGAGGGCTTGCCCGACGAGGTGGTCCGCGATTTCGTCAACATCGATTTCAACGGGTTCGGCGTCATCCACCGTCGCAACCACGAAACGTACGACATCATGGCGCAGGTGCTCGTGCTTGAAGAGCTTGCCCGCGCAAGCGGGTCGTCGCTTCCGCTCATGAACGATTTTCTGAACCTGCAGATCCTCGAGGAATTCGCCGGCGGGGGAGAATCGAAGTCCATGCGCGAGAACTATCAGAGCGAAGGCCGCCTGGCGTTCGCGCTCGCCATATCGGAACCCCAGTCGGGTTCCGACCTCATGAGCATGGAGTCGTCCGTCGGCACGAAAGGCGGGCAGCTGTTCCTTCAGGGCACGAAGGTGTTCGTGAACAACGGCGAATACGCGCCGTTTCTCCTGGTTGCCGCCATCGATGCCGACAAGCCCGCGGGAAAGCACCCCGAGCTGTCGTTTTGGTTCGTCCCGCACGACACGCCGGGGGTCGAGGTCTATCCCATCCAGAAGGTGGGGCAGTCCATGCTGCCGTTTTCCACGGTGGTGTTCAACGACGTCAGGCTCGATGAGAGCTGGCGCTTGCACGGGAAGAGCTCCGGATGGCCTCAGCTGTTCAAATTCTTCCAGATCGGCCGCTTGTTCGCGTGCGCCACGTCGCTGGGGCTCGCGCAGGGGGCCATGGAGGACGCCATCGCGTTCGCCGGGACGCGGGAGTCGTTCGGCAAGCCCATCACCGATTTCCAGCTGGTGCAGGAGATGATCGTGGATATGGAGCTGAAGCTGCAGAACATGCGCGCTTCGGTGTACCGTGCGGCCTGGATGCTCGACGAGGGCCTGCCGGAGCACGAGGTTCGCCTCGCCGTCGCCCTGGCCAAGCGCTACGTCCCCAAAACCGCGACCGAGGTCGCATCCGATGCGATGCAGATCATGGGCGGGCGCGGGTACACGTGCTCGCAGCGCGTGGCTTCCATTTGGGAAGATTGCCGCGGTTTTCAGATCGCGGAAGGCACCGACCAGATCATGGTGCACATCGCCGCGCCGATGGTGCTGGAGAAGTACCAGATGCGCGCTTAGCCCGCAAGCTCGTGCAGCTTGTTGATGAGCAGCTTGGCGTCGATGGGCTTGGCGATATGCCCGTCCATCCCGGCCGCAAGCGCCTCATCGCGGTCGCTGGAAAACGCATTGGCGGTCACCGCGATGATGGGCACGTTCGCGCGGGTGGGGTCGGGAAGGTTGCGGATGGCGCGCGTCGCTTCGTAACCGTTCATGTTCGGCATCTGGATATCCATCAGCACGGCATCGTAGGTCCCGCCCACCGCCTGCACGATCTTGTGCACGGCGATGCGCCCGTCTTCGGCGGTGTCCACCTCAAGGCCCGCTTCGGTGAGCATCTCGAAGGCTATCTCGCGATTGAACTCGTTGTCCTCGACCAAAAGCACCCGCTTGCTCGTGAAGCCTTGGGCCTTCGCTTGTTTGCTCGGCGCCTTTTTGACGTCCCCTTGCTCGGCGTTGGCGATCTCGAGGTGCAGCGACACGGTGAACTCGCTTCCCGCCCCGCGCTCGCTTTCCAGATGGATCGATCCATCGAGGATGTTCACGAGGCTTTTCACGATGCTCAGGCCCAGCCCGGTGCCGCTCGTCGAGTCGCGGCTTTCGTGGTTCTCGCGGGAAAACGCCTCGTAGACGTGCTTTTGAAATTCGCTGCTCATGCCGATCCCGGTGTCCTTGATGCGGAAGAGGAAGTGGGCGTAGCGAGATGTGCGAAGCTTGCGCTCCTCGGCGATGAAGGTGACCGTGCCGTTCGCCTCGGTGAATTTCACCGCGTTGCCGAGGATGTTCATGAGGATCTTCTTGATCTTCAGCTCATCGCCGATCACGTGCGTGTGCTGGATGTTCGAGGTGTCGAACACGAGCGTGATGTCGCTGGCGTTGGCGTTTGCGGCGATGATGGTGTGCAGCTCATTGAACATCGAGGGCAGGTGTATGCACGCTTTGTCGACGTGCGCCTGCCCGCTTTCGATACGGCTCATGTCAAGCACGTCGTTGATCAAATTGAGCAGATGGTTGCTGGAGATGGTCACCTTTTCCAGATACCGGCGGGTTGCCTCGGGGTCGTCCGCATGCTTTTTCGCGAGCTCGTTGAAGCCGATGATGGCGTTGAGGGGCGTGCGGATGTCATGGGACATGTTGGAGAGGAACGTCGACTTTGCCGCGTTCGCCTCTTCGGCCGACAAAAGCGCGGTTTTCAGGAGCTCCTGCTGTTCCCTTTCGGCGGCGATCGTGTTGTCGACGTTCATGAATCCGGCGAGGATCCCCTCGTTGTTTTCGGCGACGACATATTTGAACTGGTAGAAATGCGTCTTCCCGTTATCGAGAATGCGATAGGAGCTCACGTATTCTTCCTGCATCGAAAGCGCCTGCTTGACGGCCTCGATGCTCAATGCGCGGCGCATCATGTCTTTATCGTCCGGATGCACTCGCTCGGCGATGTAGCGTTCGCACGTCGCTTGGTAGGGGTATTCGACGTCGCCTTCGCCGCATAAGGTCGACGTCATGAACCCTTGGAGTTTGAGCACCTTCACCTTGTCGGCGTCCGGGTCGACGAGGTACACGTTGAGGTAGTCCCTGGCCAGCGTGTTGAAGAGCGCAAGCTGATGATGGCTTTGCTTTTCGTAGGCGTCTCGCTGGTTCACCTCTTCCGATATGTCCATGCCGTACAGGATGCATTCGAGGTGGTCGTTCGAGGGGTTTTGCAGGATGCGCGCCGTGATGCGGGCCCAGCGGACGCTCATGTCGTCGAAATACGATTTCACCTCGCGGCTGATCTCTACCGTGCCGTTCTCGTATGCCGAGATCAAGGCTTTGCGGTTGTAGATCCCCGTCATTTCCTGGCGCATCGCTTCGTCGGGGATGAACGCGAACGTCTGCGCTAGCGTCGTGTCGACCGCCACGTCGGACTGGACGCTTTTCAAGTTGTTCTTGGCCGACCCGCTTACCGTGATGCATTTATCTTGCGTGAGGTCGAGGTGCATGATGCCCTGCGCTTCCGGGATTGATTGCAGAAGCGTGCTCATCTGCGTCTCGAATCCCTGCTGCGCTCGCCGATTCGGGGTCACGTCCGTTGCGTATTCGACGAAGGCCGCGCGTCCTTCCCATTCGGTCAGCGTCGTCTTCACCGAGAACACCTGCTGCCCGTTGTCCACGTCGGTGCAGGCGCTGCGCTTTGACCCCTGCGTCAAAAGAGGGCAGAAAGGGCATTGCTCGTCGAAGCCCATCATGTATTCGTAGCAGTGGCGTCCGTGGTAATCCTCGCAACCGCCGCGGAAGGCCCGCGCGGTCCCGTTGACATACACCATCGTCATGTCGTCGAGGTACGACATTTGCACCAGCTGGTTCGAGTCGTCGAGGATGCCTTCGAGCAATGCGAGCTTGCTTGCGAGGGTGCTGTTGTCTGCGATAGATGAGCTGGAAGGCATAAGAATCTCCCGACGGTTTGCTTGCGAGAATTCGGTCCGTCTGCGTGGAGCTGACGCACAGCTGTTAATTTTAGCCTACGATCCTCATCTCGGGGGGGGTGAGCTCAAGTTTTATTGAGCGATATCCGCAACGTTTAGCTTTGAGTCATCATTGCTGTGCATAAAACGATCCCGATATGCGGGAATCGTTTGCGAACATACGAGGAAGGCCCCCGGAATCCGGGGGCCTTCGTTGAGCAAAGGGTTTATGAATTGGGCTACGTGAGCATGTGCGTGTTAGTCCCTCTGGGGCTCCATGGCGCTGTAGCCGAACTGCTTCTTGTACTGGGCGCACACATAGGCGCTCATCAGCACGGAGAGCAGGGAAGCGGCGAGCAGCAGGATCATCATGATCCACACAGCCTGGGTCTCACCGACGGCGCCGGTCATAGCGCCGACGATGCCGGGCAGGAACACGGAGGCGAAGCCCATGAACGTGTAGTACATACCAACGTTACGACCGCGCGGGCCGGGGCACATCTGCTGACGCAGGGTGACGCCGGTCTGCAGCATGCCGCCGGCGGCGGAGAAGCCGAGGACCGCGATGCCGAAGTAAACCGCGCCAGCGCCGAGGTTCAGCGGCAGGGCGATGATGACGACGGCGAGAGCCAGCGAAGCGAGGATGCCGTCGATCAGGATGACCTTGATGGGCGTCCAGCGCAGCTTGCCCATCATGACAGCCCAGAACAGAACGGCGATGATGGAGCCGGCGGTGTAGATGGAGGTCAGGCCAGCGGCGGCGACGGAGTCGAGGCCGAGGTTGTTCTGGCCGAAGGCCTTGGTGTACTGCTGAGCGCCGTACATGATGAACATGATGACGAAGCCGAAGAACAGCGTCACGAAGTTGGTCATGCCGGAAGGCTTCTGCAGCATGGCGTCCTTGGCAGCCTGGATCTCGGCCTCAGCCTCGTTCTTGGCGCCGGACTTGTCGTCGCCACCAGCAGATTCCTTGCGCTTGTCGTCGTACACGAACGGCGTGATGGCGGACAGCACGACGCAGATCAGCGACAGGACGATCGGGATCCAGATGTTGATGTGCCAGCTATCACCGGAGTTCATGGCAGCGAACAGCGGGTAGATGATGCCGGAGATGGAGATGACGGCCTTGATGCCGATGGTCGTGGAACCAGCGTACTTCGGGTTGGCTTCGGCGATTGCCGGATACAGAGCGCCGTCCCAGAAGCCGGAGGTCGCAACACCGGACAGGAAGCCGGCGAAGCAAGCCACATAGAAGTTGTCCGTGACCAGCAACAGGATGAAGCAGATCGCGTACAGGATGGAACCGAGGACGGTGGGGAGCTTACGGCCGATACGGTCGGAAACCTCGCCGCCGATCCACACGCTGACAAACTTGCCAACGCCGGTCAGGGTAATTGCCATGGAAACGGCGGCCGCGCCGGCTGCTGCATCCGTGTAACCCCACTGCGTATAGAAATTAACCTTGTTCTGGCTCAGGATGATTGCCTGAACACCGTGCGTCAGATAGCACATGTAAACGGTCGCGATTGCGAACATGTACTTCTTCGCTACTTGAGCTGCTGCACTCACTCTTTCCTCCTCCTTACGATGAAACAGTTTCGAGCCCAAACCCTTGGTCAATCAACCATGCATTGACTTTGACCCTTTCCAAAGCCGATGCATGCTCAACCGCTTCACATACTATTCACAATCGTTCGCAAGCGCCAATAGACGCGACCCCGCGTTTTTCCGGCAATCCATTGCTGTTTTTTATGGAAACCTTCGTTGTGCAAATACTACCCAAATGAACTGGGGAAACCTTGTTTTCAACATGCACGTACGAAACGGATCGGCCCCGAATTCGCCATGCGATTCGGGGCCGATCCGCGAAATTTTGTTGGTAACGCTTTGGTTAACAAGCAATTGCCGAACGGTGTCTTTTCCTTTACGAACGGTGGTCGGTGGTACCCGCCTCCAGGCCTCCGTCGCCGATGATCCCGAGCATGCTGATGCGCTCGACCGGCTTGCGGACGATGCCGAAATCCTTGAATCCCGCGTAGAGGACGAAGCCGTTTTTGCAGCGGAAGCCGCATTCGACGCATGGCTCCTTGTTGCAGTACACGAAGGCGTCCTCGTCGGCGAGCGCGAATACCATGCGGTTGCGCTTCTTGGGCAGCGCATATTTCATCTGGGAACCGGTGAAGGTTTTCATCATCACCCATTCAAGCCTGTGCTCGGCCGTGTCGTCCCAGGTGACTATGATGCAGTTGTTGTTGAATCCGCCGTTGATCTGGTAATCGAGCTCGCAGCCTTCGGGCAGGTCGGCCTCGCTTGCCAGCTTCGCCGGCGCGCAAGCGCCATCTGCCGTTCGCTCGTTGAGGTGCGCATACGGCATATGCCGCACCTCGATAGGGGGGTTGTCGGTGAGCTCCACGCCGCGCGCGCCCTGCACGCCGACGAGCACGTTGCCGAAGCCGTCGTCGAAAAAGGGGATATCCTCCTCGTTGACGCGCGGTTTGAACGACGAGCGCGTTCTCGTGATGCTGAATTCCTTGGCTCCCTTGGCCATGATGTCCTCCTCGTCTTGTGCAAAACGGGCTGCAACGCTTCGCTGCAGCCCGTTAACCCCATCTTATTGCGCCTGCATGCGGCGTTTCAGCTCCTCTGCGAGCTTGAAGCGCTGCACCTTTCCCGTCGCGGTGCGGGGTATCTCGTCGACAAGCTCGAGCCGCTCCGGCCACAGCCTCTTCGACACGCCCTGCGCCTTCAGGAAGTCTAGCAGATCCTCGAGCTTCGGCATCTCGCTGCTGTCGGGGTTGGCGACGGCGAACAGGCAGATGCGCTCGCCCATCCTGTCATCGGGCGCCCCGATGGTCGCCTGATCGACGATGCCGTCCCAGGCGCTTGCGGCCTCATCGACCTCGCGCGTGGAGATGTTCTCCCCGCCGCGCACGACGATCTCCTTCTTGCGCCCGTTGATGCGGACGCGACCCTCCTCGTCGATGGTGGCCAAGTCCCCGCTGTAGAACCAGCCATCGTCGTCGAGCACCGCGTCTGTTTGCTCGGGGTCGTTGAGGTAGCCGACGAAGACGTTCGGGCCGCGGCTGGCTTCCTCGCCCTGCACGCCCGCAGCCACCGGCTGGCGCTTCTCGTCCACGATGCGGATCTCGATCCCCTCAAGGGTGGTTCCGGACCAGGCGCCGTTCCATTCGGCGCATTTTTTCGGCGGGACGTAGATATGAGGGCAGCTTTCTGTGGACCCGTAGCATTCGCACAGCGTGATCCCGTGCGCCTTGGCGCAGCTGACGAGAGACCCGGGAAGGGGAGCGCCGCCGGAAAGGAACAGCTTGAGCGTCGGTATCGAGGTGCGGTTGCGCTCCATCGAGCCGAGCATGTCGTAGATGAACGGCGTGGCCCCCATCGACCAGGTGCAGGCATGCTCGTTGATGATCTCGATGGCGCGATCGGCCTTGAAATCCTGTTGCAGCACCGTGGAAGCGCCCAGAAGCAGGGGGGAGATGATGCCGTGGAAGAAGCCCGTCGCGTGGTTGAGGGGGCTTGGCATGAACATGACGTCTTCTTCGCCAAGCTCAAGCCCGCCGATGAACGCGCGCTCGCTGAACAGGATGTTGTTATGGGTAAGCAGCGCCTGCTTCGGCTTTCCGGTGGTGCCGGAGGTGGACAGGATCACCGCGACGTCGTCGGCGCCGGCGCGCGAGGCGCCCGCCGGCAGGCTTTGCGCCACCCCGAGGCCCTCAAGCGTCGGCCCCTCATGCTTGGGCGCCGGTCCGGACTTGCGCACGAAAAGGATGCGCGTCTCGTCGAGCGTCTCCACGTCGCGCGCGACCTGGAGCGCCTGCTGCTCATGGTCGGTCGTGTGGTGGTACGTCGGGCAGATGAAGGCGCGCGTGCCCACCTTGTTCATGATGTAGGCGAGATCGGCCTCGCTGTAATTGCGGGCCACCGGGTGCATCACCGCGCCGATCTTCGCGACGCCGATGAAAACCGGGCAGAACTCCGCCCAGGTCGGAAGCTGGAACGTCACGACGTCCCCGGATTGTATGCCCACCGAATGCAGCCATGCGGCCACGGCGTTCGACATCTCGTCGATGTCTCGGTAGGTAAGCGCCGTCCCCTGGTCGTCGGTGACGAAAACCTTGTCCGGGTGCTTTTCCGCTTGCATCGCCCACACGTCGGCGATGGTTTCGTTTCTCCACCAGCCGCGTTCGTAGTAGCGCTTCTTCTGTTCCTCGTTGATCTTCAGGTCGGTGATCATCCGATGCTCCTTTTTGCCAGCCGCAACCCCTCGGCTTACGTAAGGTATCTGGATACTATTTTCGTTCGACCTGCCTTGCGCAGTCCAATAACCGCCACGCTCTGCGAACATCGCGAACCATAGGCAGAATTTATGAATAGGCTGTATATTTTCGGCGTTTTAGCCCGCGTTCACAGGACCCGTTGCAGCTGCTGCTTCTTGATCTCGCTTTCCAGCGACGAGTGAACGATGTTCTGGAACGGTTTCACGTCGCCGAGGATATCGGTGCACGTCGGGTCGCACACCTTCTCGATGATGTAGGTAAGGATGGCCCCGGTGTAGAACTCCGCGAGGAAGCGGACGTTCGCATCGGAAAGGTAGCGGTTGGACAGGATGAAGCGGATGTCGGCTGTGAGCGCCGGGACATAAAGGTGCCTCATATAGGCCTGCAGGCTGTCGGGGCCGGTGAATTTCAGCACCTTGCTGTAAAAGGAACGACGGTTCACGAGGCACGTGGCAAGGATCTCGCAGAAGGCCGATCCGTCCAAGCTGCGCACGCCGACTTTTCTGCATACATAATAAGGTAAGGTGGGGTAGGTGCCTAAGCCTTGGTGCTCGTAGACCAGCTCCTCCGCATCCACGCTCGCCGCAAGCGCATCGGAGAGATCTTTGCGGAAGATCCAGCGGATGAGGTTTTCCTTGCCCTCGAAGTGGTAATAGAAGGTTTTGCGGTTCTTCCCCGAAGCGGCGACGATGTCCGAAACCGAGATCTTCTCGATAGGGGAATGCTCGGCGAGCTCTATGAACGAATTACCCAAAAGCGCCATGGTGTCGGTCGAACCCATACGTGCACGCTCCTTTGCGATTCGATGCAGGCGGAAAATGCCTGATGGCGGTAATCTCTGCTTTCGTGTGCGATGTATGCAGTATAGGTCAGATGGACAGTTATGAACAAGTGACCGCATGTAGCGGGATGCTCGATTTTCTGGTGTCAACGGTCGATTACTGGGCGAGCCTTTGCAAAAGCCCAGGTAGATTAAATTATTTTCGGAATCTATGGAACCGTGGTCCCATTTATAGCTTTTACCTATATACGGCATTTTGGGTAAAGATATACACATTTTTAAGAATCTGACCGGTCATTCCTCGTTTTCCGGCGCGTATGATACTCGACGAAGGCGACAGCTGTGCGCTGTCGTGAAGCAAGAGCTGTAAGCAAGTTCGAGCACAAGGAGAGAAGATGGACTTCAATTTGACCGATGAGCAGCAGATGCTGCTCGAAAGCGTGGACGAGTTCTGCGAGCGTTACTTCACTGAGGACGTTGTCAAGAAGATGTACGAGGATCACGGCATGCCGCAGGAGATCGCCGAGGCGTATCGCGATGCCGGCTTCGGTCTGATGGGCATCCCCGAGGAGTACGGCGGAATCCCGATGGATCGCGTGACCATCGGCCTTATGCTCGAGCGCCTCTATCACAAGAGCGGCTGCATGCACATCCTGTATCAGAACTCCCTGTCCATGTTCGACATCATGGAGTTCGGCACCGAGGCCCAGAAGCAGGAAGCCATGGAGCACTACATGGAGACCGGCTGGCCGATCGCCTCTCTGTCCATCTCCGAGCCTGGCGCCGGTTCCGACAACCGCTCCATGACCTGCGTTGCCAAGAAGCAGGCTGACGGCACCTACAAGCTGTCCGGCCAGAAGACGTGGGTGACCATGGGCGCCGTTCTGCCCTACACCATCGTCATCGCCAAGGACGAGGATCCCTCCCACGACAACAACAACATGTCGCTGTGGATGGTCAAGATGGACACGCCCGGCGTGACCACCGCTCCGCTGCACAAGATCGGCCAGCAGTGCATCCCGTTCTGCGAGGTCTACCTTGACGACGTCGTCCTCACCGAGGACCAGCGCATGGGCGAGCCGGGCAAGGGCTTCATGATGCTCATGAAGAACTTCGAGGTCGAGCGCGCTTACATCGTCGCCGAGCAGGTCGGCCTGGCTCAGGCTGCCCTGGAAGATGCCGCCAAGTACGCCAACCAGCGCATCGCTTTCGGCAAGCCGATCTCCAAGCTCCAGATGATCCAGGAGCTCCTCACCGACATGGAGATCAAGGTCCAGAACACCCGCAACATGCTGTACAAGACCCTGTGGATGATGGACAACGGTCAGTCCGTGCAGCTCGAGAGCGCCATGCTCAAGCGCTATGGCTGCTCCGCTTGCTTCGAGGTCGCCGACGCCGCCCTGCAGATCTACGCCGGCCTTGGCTACACCACCGAGGTTCGCGTCGGTCGCCTGTGGGCCGACATGCGCGGCAACATGTTCGGTGGCGGCACCCACGAGATCATGGCTTACATCGCCGGTCGCCAGGTCGCCAAGAAGTACGCCGAATAAAGCTTCATATGTGTTATAGGGCACCTTGCGCCTGCGCAGGGCGCCCTATCGTTACCCCTTAGCATCTAGCTTGCCGTAGGTGCGAGCTGAATGTAGCTTACCGTTTGTCTTTACGAAAGGACGGATTCCATGAGGATCGCTGTGGCTTTCAAGGCCGTTCCCGACGCCCAGGACGTCCAGGTCGCGGGTGACCGCACGCTGGACTTCTCCAAGGCTAAGCTGACCATTTCCGAGTATGACAAGAACGCGCTGGAGCTCGGTGCCCAGCTCGCCGACGAGGCCGTTGCCGTCACCGTCGGCGGCAAGGACATCGACAACTCCAAGCTGAAGAAGGACGTCATGGCTCGCGGCATGGAGCACCTCTACATGGCTGCCGACGACGCTCTGGCCGACCTGGACGCCGCTGCCACCGCTGCTGCTCTGGCCGACGTTCTGGCCAAGGCCGGCGACGTGGACCTGGTCCTGTGCGGCGACGGTTCCGCCGACAACTACGTGCAGCAGGTCGACGTGCAGCTCGCCGAGAAGCTCGGCTGGCCCGTCGTGACCGCCGCTGCCAAGGTCGAGGTTGCCGGTGACAAGGCCACCGTCGTGCGCGCTTTGGAGGATTGCACCGAGACCGTCGAGGTCTCCCTGCCCGCCGTCATCTCCGTCACCCCCGATGTCGCCGAGCCGCGCATCCCGGGCATGAAGGACATCCTGGCCGCTGGCAAGAAGCCGATGGACGTCGCCGGTGCCGACAACGCGCCTGCCGCCGCCCTGGCCACGGTCGAGTGCCTGGCTCCCGAGCAGGTCGCCCGCAAGCAGGAAATCGTCGACGCTGCCGACGACGGCGCCATCGAGAAGCTGGCT